>CAYTYD010000052.1:0-15581 GCA_964441555.1 uncultured Phycisphaeraceae bacterium | reverse complement strand
CTCTGTGAACAAGATGGATTATGCCCAAGGCAGCATGCAGGGAGGATTCATTTATTCCACCAGTGAGAACAAGGACAACGTCGGAGTGGGTCAGAGCTTTGCCAAAAACAACATGATCGAAGAGACACTTTCCGACGGCACCAAGGCAAGCCGCCTCCGCGCCTACGGCTCCATGTCATACGCCGGATTCAAGAGCTACGCCTACGCCGGACTTTCTCCCACAGATGAACGCGTGCAACTGGTGCTGGATTGGATCAGCCGCAACTACACGCTCAGTGAGAACCCGGGAGTGGGCGATGACGGCATGTACTACTACTACCTGGTCTTTGCCCGTGCTCTAGGCGCGAGCAATCAGCCGACGATCAACGTGGTGGGTGCGGATGGCAAGCCCGCCCCGCGCGAGTGGAAGGCCGATCTGATCGAAGCGCTGGCCAAGCTGCAGAATGAGGATGGCAGCTTCCGCTCTCTCAACAAGCGCTGGATGGAAGATAACGATGTGCTCATCACGGCCTATTCGTTGATCGCGCTGGAGCAAGCGGCGCGATAATCGGCCCCGGAGCATCTCAAAAAACAGTCGAGCCGGGAGGTGTGTCCCGGCTCGACCGTCTTCAACCCCCACTGTGGTGAGGGACATCGTGCCGCTCAAACGTCGCGGCGGCACGGATCTGATTCAGTTGCAGCCGTTGGCAAACTCGGCGACAAAGTCGAGGTAGTCAAAGAAGTCGGTCACACCATCTCCGTTGTAATCGGCATCCAGCTGACCACCCTGGAAGATCTGCACAAAGTCGAGGTAGTCAAAGAGGTCGACAACACCGTCAGAGTTGAAATCGATGTTGCAGGTGACGCGGAGGATGACGGCGTTGGGGCGATAGTCGATGCCGTACTTGAGGCCCTGAGTCGGGTGAGCGGGAAGCTGGAGTGTGGCAAAGGTGCCACTGACGTTGTTGGCACTGATGAGTGTGTAGGACTGGCCAAGTGCTCCGACGAATCCGCCGGGGAAGCGAATGGTGAGCGTGCCACCCTGGAGTGTCCAGTTGGAGTTGCCGGTGGCGCGGTCGTACTCGGAGGGGCTGATGATGTCGAAGGTGGCTCGGCCGGTGGATGTCACCGTGACGGGTGACCCGCCAAACTGGATCTGACCGACAAAGAACTCCGGAGCTCCGGGGCTCAGTGTGCCGACGAAAGCAACTGGCGTAAACACGGCGCCGGACCCACGCAGGGACTGATCAGCACCGAAGACCATGGCCCAACTGCCGCTGTTGGTGGCAAGCACGGCGGTGTTGGGGTTTGAGTTGGCCTTGAGGATGACCGAGCCATTTCCGCCGATGGTGCTGGTGCCGCCGACGAGTCGGATGTAGGTGGCATTCGCGCCGACGCCGTCAGAGACGGAGATGTTTCCGTTGTTGGTGATTCCGGCTGCATTGAGATTGAGGGTGTTGTTGTTGAGGACGCGCACATCACCCGTCGTGGTCAGACCGGTCAATGTCGAATTGAGAATGTTCACCGGGCTGTTCTGGCCATGAACAAAGCCGCCGGAAATCGTGCTATTGAAGATGGTGACGGGTCCATCCGAAGCCAGAAGCTGGGCTGCGGGTGCCTGGGCCAGGCCGAGTGAAGTGATTCGCAATTCCGAACCGTTGGCAGTGCGGGCCGTCGTGTTGTTCACACTGTTGCCTGTGTTCATCCACTCCAGTGCGGTGCCGGGCTGGTCGGCGAGAACAAGACCGTTGTTGGTGAGTGGTGTGTAGATTCGGCCATCTCCACGGATAGTCTGGCCGGGGCCGGAGGTGTAGGTCCAACTGCCGCTGTTGGTGGTGATCTGGGCGGTGTCCAGATTGCCGTTAGCATCGAGCACGACGGTGCCGTTGCCGGTCACGGTGGCGGAACCGCCGGTGAGGCGGATGTAGGTGCCATTGGCGTTGGTGTTATCGCTGACTCGAATGGTGCCGTTGTTGACCAGCCCGACGTTCGGCAAGTTGAGGGTGTTGTTGTTCGGAACGCGAATGTCGCCAGTGACGGTGGGGTTGAAAAGCGTCGAATTGAGAATGTAAACCGGAGAGCCAGTGCCTTCGATGGTGCCGCCAGCAACGCTGGAACTGATGATGGAAACATCGCCGTTATTGGCCAGAATGCGACCATTTTCTCCCTGGCTCAAGCCGACGGAGACGAGATTGAATGGTCCTCCGGCGGTTGTCACGAGATTGTTGTTGGTGCTGGTGCTGCTGCGCCATTCCAAGGGCGCCCCTGGGCGATCGGCGACGATGGTGCCTTCGTTGGTCATGGGGGTGTAGATGCGTCCGGTGCCGCGGATGGTCTGGCCGGGGCCAGAGGTGTAGGTCCAACTGCCGCTGTTGGTGGTGATCTGCGCGGTGTCAGGATTCGAGTTGGCGTTCAGAGTGATCGTGCCGGTGCCACCGACAACCGTGCTGCCACTGACTACGCGGATGTACGTTCCATTCGGACCTGCGCCGTTGTTGACGCTGATGTTGGCGTTGTTGGTGATTCCTGCGCCGGGGACGTAGAGATTGTTGTTCTCAGGGACAGCGACCTGCCCGGCGATGGTGACCTGGCTGAGGGTGGTATTGCGGATGTAGATGACGCCCGATCCCTGAGAAGTGAGGGAACCGGTGTTCACAGCACTGCTGTCGAGAAAGATGTTGCTGGTGTTTGACAGCGCGCGGATCTGACCGGTGCCAGACTGATTCAGGGTGGCGTTTGCCAGGCGGAATGTGCCGCCATTCTCGGCAGTGATGACACCGGAATTCGAAGACGTCGAGCTGATGATTTCAAGATTGCGCCCGTCGGTATCAGCAATGATGGAGCCCTGATTATCGATGGGTGTGTAGATGCGGCCATCGCCACGGATCTGGTGGTTGGCGCCGTGCGTGAGTGTCCAGCTTCCGCTGCTGGTGGTGATCTGCGCGGTATCGAGATTGCCGGAGGAGCGCAGGCGAACGACGCCGTTGCCCCCGAGGGAGGTTGATCCGCTCGTCAGGCGAAGGGTTGTGCCATTGGCTCCTGAGCCGTTGTTGATTTCGACCAGGCTGTTGTTGACCAGGCCGTCGCCAAGGATGTTGAGACTGGCGTTGTCAATGACGGAAATCAAACCGGTGTTGGTGACGCCGTTGAAGGTTGAGTTCACGATATTGATGACACCGCCGCCGGAAGTGGACACCGCATGGGTGGAGACGCCGGAATTGTTCAGGTTGATGGTGCCGCCGCTGGCGTTCAACTGGCCAGCGCCGAAGACATTGACGCTGTTGATCTGGAGAATGCCGCCACCTTCTGCGCGAAGGATTCCGGTGTTTGCTGTTGAGCCGTTATTCACCAGGAGGGTGCGGCCGCTGACGTCGGCGCTGATAAGCCCGCCGTTGGCAAAGGGCACATAGATCGCGCCATCGCCGCGCACTGAGTGACCTGCGTTTTGGGTCATCGTCCAAGACCCGCTGTTGGTGGTCAACTGTGCGGTGTTGACGTTGCCGTTGGAGCTAAGGCGGATGACGCCGGTTCCGCTGATGGATTGCGAGCCATTGACAAGGCGAATCACAGAGCCGTTGGCGCCGGCGCCATCATTCACACGAATAGTGCCTGCGTTGGAAATCGGGCCCGTGACGGAGTACGTGAGGTTATCAAGAATGGTGATGGTCACACCGGGGACCGACTGCGTGAGCGACGGGATGCTGTAGTTGCCATTGAAGGCGATGTTGTAAGTGCCGGGCTGGCTGACGACTGCGGCGATTCCATTGGGGACACCCGCCGACCACTTGGAGGCATCGCTCCAGTTGCCATCGACCGGGTTGAGCCAGGAGGATTGCGCTGAGGCATGGCCGCATGCCGCGGCGAGCCCGGCCAATGAAACTAAAGCGAGACGATTGACGCGCTGTGCAGAAGTCTTCATAAATCCACTCCGTATCAGGTACCCCGCAACTCTGGGACGCGCATCGCGCGCCTTACCAACCCCGGGGACGTAGCGCAGATCATCCCCACTTCTGAGACAATCCGAAAGACTGAACTGGAAAAATGCGATGCCAAACTAGAGATTAACCCCGTGCACGGATTCTCGGACGTTGAGTATTCGTGTATCCTTCCCAGATTGCCATGAACGAGCGCTCCTCGACACATGCGACTTTGCTGGCCCGGCTTGCCACCGGGGGTGATGATGCGTGGTCTGAGTTTGCCTCGCAGTACGGCGCGCTGATTCGTGGGTTTGCCCGCCGCCGCGGCTTATCTGAGGCCGATTGCGACGATGTGCTGCAAGAGACGCTGCTGGCGCTCTCCAAGTCGATGCCAGCTTTTAAGTATGACCCCAGCAAGGGACTTTTCCGTTCTTATCTGAAAACCGTCGTCGTGCACGTGGTGTGCCGCAAATCCTTTCAGAAAGGCCTTCCTGGTCGTCTAGAAGATGTTGATGCCATGACGCGAACGGCGCTGGGCGACAGTGATGTCGAACAGTCGTGGGAATCGCAATGGCGTCAATATCACCTGGAGCGGGCCATGCGCACCATCGTCAGCGAGTTCAACGAACAAGACGTCTCCGCCTTTGAGCAGTACGCTGTCAGCGGTGTCGAAGCCACCCACGTCGCCTCTGTTTTGGGCATTTCCGTCGATCAGGTGTACCAGGCCAAGAGCCGGATCACCCGCCGCCTCAGTCAGATCATCGCGGCTCAGATTCAAGATGAGGGGTAGTTACCAGGCCAGAGACCGTGCCGAGTGCAGTCGGGCCGCTGTGTGTGAAGGGATCACATCGTGATTGAGGTTGCTCGTGGCTGAAGACCCCGTCTCCAATCCAGGTGAATCAAACCAGCCAATCGCCGGTGTGCCCGATGCCATGCACACTGAACCCAAGACCGGCTCACCTCCTTCAAGCTCTTGGTTCATGGATGAAGGTGGCCTTCTCGCCGAGCTCCGCTCCGCGCGTCAAAGCCGCGCTGGCACGCCAATCATCCCCGGCTATGACGAATTGATCGAGCTCCGTCGTGGCGGCCAGGGGGTCGTCTATTCAGCAGTTCAACGTTCCACCCGCAGGCGTGTCGCCATCAAAGTGCTGATCGAAGGTGCGCTTGCCTCTGAATCAGCCCGCCGCCGCTTCGAACGCGAAATCGATCTCGCGGCAAATCTGCGGCATCCGGGCATCGTTCGTGTATACGACAGCGGTATTACCGGCCCACCCACACCGGGTTTTGCGTATCTGGTGATGGAGTTTGTCGAGGGCACGTCCCTGGCCGATCATCTCGCGTCGTTGCGCCGCGAGTCCTCCGGCACGGCTTTCTACCAGCGCGTCGTCTCCCTCTTCTCACGCATCATCGATGCCGTGAGCCACGCCCATCAACGCGGCGTGATCCACCGCGATCTCAAGCCCGGCAACATTCGCGTTGATTCCGCCGGCGAGCCCCGCGTTCTCGATTTTGGTCTCGCCAAGCTCGGCTCTCAGACCGCCCGCGAACTCACCGTGACCACATCAGGGCAGTTCGTCGGCTCCTTGCCTTGGGCCAGTCCCGAGCAGGTCGCCCTCGCCGATGGCTCCAGCGCCGCAGCGGATGTGGATGTGCGCACCGATATGTACTCCATCGGTGCCATGCTCTACCAAGCCCTCTCAGGCCGTCTTCCCATCGATGTCTCCGGATCCATGACCGGCGCAGTTCAGCGCATCGCACAAGAAGAGCCGCCCCGCCTGCGGACGATCGCTCGCGACATCCCCGAAGATCTTGACACCATCGTCCACAAATGCCTCGCCAAAGACCGCACTCGCCGCTACGAGTCCGCAGCCGCGCTCGCGCAGGACCTGGCTCACTTTGTCGCCGGTGAGCCCATCCAGGCCCGCCGCGACAGTGCGTGGTACACCATGCGCAAGTCCGCCAAGCGCTACCGCACCATCGCCTATGCCGGGGGCGCGGTCATCGCAGTTCTCGTCGCAGGTCTTGCCACCTCCATCGTTTTCTACAAGCAAGCGGTCGCCGCCCGCGATCAGGCCGATCTTGCCCGTCAGCGCGCCACCAGTGAATCCACCCGCCGCGAGAAAACCCTCGAGTTTCTCAATCGCATGATGACCAGCGCCGACCCCGGCAAAGACGGACGCGATGTCAAGGTCGTCGATGTCATGGCCGCGGCAGAGCGCGACCTGGCCCCGGGAACGCTGGACCCCGAAACGGAAATCAGCGTTCGCTCCGCGCTCGGTGCCACCTACGCCTCCCTCGCCATCCTCGATCGCGCCGAGGCCAATCTTCAGCGCGTGTTGGAATTGGCCCCCGGTCATCCACAGGCCTATCGCGATGTTGCCGAGGCGTTCAACAACCTTTCCGGTCTCCGGGCCCGCAGCGGCGCCACGCAGGAAGCCATCGATTTCGCCGTCAAATCTCAGCAATATGTTGAGCTCACCGCTCAACCCTTCTCTCCCGATGATCGCCATTACCTCCGCGCCCGCGTTGCCGAGGGTGATGCCTACATCTTCAGCGCTCAGCCACAAAAGGCCAAGGAAGTGTTGAGCACTGTCCTTGAAGTCCAACGCCGCGTTCTTCCCAAGGGCGATCCCGACACGCTCAACACCATGAACTCTCTGGGCATCGCTACACGCCGCCTTGGCGACACCGCCGGCGCCGAAAAGTTGTATCGCGAGGCCTACGAAGCAACCGTCGCACCGGAAGATTCCGCAACTAAGCTCAACCTCCTCTCCAATCTTGTGCAGGCCATCGACTACGCCGGACGCTGGACCGAGGCCGAGCCCATGTACAAAGACCTCATCGCTCGCCAGGAGCGCGTTCTTGGTGCCGACCACCCGTTAACCCTCGGCTCACTTTCCAATCTCAGCGTCTGTCTCATCGATCAGGGCAAGCTCAGTGGCCCCGAAGGTGCAGAGGCCTACTGCCGCCGCGCGGTCGATGGTCTCACCCGTCGCCTCGGCGAAGATCACGTCGACACACTCCTGGCCACCAACAACCTCGCCAAGATCGTGCAGGATCAGGGCCGCCTCGACGAAGCCCTCATCCTCTTCCAAAAGGCGTACGACGGGCAGAAGGCCAAGCTCGGCGAAGACAATCCGCAATCTCTCATTACCCTCGCCAACATCGCCGTGGTGACCAGCATGAGTGGCAAGCACGTCGAAGCCGTCGAGATCCAGCGCAAGATCCTCGCCGTTCAGGAACGCACCATCGGTCCCAAGAATCTCAGCACCCTCATCACACGAAACAACATCGCCATGGGCCTGCAAGGTGCCAAAGAGCTCGATCAGGCCGCGCAGGAATTCGCCATCGCCGTGCAGGGCGCGCTCGAAACTCTCAAGCCCGAGCACAACGCCATCGGCTCCTTCAGTTTCAACTACGCCCGCTGCCTCGTCCTCATGACCAAAGACGCCGATGCCCTTCCTCACGCCCAGCGCGCGGCAGAGGTCTTCCTCAAGAACTTCGGCCAAGCCGATCCCCGCTCCGCCAAAGCCGTCGATGTCTGGGCCTCCATACTCGAACGCCAAGGCAAATCAGACCAAGCCGCCGCGGCACGTGCCAAAATCAAACCCGATCCCAAAAACACAAAACCCGCCTCATGACGGGTTCTGGATCTGCTTCCATTTGTGCAGCGTCAGGCAAAATGCCTGCACCGCCCACACGGCCCTTAGCAGGCCTTCTTGTCCGCCACGTTCAGCGAGCGACCAACGCGACGCTTCGCGTTCATCACCTTGCGGCCGTTCTTGGTCTTCATACGAGCCCGGAACCCAATCGCACGCTTGCGGCGACGCTTGCTGACTTTGTGTGGATAATGCATGAGAAACCTCTGTCGTTTGATCCGCCGACACGCGCCGGGCCGAGATGATACGCCCGGCCGCCCCGTCTTGGCCACTCCGCCTCGCACACTTGATAAGATATCCTTTCATATACCGAACAAACCGAGATCTTCATCGGCCTTCCGCGCATGAAACACGTCAATCTGGTAGGGCAACCACCCTATATTCCAACATACCAAGGCCAATTCTGGCCGATAACGTGACGGCGAGACCACAAGGTCGCGTTCGCCCTTCGCATGGATCCACTGGCTCGACAAACCGCCGAAGACGCCATCGGGTATCGCTTCAACGATCCCACGCTCTTGCTGCGCTCACTCACCCACGCCTCGGTTTCCGAAACCCGCGTCGAAAGCAACGAGCGTCTCGAATTCCTCGGCGATGCCGTTCTGGGCCTCGTCGTCTGCCAGCGCCTCTACGAGCGTTTTCCCGAATACCTCGAAGGCGATCTCACCAAGATCAAATCCGCCGTCGTCTCCCGTCAGACCTGCGCTGCCGTTGCCGTCAAGCTCGGCCTCCCCGCGCTACTGACCACTGGCAAGGGCATGAAGGGTTCCTCGCAGCGCATCCCCGCATCTCTCGCCGCGGGCGTGCTCGAATCTGTCGTCGCAGCGATGTACCTTGATGGTGGTCCGGCTGTCGCTCACGATTTCATCCTCCGCCACTTCGAACCCCTGATCGACGAGCACGCTTCCAGCGGCCATCATGAGAATTTCAAGAGTGTCCTGCAGCAGCACGCCCAGCAATTCCTGAACGCCGTGCCCGTCTATCGCACTCTGGATGAGCAGGGCCCCGACCACGCCAAGGCCTTCAAAGTCGTCGCCGAGATTGCCGGCAAACGCTACAACGCCACCTGGGCCAACAACAAGAAGAAGGCCGAGCAGCAAGCCGCGCTGGAAGCGTTGAAGGAACTCGGGCTGGTGGACGAATTGCCTGGAGGTGGCGTGCGCATCCGCGCTCAGGTGACAGATACCGGTACTGAGAATGATGGGCAGGCAAAGTAGGCAAAGTCGCTCACTTCACCTTGAAATCCACCACCACCGGCAAGTGATCACTTCCCAGCGTGTCATTGGGTGAAAGCCCGATCCGATACAACGATTCCTCCGCGAGGATCGTCGTATCCAGCACAAACGCCCGCGACACTTCCAGCGAGCTCATCGAATAGGTGATGTAATCCAACCGCCCCGGCGTGAACTCCGTCGCGTTGTCATACCACGTGTACTTGATCGGCGTCCCCAGCACCACCGGCTCTGCAACGCCCAAATCTTGCCCGCCATCCAACTGCCTCACCAGGTTGTCCAATGGTGTCCGCGACCCCACCAGATTCATGTCTCCGCCGATGATCCGCATTTTCGCCGGAGATGTCACCAACCCACCATGCAGATAACGATTGATCGACTCAGTCTCCGCGATCCGCAACTGATCCTCCGGGCTGTCCTTGCTCCCGCAGCACTTGAGATGCCCACTCCCCAGCACCACCGTCCCCAGTGGCGTATGCGCAAACGCCCCCAGAAATCTCGGCGTCCACGGCCGCGGCGTCTGTCCTTCTCTCAGCGGCATCGGGTTCTCCACACCCTCCGGCGCGTCACTGCCAAAGCTCGTCAATGCGTGCCGCGAAATGATCGCACAATCCGCCGCCGGGCTCGCCTGCACAAACCACCCAGTGGGCGAGCTCACCAGCGCAGTGAACCACCCCTGCGTCACCGTGTCATCCGCTTCCCATTCCTGCAGCAAAATGAAATCCGGCTCCAACGCATCAAAAATCCGCTTGAACGTATCCGGGCTCGACAGCGGTTTGCTCTTGATCACGTTGTAGCTCACCACCCGCAGTTCGCGGCTCTCCTTCTTGGGCAGATCCATCACCGTCGGCCGCCACTGCGGCGCTGCCGCCGGTGCCGGTGGTGATGCAATTCCAAACGGATCTGCATACCCCACGATCTGCCCCGCCGTCGCCGGCTTATCCCCATACAACACAAACACGCCCGTCGTCGCACCATTCGAAAACAGCCCGCGTTGCGGCAAGTTCGCCCGCCCCTTCATGTGCCGCGACACCCGCAACTCATACCACGGGCTCGCATACGTCGGCAAAAACACCACATCCAGTGTCCCGCGTTCAATCGCAGTCCGTGATCCATCCTTCGCTAATGCAAATAACGCCACACCCTTCTTGGGTTTCGCTGGGTCCGCCGCGTTCATCGGTGAGAACTGAATCTCCAGATCCGCGCCCAGTTTCTTGGCCCGCCCCTGTTCATCCTTACCCAGATAAAGATATTTCCCCGTCGCCGGGTCCGCATCACAATCAATCAGCACCGCCACAGTCTGCGGCGCGGCCTGCAGTGTGAATTGCTCATTCTGCACGCTCAATCTGAAATACGCGAATTGATCATCCATCGCCACCGAGGCGTCTGCCGGCCACTCGGCGACCTTTCCATCCATGCTCACATCCAGCCACTCGGTCCCACTCCCCGTTCGCGCGGTGCTGCACGCGCTGATCGCCAGCCCTGCAGCGCCGATCCCGGCAAACAGCAGAATCTGAGCAGCAAGAGTGGGGGAGGCGCAACCACGGGGGGAAGTATCCATATATGTAGTATGGGGGCCTGATGGCCATGTTGCAACCCTGGGCCGGTGGCGGCATCCAAGCCATCCTGAGGGCACCCGCCTTCACCCCCATCACCACTTTGGAGATTCCCCCATGTCTTTGACCTCACCATCGGCAAAGCCCACCACCGGTAACGGCCCCTTGGATATCTCTCTTGAGCTCTTCTCAGATTCGCTGAAATGGGTCAAAGATGCCGTCAAGGACATTCCCGAAGCGCGGATGACCGAACAACCCGCTGGCGTGGTCAACCATCCGGCGTGGACGTTGGGGCACCTGAATGTGAGCGCGGGGTGGCTGTTGACGCTGCTGGATGAACAGTGTCCTGATTTTGATCCCGCCGAGGGAACCAAGTTTGGCCCTGGCTCAAAGCCCGTGAACGATCCCAAGGCCCACGCGCCGACCGCAACGGTGCTGGCCCAATTGACGCAGCGGCACGCGCTTCTGGATGCCGCGATTCGTGCCAAACACGCCACGCATTTCAACCGCCCCGCACCGGAAGAATTGCAGAAGTTTGCCCCCACGCTCGGCGCGATCGCGATGTACCTGATCACCGCCCATGAGAATTACCACCTGGGCCAGGTCATGGTGTGGCGCAGGGCGGCGGGGCTGATGCAGTAACCCTGTCGGGCCCTCAACCCCACTCCCCACAGCATCCCCCAATCCCCCCTCCCGATTCCTACACTCCTCCCCCTTGGCTCGGTGCGGCACGGGTGCCCATCGGGTCGCGGCTTGGTTCATCCATTCCCGGGAAGACCCCGTCAGCACATCTGACCAGGTCTGGCCCGGAAAAGCGAGGTTCGCGTGGCAGATAAGCACTTTGACATCGTTGTGATCGGTGGTGGCCCGGGTGGATATGTGGCCGCGATTCGCGCGGCCCAGCTTGGCTTCAAGACGGCCATCGTCGAGCGCGCCAAGCTTGGCGGCGTGTGTCTGAACTGGGGCTGCGTTCCCTCCAAGGCGCTCTTGGCCAATGCCGAGCTGATGGAAAAACTCAAGGACCGCGAGGCCTGGGGCCTGAAGCTCTCCGGCGATGTCTCCTTTGACTGGACCAAGGTCATCGGCCGCTCCCGCGATGTGGCGAGCAAGCTCAACAAGGGTGTTGAGTTCCTGATGAAGAAGAACAAGATCGAGAACATCGTGGCCTCGGCCAAGATCGTCTCGGCAGCCAAGAACGGTCAGCCCTGCAAGATCGAGCTGTATGACGCGCAGTTGCAGGAAGAGCGGACCGATGCTCCCGCGACGATCGCACCCAAACCCCGCGAGACCATCACCGCCACCAACATCATCGTCGCCACCGGCTCGGTGGCTCGCGATCTTCCTTTCGCCAAGTTTGATGGCGACAAGATCTGGGGCGCGCGCGAGGCGATGTTCAATAAAGAACAGCCCAAGCGATTGATCGTGGTCGGCGCTGGCGCCATCGGCATGGAGTTCGCCTACTTCTATCACCAGTTCGGCACCAAGGTGACGGTGATCGAGATGATGTCGCGGATTCTCCCCGTCGAGGATGATGACATCTCCACCGCCATGGAGAAGGTGTATCGCAAACACGGCCTCGAGATCAAGACCAACACCACCACGATGGGGATCGAGAAGACGGCCACAGGTGTCAAGGTCACGGTGGCTCCCATGGTCGCGGGTGCTGATGGCAAAATGGCCCCCGATCAAACCAAGAAGGAAGTCATCGAAGGCGACAAGGTGCTCTTGGCCATCGGTGTGAAGGCACGCTACGACGGCCTCTTTGATGCGTCGCTGGGTCTGGAAACCTGGAAGGATCACATCAAGACCGACTTTGTCCCCCGCGGCTGGAACGGCCCCGGCAGCGGCACCACCAGCGAGCCAATCGACTACAAAACCAACCTCCCCGGCATTTACGCCATCGGCGATGTCATCGGCCCGCCCTGGCTCGCCCACGTCGCCAGCGAAGAGGGCATTCTGTGCGTTGAGCGCATCGCCTGGAAGCTCAAGAAGTGGAATCACGAGCCGCACCCCATGGATTACGGTGTCATTCCCGGCTGCACCTATTGCCATCCGCAGGTCGCCAGCGTCGGCTTCACCGAGCGCGAGCTCAAGCAGATGGGCAAAGTCAAGGACAAGGATTACGCCGTCGGCACCTTCCCCTTCTCCGCGCTGGCTAAGGCGATCGCGGTGCGCTCCACCGATGGCATGTGCAAGATCATCCGCGGCCTGCCCCGCGGCGAGATCCTTGGCGCGCACATCATGGGCGAATCCGCCACCGAACTCATCGCCGAGCTCTCCTTGGCCCGCCGCCTCGAAGCCACCAGCGAGGAACTCATCGCCACCGTCCACGCCCACCCGACGATGCACGAAGCCGTGCACGAAGCCGCGCTGGGCAGCGAAGGGCGGATGATTAACTTCTGAGTAGAAGGCATCAGGCATCAACACTAGAGAACCCTGAGCGCGAGCTCAGGGCTCTTTTTTGGCACCAGGGTTAAGGCAAAAGACAGAGAACCCTGAGCGCGAGCTCAGGGTTTTTCTTTTGAATCAGGTTTGTCTGTGCATCTCACCACGTAGTGGTGAAAGTAGATAGCCGGGGGTCGTGGCGAAGCCACACCCCCGGTAGACGCCCTCCACATGTCCACACGGTCTCCCGATGCACAGGCCCGTGACCACAACTCTTTCGCTCCAACGGAGCGACGGAATGTAGCCACTAGTGGAGCGAGTCTTCGAACGCAACCCGTGGAAATCGTCTTCCCACTTTCCACGCTCCCTCAATACACACTTCTTTCACCTTGCGCCGCGAGACTCGCAGCATGAACTCAAACAACTTCCCTTCTCGTGATCTTCTATGGTGAAAGAGTACGACCTTGGTGTTCGTCAATTAGCGCCTTTACCAAGTACGTGAAAGTGTCGCTTGTTGTGTGTAGGTGTGGATAACGCGATGGTCTTGAGGGTTTGGTCCTCGTTTAGTACGAACAGATAACGGCACGTCGCTGCTACAACATACATTCGCGATGTTGTCCATGCGACAACCTGCGATATCACGCCTGGAACGCGGTTCGGACTCGGTGCGGAAAGCGTCAGTTATCTCCAAATCAGGAATCTAAGTGCCGGAGTGTGAGCCACTTGCCGCTTTGATTTTGTTGCACATCTCAAAACGCGAAACAAGAAGCACACTACACCGTACAAGAGCTTTGGATGGAAACTACCCATGGTCGCGGTGTCGCGAGTCACGGGCAGGAAATCAACATCGTTGCGTTCTCGCGATGCGCATGGAGTGCGAATGTTATGTTGACGATTAACACGAAACGTGTCCGAGTGTGGACGGTGGCGATTCTCCTTTCCACGGTGGGTCTGGCGATGCAGGGGTGTGACCCGCTCGGGCTCAAACCTGTGGCCCGTTCAATCGAGGACTTGGCGAGTTCGATGAACAATGGCACCGAAGGTGTGGAACGTGTTCGCGTCACGGTTGAGAATGCTCCCGGCGAATTGGAGAAGATCCTCTCGCAGGCGACCGCTGAACAGAAGGAGATCATTCGGAATACGCAGAGTGAACTTCGGAACATGCTCTCCCAAACCATGCAGCAGGGAAGTGTCGTGGCTCCCTTCACGTTCGACTACGTGAGAGAGCAGGTAGTGTTCGACCTGCGAACGCTCGCAGCCAAGATCGGGAACAAGCCATTGCCCATCCCGATCACGAGGATCGCGCTCCCCAAGGCGACGACGCTGGATCGACGCGACATTGGCACGGCGGTGACTTTGGATTGGGTTGTGACCGGCGCAAACCTGAACGCGCCGGGGGTTCGCGTCATTGCCCGCACCAAGAGCGGTGTCGAGATTCCGCTCGTGGCGTCGATGCAAACACCATACATGCTGGTCGTGCCGTTCAATGAGCAGAACCGCGCTCGTCTGGCCGAATGGGCTGCGATCGAGGTCCTTACGTCCAACACACGCGAAAAGGTTTCCGTCGCCGTGATGGAGCCCGTCGTGCATCCCGATGTGGTCGTGAAGAAGCCCGACACCAAGCAAGTGCGCCCTGACGCGCTCACTTTCTGGCCCGAGTATCACTCGCCGATGATAGAGGTGAACGTGCCGAAGTCCGTGGGCACGAAGTTCGTCATGGCGGGGATTGGTCCGAAGCCAAAGGTGATCACGAAGCCCGCATACGACAATGAGTTCAAGGGACACGGCCCGACCACGACAGTCAGTGCGGATTTTCGTGTCAATCCCAAGAATGATCGCGAGATTCAGGGGAAGTTCGCTGTCCAAATGTACGAATCCAACTCCAAGAATGGGCGCGACGGGGACAAGACACGCGGCTCATACGCCTCCGATTGGGTGACGGTGCAAACGCTCGGCGTCGGTCAGTCGGTTCGTAGCGATATGCCCAGAAAGCAGGAATGGACTTTCCGCGATGCCAACGGCACCGATCTGTTCACCGAGACGGTGACGCATCCCTTCATTCAGTCGTTCACGGTGATGGGTGACACCAAGACCGATCAGGACATGGCCACCGCGCAAGGCGATGCCAGCAAGTCCCACATCAAGGTGAACTTCAAGACCTTCTCCATCGATTACGAGTATGAGGTCAAGACGGCCTCTCGCACGCCCTGAGTGTCGTATCCGTGAGCAGTGTGCTCGCGAACGAAAGCATGATGACCAACTCCTGGTCTGCGCGTAAGCGCAGGCCAGTTTCTTTTCACATCGCTCAATCGTCACATTCAAAGCGATAAGTGTGGTGCCCTTGGAAGCGGGTTCATGACGCGCTGTTGTTCACACGTCTCCTCACCCGCGCTTCCTCAGAAATAGTTCGAACGACGAGCGGGCCGCAGGCCCGACGTCGCGACTGAAATCAAACGGCAAGCGGCGCTGACCTCTTGCATTTCGTGCCACTGCACCGCTGCGGTCGTTGAAGGTGGGCGGTCAGTGGATACGTGAACTCCTTCACGCTGGCCCGCAACACCATCGCCGGTGAGTCTCCGTTGTTTCGCCCCACAACGATCACACTCCGCGGCATATGAAATCACCTCTTCCTGCCTTACCCCCTCGACACCTCGACACCTCGACACCTTGACACCTCGACCCCTCGACCCCTCGACCCCTCGACCCCTCGACACCTCTCAATCGCCTTCGGCGATTGTTAAGAACGACGCCGGCGCGCGCGCGCCGGTGGTACACGAAAACGTCTTATTGGACCATCCCGCAAAAATGTCCTAAGTCCTTATCCCACAACGCGCATCGTGCACTTTTTCACGC
>CAYTYD010000051.1:0-15768 GCA_964441555.1 uncultured Phycisphaeraceae bacterium | reverse complement strand
AGCGCGACATTGCCGTGACTGCCCAGCAGGCGGAGAGCAAGCAGCGCGAGCTCGCCGTCGCCGCCGAAACCACCGCCCGCACTCGCGCCGATCAACTCAAAATGGTCTCAGAGTTTCAGGCCAAGATGCTCGGCGACATCGATCCCATCAAGGCCGGCGAGCAGTTGATGAAAGATGTCAAGGAACGCTTCACCGCAGCCCTGACCAAGAGCGAAACAGTCGAGGCCAATCGTGATCAGCGCATCCGCACCTTCAACGCTGATCTTGATCAGGTCAACGCCACTGATGCCGCAGCGCGGCTCATCGAATCCACCATCATCCTCCCCGCCATCACCCAGATCGATGCCCAGTTCAAAGATCAACCCACCGTCAACGCATCTCTGAAACACACTCTCGCCAATCTCTACAAGACACTGGGCAAATTTCCTGAGGCCATCGCCCTCGAAGAGCTCGCCTTGGAAATCCGCCAGCGCGAACTCGGCCCCGATCACCCCGACACTCTCACATCCATTGACACCCTCGGCACCATGTTCGAGGAAAAAGGTGAAGTCCCCAAAGCCGAGGCCAAGTACCGTCAGGCCTACGAAGCCCGCAATCGCGTTTTCGGTAAAGACCATGCCGACACCCTCAACTCCATGGGCAATCTGGGCAACATTCTCCGCGCTCAGGGCAAGTTCGCCGATGCTGAACCCTTGCTCCGCGAATCCCTCGAAGGCCGCAAGAAGATCGCTGCCAACCAGCGCGACACGTTGATCTCCATGAACACCTACGGCTTCCTCTTCATCGAGCAGGGCAAGCTCAAGGAAGGTGAGCCCTACTGGCGCGAGGCCTACGAGATCGGCAAGCGTGAGTTTGGCACAGACGATCGCGATGTCCTCGTCTGGACGCACAACCTCGCCGGACTGCGAAACTCCATGGGTCGCTACGCCGAAGCGCTGCCCCTCTTGGAAGAAGTCGTCGAGAGTGCCAAGCGCGTGCACGGCCTCGATCATCCCACCACACTCACTTGCATGACCTCGCTGGCCAACACCTTGGGCGCTCTGAATCAATTCGACCGCGCTCAGGATGTCACCCGCGCTGCCCTCGAGGCCAACCGCCGCACCCTCGGCAGTGATCACCCCAGCACCCTTTTCAGTGGCCTCATGCTCGGCAACCTTCTTCGCCAGGGTGGCAAGATTTCCGAGGCCGAGCCCCTCCTCCGCACCGCCCTCGATGGCTACCGCCGCACTTTGGGCCCCGCTCACCCCTCCACGCTCAACGCCATGAGCCAGCTCGCCCGCGTCTCCTTTGATAGTGGCGATCTCCGCGAGGCCGAGACGCGATACCGCGATCTTCTCGAAGCCGCCAAGCCCACCTGGGGTCCCGATCATGTCGGCCGCCTCATCACCACCAATGCTCTGGCCAATGTCCTCATTCGCGCTGAGCGCATCGATGAGGCCGAGCAACTCCTTCGCCCCTGCCTCGAAGCCCGCGAACGCATCTCCGGCCCCGAGCACATCGACACCCTCGATGTCCGCAGCAATCTCTGCCGCATCACCGAAGCCCGCGGCAAGTTCGCCGATGCCGACCGTGATTACCGCGACCTCCTCGAACGCTACCGCCGCGTCGGGGGCGATAGCAACGTCAGCACCCTCAACGCCATCGTCAATCTCGGCGTCTTCCTCCGCGAACGTGACAATCTCTCCGAGGCCGAACCTCTCTTGCGAGAAGCTCTCGAACGCATGAGCAAGGTCTTTGGCGATGAAGATGCCCGCACCGCCAACACCCGCATGCAGCTTGGCCGTTTGCTCACGCTCTCCAAGCGATTTGCTGATGCCGAAAAGGAACTCCTCGAGGCCGATCGTACCATCGGCGAAAAGAAGAACCCGCCCGCTGGCCGCCACATGCCGTACCTCAAAGCCCTCGCCGATCTCTACACCCAGTGGCACGCTGCCGAACCCGCCAAGGGATACGACATCAAGGCCGCAGCTCAGCAAAAGCGTCTCGATGAGACGAAAGCGGGAGTTGCCGCGCGGCCGAAATAGCAAAGACGGAACGACAAATTCGTGGTGAAAGTGAGAAGCTGATGTTCAATGACTGGAAGAGGCGCCGAGAGATCGCACGTCGAAAGGCCGTCAGCATCGCGGCGATTCGTGCCCAACCTCTCAACGAGTGCGTCGAAGAGTTTGTCACTCACCACATTTCAGAGATCGATTCCGCGTATTGGATCCAGCACACCGGAACGCCCAGCCCCTCTATTCCAAAAGTCCTCGATCTGGTCCGATTCACAAAGCACTGGGGAGGCGATGATGAATTGGATTGTTTCGATTTCACTTTGCCTGAAGATGTGACGAACTATGTGATTGCAGTGAAATTCACCAAGACTGGTGAAGTTGACTATGTCACCATGGAAAGTTGAACGTCTTGCCTACGCAGCACGGGAATGTGGAGTGCCGAATGAACCTAAAAGCCAAGCGCCAAGGGCCAGTTGGGAATGAAAAGGAGTCTGCTCCCAATTCCAATCCGTTGAGGAGCGGTGGTACTTGGCAAGCCCAGATGCTTGATCGCATCCGCGCCCAGATCCAAAAAGCTCTTCCCGACATCACCGAAGAAAGCAAGTGGAAAAAGCCCTCCAACGCCATGCAGGGCATTCCCGTCTGGTCCCTGGATGGCATCATCTGCACGGGCGAAACCTACACAAACACGGTCAAGCTCACCTTCCCCAAGGGCGCATCTCTCCCTGATCCCGCCCATCTCTTCAATGCCTCTCTCGAAGGCAACGCCCGCCGCGCCATCGACCTCCGCCAAGGCGACACGCTGAACGCCAAGGCCTTCGCTGCGCTCCTTCGCGCTGCCGCCATCGCCAACGTGAAACTGCCCAAAAGGCCTACGACAAAGGCCGCTTCAAAGCCCAAGGTCAAACTCCTCTCCGGCGACAACCCGCAGATCGCCAAGGGGTACGGTGATGCGCCAGTTCAGCAATACCTCGCCGCCATCCCCGGTTGGAAACGCATCACAGCGCAGCGCATCGATGCGCTCATCGCCCGCGCAGTTCCCAATGTGCGCAAAGCCGTGAAATGGAATTCGCCCCTCTACGCCGCTCCCTCCGCTCCAGAATCTGAGTGGTTCCTCAGCATGCACTGCTTCGCAAAGTACGTCAAAGTCGCCTTTTTCCGTGGCACCTCTCTCCAACCCATGCCCCCAGGCGAATCCAAGCAACCGCAAGTTCGCTATCTCGATATCAGCGAAGACGATTCCATCAACGCTGGCGTCGCCTTCAATGAGAAGCAATTCATCGCATGGGTTAAATCCGCTTCGCGCCTCCCTGACGTCCGTATGTGAACTTTGCCGCTTCGCGGCGTTCACTGTGAAAGCAAACACCGGCTTTCCCCAGTACTCTTGAATGCAGTGAACTGCGAAGCGCGCTGTGCCTTCGCACGCACTCGTTTCTCACCGTCGACAATCACCCAGGTTTTCACATGCCTCTCGAACTCATTCCCGCTGAAGCAAAGCACCTCGAACCACTCGCCCGCATCTGTCATCTCGCCTTCGACACGTTGCATCTGCGTCACAACGTCTCCCGCGATGTCCCCAGCGAAGAAGTGGGGCGACTCATCATCGGCGGTGTTCTTCATCGTCCTGATTACATTGGTGTGGTGGCCGTCGAAGACGATCGCATCCTCGGTTCAAACTTCCTGCTCCACGCTGATGAAGTATGCGGCGTCGGCCCCATCACCGTCGATCCCACCGTGCAGGCCAAAGGTGTCGGTCGCAAGCTCATGCAATGGGTCATCGATGAGGCCCGCCGCCGTCGCGGCCCCTCAGCGCACGTTCGTCTGTTTCAGGAGGCCGTGAACACTACCTCTCTCTCCCTCTACACCTCCCTTGGGTTCAACTGGCGCGATTCCGGTGCGTTGATGCATCCCAAGCCAGCGGAGGTTGCCGATCCCGCGGTCCGCCCCATGGTCGCCTCAGACCTGCCGCACGTCGAACGCTTGAGTACGGCTCACTACGGCTTCTCCCGCGCCAAAGATGCCGCTCGTCTCCTCGACATGCAGTTCCCCGCCTTCGTGCGCGAACGCGGCGGGAAAGTCGTGGCCTATCAGATCGCCACGCTCTTTGGCCACGCCTCTGCAGAAACCAATGAGGACCTTCTCCTCCTTGCTTCACAGACTGCGCGGCACATCCCGCCCCCTATGGCCGTAGTCATCGTTCCCATGAGTCAGACGGCGATTTTCCGATCCGCCCTCAATTCCGGATTCCGCGTCGCCAAGGTGCTCAACTACATGTCGCTGGAAACCTTCCGACCCTGCTCGGGTCCTTCATTCCCATCTATTCAGTGCTGATGCGGCGACATGATCCTGCAAAACTGGAAACCAGTTTATTGTTCGGTCGGTTCTGCAAGGGATGGTGCCTTGTCGCGCAACCGCATCAGTGAAACTGTTGACCACCACCCATCGATCGCGCACGCTCCCGCATCCTTCAGTGATGTGCGCACCTGCTCCGCATCCGTCTCATCCACCACGATCACGCCGCGTGGTGTACCGCTGAATTGCCCCGACCACACCACCGAATCACGCAAGGTCGATCGCGACACTGCCGCACTGGTGTGTTGAAAATCCTCGCAAGTGATCATTACATACGCGCGGATGTTCTTTGGCGGTTGGCCGGGCGCGACCGGCTCATTCCCGGTCTCACGCTTCAACTCTTCCTCAAACGCCAGCAGATTTCGCATCGAGCCAGAAGCGCGCATCGCGTGCGCATCGGCGACGAATTCACCCGCCTGCACACCCGGATCTGTCGCCGCCAGTGCCCTCGCCTCTTCCGTCTTTGCCACGTCCATGATCAGGATGCCACGCCAGGTTTTGTCCGTCGGTTTGGCAAATGGTCCGGCGATCACCAGCTTCTTCTCATCCGCCAGCCGCTGAATGTTGGCCATGTGTCCGGCGAACATCTTCTGTCGAGTGTCCTTGTCACCTTGCCCGCTCTTAGGACCGGACTTCAGATAGACAAAGACAAAGTCTGCATCATGCCGCTTCTGAGCAGAGGCATTGCACCCCGCCAGAAGCACCGCGGCACAAAGCCCAATCAGTACACAGATGGACGAGCGGAGAATCGCTGGTATGGACATTCGCATGCAAACAGTCTACCGCCAATTGCAAGCGATGTTCCTGCCCTGGGAACGCCAACATCTGTGAGCTGGCATTCTCCTTAACCTGCTTGCGAGGGATGTGTTCGTCTCTTCAGCCAGAAGCGCAGTGCCAGCAACCCCAGTATCACTCCGCACGTCGCGATCAATCCCCAACGCAAAGTGCTCGCTGCGGAAGTGCTGATCCCTATTCCTGTGAACAGCAGCACATATCCGGCGACACACACCGGACACTTGGGCACCAGTGCCAAAATGCACACTGGTACCGCCCACTGAATCCCTACGCCAACCCTCTGCCGCCAACCCGCCGCAGATTTCAAGTTCCGCGTTGCAAAGTCTGCATCCGTGGCCGCTCCGCGATCGTGTTCACAACAACAATCCATGATTGGAGCCCCCGTTCACATCCGCTGCAATGGAGCTGTGATTCCGGGCTTTTCAGCCCACGGCACCACAAAGTTCGCATCGTCATACCGGTCGCGGTGCCGCAGCCAACCCATACCACCCGTCTGCGCTTCATCGCGCCCCTTGGGCGTGATATCGATGTAGCGATATGCGGTCAGGAACTCTTCCAGTCCGCGTGCAAATGTCGAATAGGTGTGAAAGATATCTCCCCGCGCGTTCTTGACAAAAACCGATAGGCCAGGAAGCTCACGCATCGGCAATGGAGATTTCACGTAGTTGTACACAGTGTTGCCCCCCAGGATCTCCTGATCCGTGAAGGAAACTCCAAAATCGCGGCTGAAATCCGTGTGTTCTGCCGAGACCCAGGGAAAGTTCCACCCCATGCGCTTTCGAAACGCATCCAACTTCTGCAGCGGAGCCTTCGATACCGTGATGAATGAGATATCTCGATGTGCCAGGTGCAGCACCAGATTCGCATAGTGATCAGCAACAAACGAGCACGACATACACCCTTGCGACCACGTCGGATCAAACATGAAGTGGTAGATCACCAACTGGCTGCGCTCGCCAAAGAGATCAGCAAGTGACTTCTTTCCTGTCGGTGCGTCAAAGGTGTATGACTTGTCGACCTTGACCCAGGGTAAGTCTCGCACTTTCCTTGCCAGAGCATCACGCTGTGCGGTAAGCGACTTCTCTTCGGCAAGCAGCGCAGTCCGCTCCTTCAGCCACTCCTCACGTGTCACGACGCGGTGTGCAGCAGTGGGGGAGTTCGAATCGATCGAGTGCGATGATGGAGGTGTCATGGTGTTGATCCGTTCTATGAGTGCCTGTATGGTCGTACGTTGAGTGTTTCAATCAGCGGCGTGCCTTGTGCTCCGCCACTTCCTTGATGCGTTTCAATCCATGCGCCCACCCTTCCGGCATCCCCTCGCGAAGCTCGGCAGGCAACAGTCCCATCGCTCGGTGCACCAGCGATAGCCGCGTGCCATTCCCTTCTGCCTTCAGGCGATACTGCACGTGATTGATCGCGGGAAACGACATCGGCATCGGACCAGTCAGTTCCAGAAGCGTCGGGGCCTTAATCACCTGAACGTGCCCCCACAGGTGCCCGTACTTGTGGCTTCCGGTCTCGCCAAGATCGCGATACCAGCGTCCGCCCACCCATGGCTCGATTTTCATCGGAAATGGCTTGCCATCCGGCATCACGCTTCCTGGGCCAAGTTCCTCCAGCAAGGCCTCAAACGCAATGTCTGGGCTCGCTGCAATCGCAATGTCCTTGCGAATGTCCAAGGTCTGAACCGTCTCGTTCGTGGTCGTCATCGTCTGTCTCCTTCTTTTTTGCTCTTGTTCTGTTTGTCGCGTTCCATCTGCTCCGCCCGGTCCTTGATGCGTTGCAACTGGTGATCCCAGAACTTCTCATAGTTCTTGATCCACTCATACACGGGCCGCAACTGCTGACCATTGAGTCGATACAAGCGACGCCTTCCTCGCTGCGTCACGCTGACAAGCCCCACCTTGCGCAAGACGCCCAGGTGCTTGGAAACCTGCGGCTGTGGCCAGCCAAGCTCTTCAACCAGCCACGTCACATCGCACTCTGTTGTCTCATTCTCACTCTCGTAGTCTGCCAGCGCTCCCAGGATTTCCCTCCGCCGAGGCTCGGCGATGGCTGTGAAAGCGTCAGATGTGGTTGGTGATCGGGCCATGACGATAATATATACCAATACAGGAATATGTCAATAGACTGCCTGGAAAAAATCAAAAATCCATGTTTCTGGCCTAATCCTCTTCAAACGATGCTTTATCTCCCTCAGTAGGATGCTGCCGCATGCGAACCTTTCGCACGTCAGCATCGTTGAGTGCATGTCTTCACACCTGCTGCCGCCAGTGCCATCATGCACATTGAGAATCAACACGATCAAGATTCCGCGGTCATTGCCTATCTCCAAGGTCGCTCTGCACCTTGCCCGCGCTGCGCGTATGACGTGCGTGATATCAAGGTCGCACAATGTCCCGAATGTGGCGAGCCGCTGATTCTCAAAGTCGGTTCGGCCCGGCCGCACTTCGGCTGGTTTGTCGTTGCTCTGGCGCCCGGCTGCTTCTCTGGTGTCGCGGCATGCTTTGTCCTCATCCCCATCGCCATGACCATCGGCCGCAACTTGCCACCTGGTCAGGGAGCGCCGTGGCCCATCATCGCTGCCGACATCTTCGGGTTCATCAGTGGTTTGAGTGTTCTGCTCATGTACCACTCGCGCCAGCGCATTCTCGCGTTGTCCACGCGCCGGCAATTCGGGTTCGCCTGTCTGATCTGGATTATTCATGTGATCGCCCTCGGTCTTGTCATCCTGGCCATGTGGATCTTGAATTGACCCATGCAGGTTTCAGCCCACTACACTTGCCTCCTCCCCACTGGCCCAAGGAGCTTCCGTTGAGCGTTTCGGATATGACGATCTCGGCAAACCCATCCGCACAATGGACACACCTGCGCTCTCTCGAAGCCGAGTCGATCCACATCATCCGCGAGGTGGCTGCCCAGTTTGAGCGCCCCGCGCTCCTTTTTAGCGGCGGTAAAGATTCGATTGTCATGCTGCACCTGGCCCGCAAGGCCTTCTGGCCAGCCAAGTTGCCGTTCCCGATTGTGCACATCGATACCGGCCACAACTTTCCGGAAGTGATCCAGTATCGCGATGATCTGGTAAGGGAGATTGGCGAGCGGCTGATCGTCCGCACCGTAGATCAGGCCATCGCCAAGGGGCTCGTTCATGAAGAACCGGCGGTGGGGGGCGCGACGCCCAGCCGCAACTTGGCTCAGATTCCCACGCTGCTGGATGCGATTTCCGAGTTCCGCTTTGATGCGTTGTTTGGTGGCGCGCGGCGGGATGAAGAACGGGCCCGGGCCAAGGAACGGATTTTCTCATTCCGCAATGATCTTGGGCAGTGGGATCCGCGCAATCAACGGCCGGAGTTGTGGAACCTGTACAACGGGCGCATCCGCCGCGGCACGGTGGCGGGTGATGGTGGCGAGCACATTCGCGCGTTCCCCCTTTCCAATTGGACGGAGTTGGATGTGTGGGAGTACATCGTGGTGGAAAAGATCCCGGTGCCATCGATCTATTTCTCCCACCAGCGCGACATTGTGATGCGTGCCGGGCGCATCTGCCCGACCTCGGATTTCTTTCCGGCCCGCGCTGGAGAGAAATTGGAACGGCGCACGGTGCGATTTCGCACTGTTGGCGACATGACCTGCACAGCAGGTGTGGAAAGCCCGGCATCGACGCCGATGGAGATTATTGAGGAGACGATTGCCTGCCGCACCAGCGAGCGCGGGGCGAGATTGGATGACACGTTTAGTGATGCCGCGATGGAAGACCGCAAGAAAGAGGGGTACTTCTGATGACGAGTCCCTCTACGAGTACTGGCGGCCTCTTGCGGCTGATCACCTGCGGCAGCGTGGATGATGGAAAGTCGACGCTGATCGGCCGCTTGCTGCACGACAGCAAGGCGATTCACGATGATCAGTTGGATGCGGTGCGCAAGACCACGGCTGCGAGAGGTGGAGCGGGGGCGGGCCAAGAGGTGGATCTTGCATTGCTCACCGATGGATTGCGCGCGGAGCGTGAGCAGGGGATCACCATCGATGTGGCATATCGGTATTTCGCCACGGCTGCGCGGAAGTTCATTCTGGCGGACACGCCCGGGCACGTCCAATACACGCGCAACATGGTGACGGGCGCGAGCACCGCGGATGTGGCGGTAATCCTCATCGATGCGCGGCAGGGGGTGGTCGAGCAGACGCGCCGACACGCCTGCATCGCGGTGCTGCTGGGTGTGTCGCACCTGATCGTGTGCGTGAACAAGATGGATTTGGTCGAGTATTCGCAGGCGAGATTTGCAGAGATTCGGGGCGATTTCGAGCGATTCGCCGCGAACGCAAAGCCGGATGGAGATGCTCCGGTCGCACAGCGGGCCCAGATCAGTTTCTTCCCGATCTCGGCCTTGAAGGGCGACAATGTGGTGGAGCGGACCGGCGTGATGCCGTGGTACACCGGACCTGCGCTGCTTGAGTTCCTTGAGGCAGTTCCCGATCGAGGCAGCACGTGCACGGGGCCGACCGGGGTGGCGGTGCGTTTGCCGGTGCAGTACGTGATTCGCCCTCAAAGCAAGGATCATCACGACTATCGCGGCTACGCAGGGCAGATGGCGGCGGGTGTGCTGCGCATCGGCGATGAGATCGAAGTGCGCCCCAGCGGGTATCGCTCGCGGATCACGCGGATTCACATCGGTGAAGAGCAACTCAAAGAGTGTTTCGCGCCGCAATCGGTTGCGATCGAACTGGCGGATGACATTGACATTTCGCGGGGCGAGATGATCGTGCGTGCGGATGATCCTCAGCCGCCGCGCGAAGCGCGTGAGATTGAGGCGACGATCGTGTGGATGGCTCCGCAGCCACTGGTGCCGGGGAAGCGTGTCACGGTGCAGTTCGCGGCCAAGACGGTTGCGGCGGTGGTGAAAGAGATCACGCAGCGGCTGGATATTCAGACCTTGGAGCAGCACGACAAGGTGATGCAGTTGGGGCTGAACGAGATCGGCCGGGCGGTGATCAAGCTGGCGGGTCCGGTGGCGGTGGATGGATATGCCCAGTGCCGCGGCACGGGGTGCTGCATCATCATCGATGATCAGACGAATAACACAGTTGGGGCCGGGATGATTCACTGATTGTCTCCATGGGGCCTCGACCTGATTGACCCAGGCGGAGAAACGCCGCAAAACAAAGTGGAAAAAGTGATTAGCCGCTTGCGGCTCGGATGTCGCACTGCATGGTGAACAACCTCACTCTGCCGGAGTCACTCACCGGCCTTCAACTCAGGAGAAGACCCATGCAGACCGCTTTGATGGAAGCCCCCGCCAGCACTGATTCTCAGACGATCGAAACGCTCGGCGCGATCGACGCCTACGACGCGGTGCTGAATGATGATTACGCCTTTGTGGTGTTCAAGGAAACAGACCGGAGCAGCGGCGTTGAGGGGGCCTGGCGCGTGCGGATCAAGGGCCGCCATATGACTGGCGTGGTTTTTGAACCCGACATGATGAAAAGCCAGGCCCGCTCAGCCGGTGCGCAAGGGAAGCCCTTCTTCGCCTGGGGCAACGGCATCGACCCGACGCCGGGTGATGCACGGATGATTCAATATCGCGTGCATGTGACCGATGGCGCGGCGAGCGCGATCGAGATCGTGCTGCAGACGCGCAAGGCGGATGGCTCGGCGATGCCAGCCAAGTCGCTGCGAGTGAATTGGCCCAAGTAAACCACACGATGGACCAATTCATCTGTACCAAACATGTGGAGAGAGATCAGGCCTTGCGAAAGCGGGGCCTGATTGTGCTGTGAGCCAACACAGAAAAGGCACCTCGTCCGATGACGAAGTGCCTTTCTTGTTCCTGGTTCTTCTCAGCACTTCTTAGGCCGCGAGTTTCATCCCCGCGTTGCTGGCGGTGGTGAACGTCGCGCCATCATTGCCAAACTGCACGATGATCGCATCGCTGGGTGTGCCGCTGCGGGTTCCGCGGAACCCTTGCACGATGTATTGCGCGCCCGTGCCCGCCGCCGAAGCGGGGACCGAGCCATCGGTGAAGAAGCAGCGGCGTGCTTCGCTGGTCGAGCCGGAAGCGCCACCGATGCCGTAAAAGCCGGTCTGGCCGGGGAGTTTGCGTGAAATCGTGAAGAACGCGCCGGTGGAGGCCGTCGAATCCGCAGCATCCCACATCAGCGTCACCGATCCATCGGATTCGAGCGTCACGGCAAAGTTGGTGGGCTTGCCGGGGGCGGGAAGCGGCGCGGGCGCAGCCGGCGCGGGGATCTGCGCGGCGGCGTACACGGCGGAAGGGTTGCTGGATGCTTCGGCAAACGATTTGATCTCAGCGATCAACATCGCTGCGGTTTCGCGCATGTCGGAGACCGAACCATTGAGCGAGGTCGTCGCGGCCTTGCTGGCCAGCCGCGCGGCCTGAGCCGAATCAAAATCGGCGCGGGCGGCCTCGGTGAGGGTCTTGAACGTCGTCACCTGCGTGGTGGTGAGCCCGATGGTGGTGGGGGCCGAGTTCCACACCGGCCAGTGCTGCTCGCAGAAGGTGAGAAGATCAACTTGCTTAGAGGGGAGAACTGACATGGATCACATCCTTTGGGAAGAGCTGCATGATCTCCGGTCGCCGCGGACAGCCGTGCCGCCGGAACTCCCGGCGAACGCAACTCGGACCATGCGGCATCGACGGCAAAACGCCCTCACTTGATCGCAAGCGGGAATTCCGCGCTGAAAAGGAGTTTTTGCAGGCACAAAAGGAGTTTTTCTGGGCAAGAACGCTCCGTACCTGCCAAGAAAAAGAGTTTTTCTGGGCACAAAAACTCCTTCTCTGGGCAGAAAAAGAGTTTTTCTGAGGACAAAAACCTTTTCCCTTCGAAGAAAAACTCCTTCTCTGGGCAAGAAGAGAGTGCTGAGTGCTGAGTACTGAGTGCTGAGTGCCGAGTCAGGGTGCGGAGTGTGGAAGGAATCACTTTGCCACTTCCCTTTGCCCCCTCCGATCGATCTCTGTGCCTCTGCGACTCTGCGTTGAAAGGAAAAAACGAAAAGCCCTGAGCTCGCGCTCAGGGTTCCCTGAATACCGCCCTGAGCCACTCAGAAGAGAAGCGCTCAGGGTTCCCTGGATACAAACAAGCCCGCATCGATCGCCTGCCCACCCTGAGTCTGCTTGCAGTGGATGGCGATGGTGTTGGTTCCAACTCCCGGCTTGATGGAGGCGCGGGCTTCGGGGGAGATCTCGAAAGTGCGATAGCCGGTGGTGTAGCCGGTGGCTTGGACCGCGCGGATGCCGTTGATGTAGATGGTGGCATCTTCATCGTGGTACATCGAGAGCTTGATGGTGTCGGAAGGAGTCAGGTTGGAAGAGAGTTCGGCGGGAAGCGTGAAGGTGCGGCGGAGCCAGATGTCGGAGGTCTTCCACTCGGTGCCGATGATGGCGTTGGGTGTGCCCTTGGTGCCGAAGCCGGAGGTGCCTTTGGACCATGTGGAATCGTTGAAGGAAGGAGCTTCCCAACCAGCAGCGGGCGCGGTGGTGGTGTACGACCACTGCGGGCGATCTTTCTCGCTGAGCCGCGCGGCGTGGGGCATGAGCCAGACTTTGGTGGGAGCGGGGGCGTAGAGGGCGGCGGTGGCTTTGCGGACCCGCTCGGGATCGATCTTCCACTGGCGGCGGTCGTAGGTGAGCCAGCCGTTGACTTCGATCTCGACATCGGTGGTCTGCGTGTAGACGGCGGCAGAGAGGCCATCGGCGATGAGATCGGGAATCTGATTGAGGAGTTGGATGTACGCCGCGGTGAGTGTGGTCTTGTCCGGGTAGGACTTGTATCCCCAGTTGTTCTTGTTGACCCAGGTGTGACCATCGAGAGGAAGGCCCAGCCCGCCGAACTCGCCGAGGACGCTGGCGCGAGAGGATTCGAGGGGCGGACAAGCGGGATCGGGATAGGCGTGGTAATCAAGGGTGTCGCCGACGTTCATGTCGGTCCAGCCGCTGGCGTTGTTGACGAGCCGCGTGGGGTCCCAGGTCTTGACCTTGTTGGCGATCTCGCGCGACCAGTTGATGTCGTTCTGGCCCCAACCTTCATTCCACGGCACCCACATGATGATGGAAGGGTGACGGGCCAGATCGGTGATGATCTCTTTGGCTTCGTTCTCGAAGTTGGCTTTCCATTCGTCGCTGAGGCGCGGGGATCGCTTGTGCTCTTTGTCATCCGCGCCGCCGCGACCATCGGCAAAGAAAGGGCTGGGGATATCTTGCCAGACGAGAATGCCCATGCGATCGCACCAGGTGTAGTAGAGCTCGGACTCGACCTTGACGTGCTTGCGGAGCATGTTGCAGCCGAACTTGCGGATGGCTTTGAGATCAAAGACCATGGCTTCTTCGTTGGGGGGCGTGTAGAGACCATCGGGCCAGTATCCCTGATCGAGAGGGCCGAACTGAAAGAGGGGCTTGCCGTTGAGGATGAGGCGATTGATGCCAGCGGCATCCTTCGCGACGGCGATGTCGCGGCAGGCAAAGTAGGTTTTCACCATGTCGACGATGGTGTCACCACGCTTGAGGACGACTTCGGCGTTGTAGAGATGAGGACGATCGGGGGACCAGAGCTTGGGGCCACCGATCTGAATGCGTGGAGAGGCCTTGGAGCCGGGATTGCTGAGCTGGATGTTGGCACCATCGAAGGAGACTTCGAGAGTGAGGCCATCGGTGGGGCCGTTGATGGTGATGTTGGATTCGATGAGGCCGTTGGCGGAGCCCTTGATGACGGCGTTGGTGATGGAGGTGGCGGGGAGGGGTTCGAGCCAGACGGTTTGCCAGATGCCGCTGATGCTGGTGTACCAGATGCCGCTGGAGACATCCCACTGCTTGCCGCGGGGCTGGCCGCCGGCGTTGGTGGGATCGGTGACGCGGACGAGGATTTCGTTGGGGGCATCCGTCAGTGCGGAGGTGATGTCGATGCTGAAGGGGTCGTAGCCACCCTTGTGCGAGCCGACCTCTTTGCCATTGACCTGAACAGTGCAGGACCAATCGACCGCGCCGAAGTGGAGCATGATGCGGCGGTCGGTGCCGAAGGAGGACCACTCGGCGGGAATGGTGAAAGAGCGGCGGTAGGTGATGACATTGTCTGGTGTGATGCGCTTGCCGACACCGGAGAGGGATGACTCGACGGGGAAGGGGACGAGGATCTTGGTGTCGAACGTGGGGGCGGCGTTGCCGGTGGTGATGGAGAGATCCCAGAGGCCGTTGAGATTGAGCCAATCTTTGCGAGCCAGGGTGGGGCGCGGGTATTGGGGCCAGGCGTTGTCGGGCGTGACGGTTTCGGCCCAGGGAGTGGAGAGTGGAGCGGGAGCGGGCTTCCAGGGCGCCGGTGCAGGATCTGCGGCCAGCGCGGTGCACGCGAGGGCGGATGAAGTTGTGAGGATGAGCGCGGCGAGGTGTGTGCGGGTCATGCCTAGAGCATACCGAATGCCGCGGCAGAGTTCATTGAGGGAGGTTACTTGGTGAGGAGGCGTTTCACAGCTTGAAGCGCGGGGTCGTTACCTGAAGCGATGTCGGCGGCGGTGGTGGGGATGAGGATGTCGGGGGTGAGACCTGCATCGGGGGTGTTGGGATCTTGCGGGAAGGCGGCGATGAGGGGAAGATCGACTTCGATCTTGGAGTGAGGCAGGCGGAGGAAGAAGAAGGCGCCGCCATTGATGCCGCGTTGATTGCCGCCGGTTGGTTCGCCGACGAGGGTGGCGAGCTTTTCGCGTCGGACCAGGGAAGCGAATTGAAAGGTGGCGGAGGAGCAGGAGGCATCGACGAGGATGAAGACTTTGCCGGTGAAGCGATTGGGAGAGGCGGTGATGACGGTGCCATTGGGATTGTCGTCGTAGCGGGCGAGGCGGAAGTAGGGTTGATTGCCACTGGCGACGAGAGGGGGTGTTGGGATGGGTTGGGCTTGCGTGCCCCAATCGCGGAAGGAGTTATCCCAGGTGTCGAGGTAGGGGTTGAGATCGGCAGGAGTTTTCTGATAACGCGTGTAGCGCTGGGTGTTGGCGATGGTGAGGTCTTTGGTGATGAGATAGGAGATGATGAGGTTGCCGCAATCGTTGCCGCCTTCGTTGCCGCGGAGATCGACGATGAGAGTTTTGGTGTCTGACTTGGCGAGGGAGTCCATGGTGGAGTTGAGCCACGAGAGCCAGTTCCACTTGGTGTTGTAGACAGACCAGGTGGGCATGGTGAGGAGGGCGGCTGGTGCGTGAGAGTCTGAGGTGAGGGTGGTGACGGTCCAGAGGGGAGCGTCGTTGGCGGTGGGAGCGGTGGCGAGTTGCTGAGCTTGTGCGCGGCGCTGGGAGTAGGTGTGGAACGATTCGGTGATGGTGATGGGGGAGGAGGAATTGGGAGGGAGGAAGGTGATGGTGAAGTCAGGAGAGGAGGAGGGGAAAAAGAGCGGGAAGTAGACGTCGAAGGCCTCATAGCGGGAGCCGGCGGTAATGTCGAGATAACGGATGCGTTTGGCGTCGTTGGAGCCGTCGGCGCGAGCGATGGTGAGGAGCTTGGTGAGAATTTCGGAGGATGGAGTGTTGTTGATGGAGAGGATTTCGCTGCCGCGGACGAGGCGGGAATCGGTGGTGAAGGGGTGGGTGACGATCATGCGGCGATCGATCCAGCGGAAGCGGAAGGGCAGGTGT
>CAYTYD010000050.1:0-15817 GCA_964441555.1 uncultured Phycisphaeraceae bacterium | reverse complement strand
CGAATTCCGAAGGCAATCGAGAGAACATCGGCGCTGCCATCCGGCACTGCCAGGTTCATGGCATCCCCCTCGCGATACTCCACTTTGGGGGCGTACGGACGGGATTTGACCTTTTCGCGTGCGATTTCCAGCATGGCTGGAGTGAAATCGATGCCGATGACGCGGCTGGCAGGGGTGGAGGCGAAGTGCTCGGTGAGGTCGCCCGTGCCGCAGGCAATGTCGAGGACGGTGTCGCCGGGCTGGACCTGGGCGAGTTGGACGGCTTTTTTACGCCAGGCCTGATCGCGGCCAAAGGAGTGAAGACGGTTATTGAGGTCGTAGGAGGGGGCGATGGCGCTGAACATGCCCTTGACGCGTTCGGCCTTGTCGGATTTGAGGTGGGGGTTGGCCAGATCGCTGCCAGCCCAGAGGGGGGCATCGGCGGGTGAGGCAGGGTGTCCGGGTGTGTTGGCCATGACGGGTCGATGGTATGGTGGCGAACCTGGAATTGGGATGGATGGGGTCGCGCCGGAAGCTCCAGCGACGAACAATTTGGGGCAAGAGTCGTCGGATGATTCGTGTATATATAGGTATGCAGGAGGTGTTGGATGGGCTGGCTGAAATCAAACGGAACGCGGCGGATGACGTTGGTGATGCTGGCCACGGCGGGCGCGCTGCTGGGTGGTTGCTATACCAATCCGACCACGGGGCGGAGTTCGCTGGAGATCTACTCGCATGATCAGGAGATCGCGATCGGCCAGCAGTATGGGCCGCAGTTCATTTCGCAATCTGGCGGCGAAGTGACGGATGCATCGTTGAAGGCATATGTGACCGAGGTCGGCATGAGATTGAAGGAGCAGGTGGAGACGGCGGAGCAGAAGGGGCTGCCGTGGAACTTTGCACTGCTGAATTCACCGGAGATTAACGCCTTTGCCCTGCCAGGTGGGCGGGTGCACATCACCATTGGCTTGGCCAAGCTCTTGAAGAATGAGGCGGAGATGGCCGGCGTGCTGGGGCACGAGATTGGACACGTCACTGCGCGGCACGGCAACGAGCGAGCGGCGGACAGCGTGCTGATCGGCATCGGCGCGGCCGCCGCGAGTGTCGCTGTCGGCGACGAATCGGCGGGTCGAATCATCAATCAGGGTGGCGAGCTGGTGCTGCTCAAATTCAGCCGCAAGCAGGAGACTGAAGCGGACTATCTTGGCATGCGGTACATGACCAAGGCGGGGTACAACCCAGCGGCACAGAAGAGTGTGATGGAAGTGCTGCGGGATGCGAGCAAGGGAGGCCGCGAAGCCGAGATTTTTGCAACCCACCCGTATCCGGAAACGCGAATCAAGGACATTGAGAGCTTGCTGCGCGGTGAATACGCCTACACACAGAACAATCCGCAATATGCCCTGCATGAAGAGCGCTATCGCAATCAATTCCTAAGCCGCGCGGCATCGATCAACCCGCCAGCGGCCAAACAGAAGGCGCCCGCGGGACAGAATCTGCAACAGCGTGGTCGAACGCCTCAGCAGGGAACGCCGCAACAGGGCACACAGCAACTGCCACCGAGGCGGACACCAGCACAGCCGGGACAGCAGACGCCACGGCAGGGCGCGGCAGCGACGCAGCCGATGGAAACTGGCGGGCGAGTTTTTGATCTTTCGCGGCCCGTGCTGTGGTGTACTACATGCCAGCAGATTGAAGCGGAAGAGCAAGCCGCGCCGTGATTGACGCGTGACGACCGATGGAACTCGCGATTCGCATGTGCCATTGATTTAGTTGGCGCGCAAGGGCATTTTTCGTAGAATGCCTGGGTATGTCATTGACGATTTCTGTGAGACAGCTCGGATCGCGGCGGCCATTACTTTCGGATTGGTCACTGGCCTTGCCACCGGATGACTTTGGTGGTGGAGAGGGGATCACGCTGCGTGATCTGATTTCCAAGATCGTGGCAACGGAGGTGGCGAGATATGCCGCGCGGCGTGAAGAGCGACGGCTCGACCGGGTTTTGTCCCCACAGCAAATCGATGATGGAGCGCGAGCGGGAGCAGTCCGCCCTGAGGCGCGAGAGGTGCCGCCACCTCCACCGGTTGAAGAGGCGGTGGGCACGGCGTTGCTGGCCTTTGAGGATGACCCTGACAAGGACTGCGCGATCAGCGGCGGCGACGCATGGTGGCGAACCCTGCGAAGGCAAGTGCGCTCGCCGCGGATGGAGCGGGAACGCGCAATTCAAAGCTGGTGATGGAGTTCACGGTGGTGGTGGTGCCCTGAGAATTGGTGTGAATGGTTCCAAGGAACAGACCTGACGAGAGCGTGCTGATGCTCGGGCTCAGTGTCGTTCCGGTCAACGCCGGATCGATGGAGCGTGGCAGCAATCCCGGATTGGCCTGCAGCATCGATTCGGCATTTCCGCCAAGGAAACTATCCAGCGGCCCCCAACTAAAGCTGGGTTCGACGGGAAGAAAGGCAAGATACATATACCAAATCGATTGGCCGTTGATTGTGCCAGAGGAGTTGCCAGCCCACGCCTGCACTGTCAGGCCAGCGGGAACCTGCGAACCCGACTCGACTTGCTGCATGTTGTTGACATCGATGTATCCGCCGGGGCCGCAATTGACAGACTCGTGATCATCGAGCGTGATTGACAGCTGACGAATGGAGTTGAAGTACGACGATCTGAATCCCTGCTGGGGAATGGTCTGGCCGTTGAAATACACGGTGTCCGATGGTCTGGCGTCGTCGTATTCAAACACGCCCGTGAAGGATCGCAGGTGACCGCCGACGTAGGTGTAACCGGTGAAGTCATAGGTGACGATCGCGCCGTGCGCGGTCGCCACACCAACTGCTACACCAATCAAGCCACTCATGATGCGATTCAACATCGTCTCAACTTCCTCTTTGCCTCAGTTGCAAAGGCGGGCGCGCTACGAAGCGCCTCGGCTTTGTTGAGGCATGTCAGAAGTATGGCGTGTGCTGGAGCGCCCTACCAGCGGGGGAACTTGGCATTCCCGAACAAAGATTGACGGGGAATCCCCGGCACGACACTTGGCAGAGATTCACAGCAGTTTGGCTTCGATGGCCAATCTCACCAGATCGGCGCGCTCCTTCAATCCCAACTTTTTCATGAGTCGTGAGCGATACGACTCGACCGTCTTGACGCTCAGACCGACTTCATCTGCGATCTTCTGATTGGTCATGCCGCTTGCGACGGCAACCAATACCTGTCTTTCGCGTTCGCTCAACGATTCCAGTGGCGTCTTGCCTGCCGGTTGACCCTTCGGATTCAGAATCGATTCCAGTGTTACCGCATCGCCCACATCAATGAAGACTCGCCCGCGGGCGACGGCTCGGATGGCAGAAATCAGCTCGCTATCCGCCGCGCTTTTGTTCACATATCCGCTTGCACCCATCGCCATTGCGCTGCGGACATACGCCGGATCATCATGCATTGTGACCACGATAATGCGTACTCCCGGTGCCGCATTCCGAAGCCGTTCGACCGAGGCCACACCCGAGGGCCCCGGCATGGACAGATCCAGCGTGATGATCTGTGGCTGTGTGCGCGCCGCCACGTCGATGGCGTCCAGAAGTCCACCGGCCTCACCCACAACTGCCAGATCGTGCTGAGATTCAATCAGCAGGCGCAATCCCTTCCGCACCATGGCGTGATCGTCCACTATCAGAATGCTGGTCTTGCTCATGGAATCATCACCTTCGCCGGAACTCTGCCAGTGATGATTGTCCCCTGCTCGGGCTGAACTTCAATGCTGAGCGTTCCATTCACTAGTTCAAGCCGCTCACGCATACCCCGCAAGCCCAGGCCTCCCGCCCGGGTCGCTTTGCTCAGGTGATGAATGCCCTTGCCGTTGTCGCTCACTGTGGCGACCACTTCGCTTCCAGACTGGGCAATCGAGACTGCAATTCGAGACGCATTCGAATGTTTCACCGCATTCAACACTGCTTCCTGAATCACCCTGTATACCGCCAACTCGATCTCCGGATCAAACCGCGATTCACGAATCGCCGCGTCAAAGCTGATCTCCGGCCCACCCACCACACCACATTCTTCGATCATGCGAGCCAGCGCCACACCGAGTCCAAAATCCTGCAAGACTCCGGGAGACAGCCCTTTGGCGATGCGGCGTGTGGCCTCCACTGCACTGCTCGCCAGATTCTGAATGGATGCCATGTGCTCCTGAAGATCTTCCGTCGAATGAGAGGATTTCGATGCTCGCGCCGTCAGCAGAATCGCTGTCTGAATCTGACCAAGTTCGTCATGCAACTCTCTAGCCAGCCGACTCCGCTCCACTTCTTGAACTGCGAACTGCTGGCGCAGCAGTTCTCCACGTTCGACGGCCGACTCTCGAATCGGTCGAATCACCAGCATCCAAAGCACAGGACACAACGTCACCACGAGTAACCCGGAATCCACAACCACCATCAGCAGCGGAGACCGCTGCAACAATGGAAAATGTGGCAGGAAGAGCATGATCCCCGCCTCAACAACAAAGATGACCACTAGCAGAAAGACAAACAGTCCCAGCGGCGTCGATGGGAATCGAACCCGCCTCTGAACCCAGAGTTGAAAAGCTCTCCGAATCACGCTCGCCAGTTTATGGCCTGTTGGAACTGCCGGCTGCATCCTCCCACCGCCTGAGCCGACTCTGCCGGAAGATCAAGCGTGGCAAAACCCACTGAATCGTGATGCCTGTTGCCCAGCAGAACACTAGACGGCGGTTCCGCCACAACCTCCCGTGCGGATGCCGGTCACACCATCCAGCAGCACGCGAGCACCATCCCGACGACCACCTTTTCCAACTGCGCCCCGAAACGCTCACCTGGGTCACTGGCTCCGCATACGCACCATTCACCGCTTCGCAGCTTGCACCTGGCGTCGCGCTTCATCCAGAATCTCCGCCACAATTACATTCACTTCCAAGCTCGACAACGGATCAACATCACATTGACCACGAACCACCTGCGTCAGATAAGTCCACTCATCACGCAAGTGCGCTGGCTTCTCCCGCGGCTTGATCACCTTGGCGCTCTGGTCTGGATCGCGACGCGTGAGAAGGTCCCACTTGGCCGCCTGAAGTGACCCTAGCTCCGCGTGTACATCCATTTCCTTGTTGTCGTGCGTCCAGCACCATGACGCCTGAATCGTCGCGGTTGCGCCCGGATATGTCAGCACGATCGTCGCATCGTCATCCACATTGGGATACACCAAAGGTCTCAGCGTCGAAGCCGAAGCTGTCACGCTCAATGGCCGCTGTCCATTCATCATCCACGTAGCGATCACTGCGCCGTAACAACCAAAGTCCACAATCGCCCCGCCGCCATTTTCCACCGGATCAGTCAACCATGACGTGAACGACTCCGCACACCCGATCTCGCGCGGCCCTTTGTGCCCATGACGAAACACCATCCGCCGCACTGTGCCTAATTCACCCGAGCCAACGATGCGCTGTGTCTCTCGCACCGATGCGTACCAACTCGTCTCAAAGTTGGTCAACGCCAGTACGCCATGCTTGCGCGAGACTGTCTCGATTCGATTGGCATCGTCGCGGCTGAATGCCAGCGGCTTTTCAAACAGCATGTGCACGCCGCGCAGTGCGCATACTTCAGCGGTCGGCGCGTGAGCACGAATAGAGTTCATCACGCTCACGGCCTCAGGTTTGCGGGCCTCCAGCATGGCGTCCAGCGAATCAAATCGCAACGCGGGATCGAGCTTGTATTTGGCTGCAAAACCGTCAAAGACCGCGCGATCGGGTTCAACGATTCCGACAATCGTGATGTCCTCACGATTGGCATCCGCCCACAACACCCCCTCGACATGTCCGTGCACCATCCCTACCACGCCAAGCTGCAAGGGGCCGGAAGTCTTCGAATGCCGAATGTCCGGCGCCGCCGTCACGGACGCAGACCCCACCGCGCTGGTGACGACGACTGACGCCAAAGAAAGCACGGTGATGCCCATAACAACGCTCCCGATTCAATCTGTAACGCCGCACAGCGCCAATACTCAACTGTAACGCGAATCGTGATCGTCGATCAGCCTGACACTCGTTCACTCCGCCGTTCCAGACACCGCCCCCCTCGACCCTCCACGCCGCGCTCCCTCACCGCAATCCTTCCTCCACCTCCCGCCGCAGGATCTGCGCTTCCATCCAGTCATGAATGTGCATGGCTTGGGGCTTCGTCTGGTTTTGATCCAACCACCCAGTTGTCTTGTTAAGCCACATCCGCGCTGCTTGACGATCCTCATTGCCCAGATATGTTCGCGCAAGCCACGCCGACAGAATGATGGAGTCCTCGGGCCGGAGCGCCTTCTGATACCCCTGCTTCAAAATCGGCATCGCTTCCCGATACTTCCCCTCGCGGCACAAAAGTGCGCCCCTCACCGAAAGGGACCAGTGCTGCTGCCCATGCGTATCCAGTTCCGGCATTCCCAGCTTTGCAGCCAGCGCCAATTCCTCTATGGATACCGGTGCCAGCAGGCACGCCCGCGCCACTAAGAACTTACGCAGCCCGTCACTCTCGCAACGCTTGAGCATGTTCGCGCACGTCTCGCGGTATCCCGCGTGATCTCCCGCAAGCACCTGCGCTGCTGCGTACTCGAACCATGCTTCGGCGTCGTTGGCGAATCGTCCCCCCACCGCCTGCGCGTAGGACTCCCTCGCAATGGACCATTGCTGCTTCGTCGTCGCCGCGCGCGCTCGATGCATGTGCATCACAATTACTGTTGCGGCGATCTCAGGATTGTTCGGATTCGCCGCCACGGCCATGTCTGCTGCGCTCTTGGCCTCATCCCACTTCTCGCACGCCACAAGCGCCGCAATCAGATTCTGCCAAGTCGCCAAGTAGCGCGGACGGAGCGACACCGCCTTACGCAGCGGCTCGATGGCCTCTTTCGCTCTTCCGTTCCCGTGCAGCACAGAACCAATCGTGGTCCACACCACAAAGTGCGCTGGCTTGAGCGCCACCGCCGCCTGATAAAACTGCAGCGCCTCATCTGGCCTTCTATCACGCAGCAAAGCGTGTCCGAGCTCTAGATTCAGCCAGAAATCCGATGGATCACGCAATCGCGCTTCCCGCAGAATCTCAATCGTGGTCTCGTTCGCCCCCAGCGAATTCAACAGCAGTCCGACCATGACCAGTTGGTGAATCGGCGGAGCCGCATCGGCTGCCGGTGCATCATGCACGAGCTGCCGCAATGCCGCCAGATCTCTCCATTTCCCGGGATCCCGAAACCGATCCTGCCAGGGATCCGGCGCAGCACGCCTTGCCACCGCCAGCAGTCTCTCATGCTCATTGGGTTCGCTCACAAACACTTCCGCAAACGCCGCATGATCCAGCGCAATCAGCAATTGCTCCTTCAATGGCGACTCTCTCACCCACGCCGCGGCCGTCTCAACCTCCACACCCTCACCAATTCCGATTCGTTTGAACACACGCGCATACGCCTCCCGTGCTGGAAAGTACGTATACCCCCCATCGCCGGCGTCCACAAAGCTCTGGCGAATGCGATTCAGTTCACGGGCAATCTCAAAATCCTCGGCAATCACTGCCAACCGATCCTCCAACTCCACCGACTTCGCATCGCTCAGTCGCGCCTGCGCGTTGCGCAACACTCCAGCGGCGTCCGCCCATTGCTTGCCTTCCGCAAGTTGTGAAAACACCGGCAGGGCTTCTTGAATCGCCTTGCGTGCACCATCCTGCCGAAGAATCTCTTGAGTGTGTCGCTCATACTCCACGCGTTGCAGCCAGAGAGCACCCGTGATCAACCCCGCAATCAATATCCCCGAAACCAACAATGCCACCGTCGCGCCGGGACGCCTGCGGCACCACTTGAGCGCTCGTTCCGCAACACCGATGGGCCGGGCCAAGATCGGCTCGTCACGCAGAAAACGCTCCACATCATCCGCCAGATCCGCCGCGCTCCCGTAACGCCGCTCCGGCTTCTTCTCCAAGCACTTCAGGCAAATCGTCTGCAGATCTCGCGGCACGGTCGGGCTCAGTCGCATCGGCGGCACCGGCTCATCATGAATCACCTGCCGCTCTGTCTCCGCCGCACTCTCACCCAGGAATGGCGGTCGCCCTGTCAACAACTCATACAGCACGGCACCCAGCGCGTAGATATCCATTAATGGACAGAATCCTGTCGCCACACCCGCCGCCTGCTCCGGAGACATATAGCTTGGCGTTCCCATATGAGCGCCCGCCAACGTCAGCCCATCGCTTGATTCCGCCTGATCCACTCTCCGCGCTAATCCGAAATCCGCGATCTTCAATGTCCCGTCCGCAGCCACCAGAATATTGGCTGGCTTCAGATCCCGATGCATGATTCCTGCCGCGTGCGCCGCGTGAACCGCTCGCGCCAGTGTCCTGATCTGGTCAGCCGCCTCCTGCGGGCGTCGTGGCTGCCCATCCAGCCGCTGAGCCAGACTGCCCCCCTCCACAAACTCCATCACAAAATACGGATGCCCATCACACTCGCCCGCATCAAACACCTGCACAATATTCGGGTGGCACAGCGCGGCAATCGACTCCGCCTCTGTCTTGAAGCGCTCAAGCTCCGCTGCTCCTGCGTATCCACCCGCAAGCAGCATTTTGATCGCAACCGTGCGATTGAGCTTCACATGCCGCGCCCGATAGACAACCCCCATGCCGCCGCTACCCACCACGCTCTCAATCTCATATCCGGGCAGGTGAGGCAGCTTGGTCGCCAATCGCCGAAGCCCACTCAATCCGTGATGCAAACGCCCTATCGGCAACACCGACTCGATGTGGGCTTCCAAAGCTCGCGCTCGCGCCAGCCGATCTCGCACCTGCGGCACCAACTCCGGATGTTCGCGGCACGCCTCCTCTGCCGTCACACCCGTGTGCAGAATCTCTTCGAGCAGAAGTTGAATACGTGTGTCACTCACAGACATGCTTCGACGGCTTTCTCGTTCTCATCCAGCGCACGGCGGCTCCCGCTCCGGACGAAGATCGCCGACTGCCTCGCTCAAGAGCAGAACGGCTCGGTTCAGGCGTCGCTGCACCGTTTTCTCCGACACCCCGAGAATGTCCGCAGCTTCCCTCTTGGTCAATTCCTGGATCCGAATCAAGCTCAGCACTTCCCGTTCTTCAATTGGAAGCGCTTCAATCGCCTCAAACAACTTTCTAGCGAGTGCACTCACCTGCGATCCGGTTGTCTCTGCAGCTGCCGCCAACCCCTCGGGAATCGGTTCGACAATCGCCTGATTGTCTAAGCGGCGTGCAAGGTCATTCAGTTCCCAGCGCATGTGCTGGTTTGCGATCGCAAAGAACTGCCTCACATTACCCGGCCTGGCGTTTCGTAACGCCTTGATCAGCCGCTCGACCACAGCGCTCAGCATTTCCTCGGTCTGCAGATTCAGGGGTGGCCGGGTCAGTCGTGGGTAACTCCGAAACAAGAGAGAGCCACACAACACGTCCAGTCGACCCGCGGCACGCTCCAGAAGCGCACGCACCACCGGCTCCGCAGGGGCATCACCCCGCAAACCGGCAAGTTCGTCCAGATACCCCTGGATCGCAAGAGTGGTGTGACGCTGTTCCACGGCCCAGAATCATACCGCAACGCCCTAATTCAACTTCACCCCACATCCCTGTCCCCCCCTCACGCTCAGTACTGATGGCGGCCAACACAACGCCGCTCCGGAGATTGCCTATGCAGCACCAAAGCGACCAAACCCCTTCCATCAACCGCCGAAGCGTCATGGCCGTCGGAGCAGGTCTCGTCACCGCTGCGGCTCTCTCCGCCCCCGCATCAGCTGCAACCGCCCCCGCCGCACACGCTGATGCCTCGACCACTCAAGCTGGCGATGGCTATGTCACAACGACCACCGGCGCTCGAATCTTCTACAAGGATTGGGGCAGTCGCGACGCTCAACCCATCGTCTTCAGTCACGGCTGGCCACTGAGTGCCGACGACTGGGATCCACAGATGATCTTCTTCGCATCCCGCGGCTATCGCTGCATCGCCCACGATCGCCGCGGTCACGGCCGTTCCACGCAGACCTGGGATGGCAACGACATGGATCACTACGCCGATGATCTCATGGATCTGGTCGAGCACCTCAACCTGAAGAATGCCATCCACATCGGCCATTCCACCGGCGGCGGCGAAGTCGCTCGGTACATCGGCAGGCACGGTGCAGGCCGTGCCAAAGGCCGCATCGCCAAAGCCGTGCTCGTCGGCGCTGTGCCGCCCATCATGGTCAAATCCACGAACAACCCGGGCGGACTCGCCAAAGAACTTTTCGATGGATTTCGTCAGGCACTCCTCAACGACCGCGCCCAGTTCTTCAAAGACATCCCCGCAGGCCCCTTCTATGGCTTCAATCGCCCCGGCGCAAAAGTCTCCCAAGGATTGATCGACAACTGGTGGCGTCAGGGCATGATGGCCGGCGTCAAGTCCGCGTACGACTGCATCAAGGCCTTCTCCGAAACCGACTTCACCGAAGACCTCAAACGCTTCGCCATTCCGACTCTGATCATGCACGGCGACGACGATCAGGTCGTCCCGATCGCAGGATCCGCGCACCTCTCATCCAAACTTGTTCCCGGCGCATCGCTCAAGATTTATGCGGGCTTTGATCACGGCCTCTGCGCGACCCATCACGAGCAAGTGAATCAAGACCTCCTCACCTTCATCAAGGCCTAAGCGATGCACAACCACATCGCCATCCTCACTCTCATCCACGTGGTGATCAGTCTCACCGCGATCGGCACCGGCTTCGCCGTCGTCGGCGTCCTCTACGCATCTCGCCCTCCCCGCTCACTCCTCCTCGCGTTCCTCATCACCACCGCCCTCACCAGCATCACCGGATTTCTCTTCCCCTTCAATGGCATGACGCCTGCACTCGGTGTCGGCATCATCGCCACCACCCTCTTCATCCCCACCTGCTATGCCATGTACGTGCGCCATCTCACAGGCCGCTGGCGCACCATCTTCACTCTCGGCGTCGCGGCATCCCTCTACTTCAACTCCTTCGTCCTCGTCGTTCAACTCTTCCTTCGTGTCCCAGCCCTCCGCGATCTCGCCCCCACCCAGCGCGAGGCCCCACACCTCATCGTTCAACTCGCACTCCTCATCGCCTTCGTCATCATCGCCATCACCCTGAACGCCCGATTCCAGCACCACGCCGCGGCAAAGTCTGGTTAAGAAGCGGCAGCAATCACTCCGACCACGCGCAGTTCGGATTCACAATCCATTGCACCGCTCTCCTCCTCTCGTGCCCATCACCTCGTCAGTCCCCAGTCCCAAGGAGCATCCATGTCCCGCCCCACACTCAGCGAAAAAGGCCTCCTCACCCCCGACAACTGCGTCGTCGCCATGATCGATCTGCAGCCGCAGATGCTCTTCGGCGTCGCCAGTCACGATCGCCAGACCATCATCAACTGCAACCTCGTCCTCGCCAAAGCAGCAAAGATCTTCGACGTTCCCGTCGTCCTCTCCACGGTCGAAACCAAGGGCTTCAGCGGCAACACCTGGCCGCACCTCCTCGCCGCCCTCGGCAATCCCACCCCCATCGAACGCACCACCATGAACTCGTGGGATGATGCCAATTTCGTCGCCGCCATCAAGAAGACCGGCCGCAAGAAGATCGTCCTCTCCGGCCTCTGGACCGAAACCTGCGTCGCACTCCCCACCATTCAGGCCATTCATGATGGATTCGAGGTCTACGTCGTCGAGGACTGCTGTGGCGATGTCAGTCTCCTCGCGCATGAGAACTCCATGAAACGCGTCATCCAAGCCGGTGCCAAGCCCGTTACCGCCCTCTCCACCATGCTCGAGTGGCAACGCGACTGGGCTCACAAAGACACCTACAACGCCGTCATGGATGTCGCCAAAAATCACTGCGGCGTCTACGGCGTGGGCGTCGAATACGCCTACACCATGGTGCACAAGGCCCCGCCATCCACCTACCCCGAGTACAAAGTTCCCGCAGGCGGAACCCACTAAATCCGCATCCGCCGCCACGTGGAGAATCTGACTTGCCCCCTCGTTCGGATCAATCAACTCCGCCGGATGCGCTGCGTTTTCTCCGCAGCGATGCTGCCGATCCGCCGGTGACGGTGATCCGCGACATTCGCGTGCGTCGCGGCTGCGAAGGCCGCTTCGAACTCCTCATGGGCGCCCTCATCGCCGAAGCCACCCACCAACCCGGACATCTGGGTGCCACCATTCTGCGCCTTCTGCCTTCCGACGAAGACTCTCCCCCCCTCTACCGCTTCATCTATAAGTTCAACACCCGCTCCAATCTCCTCATCTGGCACGCCTCAGAGACTCGCGCCCGCCTCTTCCAGCCCATCTCCGCGCTTGTTCATTCTGACCGCTTCGCCGAATACCCCGGTCTCGAAACCTGGTTTGATCTTCCCGTCGATGCCGCACCACCAAAATGGAAGGTCACTCTCATGTCATGGGCAGCAATCTATGTACTCGTCGTCGCGCTCTCCTATGTCATGCAAGCTCTCAAGCTAAATTTCTCCATCCCCATCGCCGCCCTCATTCTCACCGGCATCATCGTTCCCCTCGTCGCCTACATCGTCGCCCCCTTGCTCGGCAAAGTGCTCCACAACTGGTTGCACGCTCACCGCACCTGACTCTCCCATGATGAACGCCGAACTCGATCACATCACCAGACGCCGGGCTCTCGCCGTCACCGCCGCCGCCGCCGCTGGCTTGTTCACAGGAGGATGCACCGTGACCACATCAACCTCTCCTTCACCACACGCCGACGCCCCCGATCTCATCATCCACAATGCTCACATCTCCACCATGCAGAAGCCAGGGCACCAAGCCCGCGCCCTTGCCATCAAAGGCGGCACATTCATAGCCGTAGGCCAGGATTCCCAGATCCTCTCCCTCAAAGGCCCGTACACCAAGGTCATTGACGCCGGCAACCGGCGCATCATCCCCGGCCTCAACGATTCACACCTGCACATCATTCGCGGCGGGCTCAACTACAACCTCGAACTCCGCTGGGATGGTGTCCCGTCCCTGGCCGATGCCATGCGCCTTCTCCGCGAGCAGGTCGCCCGCACGCCCCAAGGTCAATGGGTCCGCATCGTCGGCGGTTTCGCCGAACTCCAGTTTGCCGAACGCCGTCTTCCCACCCTTGCCGAGCTCAACGAAGCCGCCCCCGACACCCCAGTCTTCATCCTTCACCTCTACGACCGCGCTCTCCTCAATCGCGCGGCCCTTCGCGCTGTCGGCTACGACGCAAGCACTCCCAATCCCCCCGGCGGCATCATCGAGCGCGATCGCAACGGCAATCCTACCGGCCTCCTCGTCGCCAATCCCAACGCCTGGATCCTCTACAAAACTCTCTCCCTCGGACCCAAGCTCTCTCCCGATCACCAGATGAACTCCACGCGTCACTTCATGCGCGAGCTCAATCGTCTCGGTGTCACCAGCGTCTGCGATGCCGGTGGTGGCTTCCAGAATTACCCCGATGACTACGCCGTCATCAACCAGCTGCACAAACGCGGCGAGATGACCGTGCGCATCGCCTACAACCTCTTCACCCAGCGCCCGCAGAAGGAACGCGATGATTTCGCCGCGTGGGCCGCGGCCAACCGCATGTACCAGGGCGACGAGCTCCTCCGCCTCAACGGCGCAGGTGAAATGCTCGTCTACTCCGCCGCCGATTTCGAGGATTTCAAGGTCGCCCGCCCCGATATGCCGCAGAACATGGAAGCCGAGCTCGAGTCCGTCGTCGGGCTTCTTGCCCGCAACAAATGGGCCTTCCGCCTCCACGCCACCTATGACGAAACCATCACCCGCGCCCTCGACGTCTTCGAACGAGTCAATCGCGAGGCCCCTATCTCCGACCTCCGCTGGTTCTTCGATCACTGCGAAACCGTCAGCGATCGCAACATCGACCGCATCAAATCCCTCGGTGGCGGCATCGCCGTGCAGCATCGCATGGCCTTCCAGGGCGAATACTTCATCAATCGCTACGGCCCCGCAGCCGCTGAACGCACACCTCCGGTCCGACGCATGCTCGACATGGGTGTCGCCGTCGGCGCTGGCACCGATGCGACGCGCGTCGCCAGCTACAACCCCTGGACCAGTCTCTCCTGGCTCGTCACCGGAAAAACCGTCGGCGGCACCTCGCTCTACCCCGAATCCAACCTCCTTGCTCGCGAAGAAGCCCTGCGTCTCTACACCACCGGCAGCGCATGGTTCAGCCGCGAAGAACATCTCAAGGGCCGCATCGAACCCGGCCTCTTCGCTGATTTCGCCATATTGAGCGCCGACTACTTCTCCGTACCCTCTGATCAGATTCGCGCCATCGAAAGCTTGCTCACCGTGATGGGTGGCAGCATCGTTCACGCGGCGGGTGCTTTCTCACCTCTCGCACCTTCACCAATCCCCGTGCTCCCCGAGTGGTCCCCCGTCGGCAAGTTTGGCGGCCACTGGCGCACCGCCGCAGCCGCTTCACTTCCACCCACTCCCGTCTGCTGCCCGCACGGATTGTCCAACTCTCCACTCGGAAGCGATGGCCTCCTCGGTTCCGGGTGTTCCTGCTGGGCATTCTGATCGCCTCACACTCAAATCCCTCGCACGGGCCTTTCAGCCCGTGGAGAGGTCTTCACGCCGTCACCGGAACATGCGTCCCCGGCTCTTCCGGCGGCGGGGTCGGACGTGGCGAAACATCGCCATAGTCCATCTCCCCCGCCAGATACAGAATCAGCACGCGCTGCGCCTGCAGCTTCATCGCCGTTTCCGGCTTGCTCAATTCCGCCGCCATGCCGCAGCACCCGCCGGTTTCCACCGTGCGGCAGTGTTCCAGAACTTCCAGCGCGGTCTTCACCCGCGCCGGCTGTGATGTGGTGTAATCGCTCATAAACATCCTTCCAAGCAAAACCAACTCTGCCACGCCTCCTTCGCGCGGCAGTCAAACACACGAACAAACCACCGCGACACGCGCCGCCATGGATTGACCTCGCACCGCATGACGAGAAAAGCCCGTCCGCGCCTCGCAGCACTGCGGTGCACAACACCTTCTGCTCTCAAATTGGTGCTTTGCCGCCAGAGGGTGGAACCGATACTTTGAGATCGGCCCCTGCTCTGGGCACACTTCACGCCGGGCCATGCCGGTCGGAGCGGCACCAAGACAGTCTCTCCAAATCATCATGTCGAAGCATGTGCCATTCTCCTTTCCAGCTTGATATGCCCAATTCCAACCACTCCACGCCACAACCCGCAGCAACACGCCGCCAAATCCGTAGTATGTGCAAGAGTGATCGAATGCCCCCCGAAGGACAGCAACAAACGCTGAATTCTGCTGGAAATGCGCTTGTTCTCGCCTTCGTGGTTGCAGAAAGTGCTGCAAAACAGGCCCATTTCGCTTCGGAACAGCCGCAAGCGACTGTATGCGACGCTGAGCGAGCCTGTGCGATTGACCTCTGGATCGCTCGCTGTCCTGTCGAGATTCCGCAGGCCATCATGGTCGGGATCAGAGCGATTATTCAGGCGTCGTCATCTCGTCGTCAATAGACAGAACGCTTGGCCTTCGGCGGCAGGGAGCGAGCGTGCTAGAGAAGCCTTCCTCAAAGATCGTCGTCAGGATCCTCGTCATCTTCGAGTGCATCATCAGACCAGATGACGGTCAGAGTCTGGCCAAACCTTCCAAGGCCAACGACCTCTTCGGTGCAGTCGCAGTCCGGAGCGCCCTCGATCCAGTCAGTAAAGGAACACTCGCCTGCTAGCCTCTGGGAGCTTGCGATGTCGTCGGGCCTCGCTGCCAGTTTCGCAGTCACCGTGCCGCTGGGGATGGCGCTGCCCTTCTTTGGCCATTCAAGGCCGCGG
>CAYTYD010000049.1:15050-16056 GCA_964441555.1 uncultured Phycisphaeraceae bacterium | reverse complement strand
GCGGGTGGCGTGCTGTCGGCGTTGTTTCATTCATTGAAGGAGATGAGTCGGGCGCGCTTGGAATCGATCGCGGCGATTCGGCAGAATTCGGGTGCGACGCGGCGGGCAGATGCGATTTTGTCGGATCCGGAGGCGCATGCCACAGCATGTGCGCTGCCTCGAGTGCTGTTGAATCTGGTGGCGGCGGTGGCATCGACCTTTGCGGTGGCGGCATTCATGCAGAGCGAGCTGACCCCGGAAGCGCAGACCGGACCTGGGTGGCGTGAGGCGGTCGGGGGCATTGCACTGGCGTCGGCCCTGATCTGGATTTTCGGACTCTTGATTCCGCAATCTGTCGCGCGACACGTGCCCGAGGCGACCGTATATGCGTGGTCACCTTTGATTCGGATGCTCTACGGCATTTCGGCACCTGTGCGCGCGTTGGGCGGATTGGTGGATGAGATCGTCAAACGCCTGGCGGGGCGTACGGATGCGGATGCTTCGCACGAGATTCAGCAGGAGCTGCTGGATGTGGTGCAGGAGGCCCGTGAGGATGGCCAGTTTGATGAGCGGGAAAAATCGATGATCGAGGCGGTGGTGAATTTCCGCAACCTGACAGTGCGGCAAGTGATGACGCCCCGCACGGAAATCGCAGCGATGGAGCTGACCGACTCGCTCAGCGATGTCACGGCGTACATCCGCACCTGCGGACATTCGCGCATTCCGGTGTTTGAAGGATCGCTGGATTCGATTGTGGGATTCTTCTATGTCAAGGATCTGATGCGCTGGCTGGCCGGAGACGCCTCGCGCGGCGGCAAGACCTTTGATTTCAGATCTATTCTGCGGCCGGCGATGTTTGTGCCCGAGACCAAGACGGTGCGCGAGACCCTGCATGAGATGCTGGCGCGGAAGGTGCACATCGCAGTGGTGGCGGATGAGTTCGGCGGCACAGCGGGGCTGGTGACGGTCGAAGACATCATGGAAGAGATCGTGGGCGAGATTCAGGATGAGTATGAGACAACCCCTG
>CAYTYD010000049.1:0-15040 GCA_964441555.1 uncultured Phycisphaeraceae bacterium | reverse complement strand
ATGCCGGGGCATCACCGATCCGCTTGAATCGGGATGCACGAACGGCGGAGATCGACGCTCGCGCATACATCGACGACGTCAACAGCGCTATTTCACCGCTGGGAGTGGAGATTCCGGAAAGCCCGGAGTACGAAACCGTCGCAGGATTTGTCGCCGTCACGCTGGGTCACATCCCCATCAAGGGTGAAGAACTGCGTTTCGTCGGCGGCACAGTCAAAGTGATCGAAGCTGAGCCCAAGCGTGCGGTGCGGGTGTTGCTGACAGCGGATGCGCCGCGTGATGATGATCGCAGTGATTCGATGGATGATTCCCGCATCGAGCCGGTCGAGATTCGCTGAACGCGTGCTTACTTTTCTTCTGCGGTCGCTGTCTGAGATTCGGCAGGAGACGCCGCGCGACGCAGTGCGGCGTTGGCCTTGCTGCTGTCGGGGAAGACGTTGCGAATGGCGTTGATGTAGGGCGAACGCAGAGTGAAAATGGTCGGAATCGGCGAGCCGTTTTCTCCGGGGGCAGCGAACTCGGCCTGCGCGGTGGACTGCTTGATGACGCGTGAAGGGCCGCGGGTCGTGGCGGGTGCCGCAACAGTGTTACGCGGCGAGGTGAACTTGGCGGTGCGGTTGGGGGCGCCCTGTCCGTTCCGCGCGGTGCCTGTGCCGGATGTTGCGAGCGAGGACGTGGCTTCACCGCTCAAAGACGATTGCTCGATCGCGGCGGCGTTCCGGCGAAGCGCCTCTTCGGTGCCCGTGGCCAGATTGCTCTGGGTGGACATGGCGCCTGGCTGCTGGGTTGCGCCAGCGTCGATGGCTGGAGAAGGGCTCTTGGCTGCCGCGTTGTTGGCTGTCGCGGCGGGATTCGGTGTGGAAAGACCGCTGATGGCGAAGGAATTGCCGGAAACCGCCGAGGCGGAATCGGTGAGACCCGACTTTCCTGAGCGCGTGTTGGTGTTGGGCGCACCGCCCCCACCACCATCGGGACGATTGCCGTTGCTGCGGGTGAGGAAATTTGAGAGGCCGGAGGCCAGCGTGCCGTTTGTGGAGGTGTTGGTGCCCCCACTGACGGTGGGTCGGACCGAATCGGGAAGGGCATTCCACCCTTCTGCAGCAAGGAGGTCCGGCGTGACCGGGATGTTGGTATTGACCAGGGGGACATAGCCCATGTCCGCGATGCGGCTCATCTCGCGTGTCAGCGCTTGATTGGCAGTTTCGCCGGGGCGAGGCGCGTCATAGCCGCAGATCACCCAGGTCTCCTGACCAGGGAGGAGGAAATCGGCGAGGTAGTGAGGAGTTTCGACCTGATTGCCAAAGAGGAAGGTCGGCGCGTAAACGTGATAGACGTCTGCGAGGGAGACTTCGGAAGTGAATTTGATGTTGGGATAGCGTTCGCGGAGCATGCGGAGATAGCGCAGCGCGGGAGCCGGCTGCATCAGAAGAAACGCATCGAGGCCGATGGACGTCGCGCCAAGTGAGACGGCTCGATCGATCTCCCGCCATGCCTGGGCCAGATGGGCCGGATTATCAACATCGATCATGGTGTGCCCGGAATCCCAGCCGCCGGGGCAGATGTATTGCGAGAATCCCCACCAGTATCCCACCTTGATTCCCGTGTCCGCAATGGAACGAAGGAGGTGCTGGCTGTCGCGCATGATCGGAATATTGTCAGCGCCGGTCATGAAGAGGGTGGGGTAGTTGTCTTCGCGATGGGTGTAGTAGAGGCCCGTCGGGGCCCAGATCATGACGCGCTCGAATCCATTGGCGACCGAGTTGGTGCGAATGTAATTCGCCCATGGGCCGTAACCATGCACCGAAGGATCCATGTTCGAGTTGTAGAAGCCGCGCTGGCTGGTGTTGGAGAGGAACTCCAGATAGGCGATATGAAAGCCGCGAACAGGGTGCGGATCGCGTTGATACTGCACGCTGCCGTACAGCGAGTTGAAATACTCGCGATAGGGTTTGAGGGTTTCCAGCCAGTGCTGAGTGCCTTTGGCGACACGGACGGGAACGGTGTAGGTTCGAGTCTGCCCAGCGGGGATATCACCCCAGAGTCGGAAACTGACCATCCAGTTCCGACCATTGTCCACAGACGTGCGCACAGGTGATTGCACCATCATGTCAATGCGGTGGTTGTACTCGGCAAGCGGGTAGTTCAAGCTCATGCCGATGGTGTATTCGCCATCCGAGATGACCGTGGCCGGGCTGTACGAGTCGTAGGGGTATTCCTTCTGGGTGAAACTGCGAGTCTGGCCACCATGATCGAAGGTGCGGATTTTGCAGTCGTGGGAGAAATCGTGATACTGAATCGACTGGCCGAAGCGAATACCACCGATGTTGATCTGCCCGAGGGGTGTCGGGGTTGAGCCCACGTTGGTGTAGGTGACGACAAGGTCAAACCCGCCGGGCTGATTCGTGACGGAAATGGTGGTGCGTGCCGCGGTATCGCTGACCAGCGAGAAGCCGTTGGGGGAAATCAGCGTGCGGCTGTTGGAACTGTCGGTGAAACGCACACCAGTATTCTCACGATTGACCGCGTAGGTATCGGCGTGGCATAGCGAAGCCATTCCAGATGCGGTCAGCACGCTGGCCAGAAGCAGGGCCTTGATCGAAACCCTGTTGCGAGATAGAGGCGAAGTGCGCATGAGCACGTCATCGGCTGGCACTGGACGGCACGTGTGCAGGAAGCATGCTTCGTGCTCGGACGAGAGATCAATGTGACGCTCACACCGAACGTGTGGTTGGTGCGTATCACGCGTCGCGCACCGTGCGTGCGGCCTGTGCTCTTGATGTCAGACTCCGAGAATCACGCAGACCGCCAAACTCAGCGATCTGCCGTGACACTCTCGGACTCATTTACTCCACCGGGTGTAATGATGAGGAATTGTCCCCAATGGTCCGAGAGCCCGGGATCGAAAGTCCGATACACGCGAGTCGAGGTGTTCGGATGAATCAGGGCGTGATCGATCTGCAGCAAAGGGCGGCCGCGTGGCCAAGTGGGACCCGCATCGTCATCCAGCGCGGCATCAGCCGCACTCCGATACCCGGGCGCAATCAACTTCAATGAATGTGATCCGCTGGGCATATTGAAGTCACCGACAACCGCATGAGGAGGTTGCAAACCCGCGGCATGAGCGCGAGCCACAGTGGCGGTGGCAATGCGCTGCCGAGAGGCAAATGGGCTCGAGGGAAGGTCAATAAACCACACCACAACCGGACCCGCGGGTGTGACCACCGTGAATGCGATGATGTCACCAGGATCAGAAAGGCCGAATTCGCGTCGAGAAATGCCCAATTGCTCCGCGTGGTCGTTGTACACCGTCTGATACCACGGCTCGGCGGCGGCGCCATCCACACGTGAAGGCCGGACGATGTCGTCCAGTTTCAGATCGATCTGGCGTAGATTCTGAATCGGGTACCGGCTTGCGATTGCAAGGGTGTGCATGCGCCGAATCTGATGCGTGGCCGCCAGCGGTTGCATGACGCGCGAGAACTGTTCATCGCTCATGGTCACGCCCAGCAGCAATACATCGGCTTCGCGGCACTCGCGCACGTCCGTCATCACGCCGGACCATGTGTGCGTATCTGGAGACGAAAGATTCCAATGCAGCAACCGCAATTCAGTCGGATTCGCCGAAGTGGGAGTCATGCTCCCTGGTGTACGCAAGACCCACCATCCCCAAAGCCCGACGAGAGCGCAACTCGAAGCAAGGAGTGCGACAAGTCGCCACCATATTCGTTGGTTGTCGCCGATACTCCTCCACTCGTGCACGGGCCGACGCGCCCTCTGCGACACTCGGGAGCCCATGCCGCTGAGGAGCGACAGGACCAGGCAACCACCCATGACCAAGGCGTACGCCAGCAGAGGTGTCCAGAAGAGATACTGAGTCAGCAGGGCGCGATCGCTCACGATGCGGGATGTCACCGCGATCAATCCGATCCCAAGTCCCGTGCACACAAGGATATTGGCCACAGCGTGCAGCACGCCATGGCGGAATGCGTTGCGCAGCATGGATGAACGAGGAGCGCCCATGAATCAGTCGTCATTCAGGCGTTGGGAGAATCTTCGACGTATGCACGCGCGATCTGGGGATCCTGCAGCGATTCATCCTGTGTCACACCGAAGTCATCGTCATAGCCCGACCCCTCCGGGCTTGCTCCGGCGAGCCAATCGCGGACGCGATCGGGCATGATCACGGGCAACGAACGAAAGATTGGGTTCATCACCATTCCCATGCCGCCCAGCAGCATGGCCGCAGCGACCACGCTGGAGAACCACAGCACCATGAAGAGGGATGTTTCACCACGAGGCAATCCGACGATGTTTCCCAGACTGCATCCGATGATGGAGATGAAGAAAGGATTCGCCGCTTTGTCACGGATGGCACGATCGACGATGCCACACATGAGCCCGAAGAAGATCGCATATCCAGCGACACCGATCCAAAGTCCTTCCGACCAGCCGTGTCCGATGATGCCAGGACCGAGGTTGGCGTTGATGCCGAACTGACGCCGCAGATCCTCACCCAGAGCGATCGGCTTGTCTTCCCAGAGAATGCGGGGAATGGGGTTGGTCACAAAGAAAATCAGACCATTGAAGGGGTCGAGTGCCTGCCCCGAAGGGTAATTCTCCATGATGTACAGCGTGTTGATCGGCGCATCCTGATACAGCACGCTCTCAAATGCGCCCTTCTGCACCAGCGTTTGACCAGTGGTGGCGGTCTTGAATTGCTCGACGCGGTTAGCAAAGGCCCATTCATCCTTGCTCACGTTGCGGAAGCCGGAGTAGAAAACCAGGAAGAAGGCGATCAGCACGCCGAGTGCTGCCATTTTGCTCAACGTGTTGCTCAAGCTTCGGTAGCGCAGATCGAAGTAGTACCACACCCAGGCGGACACCATGAAGACGCTGAGCGCGAATCGACGGTCAGTACCGCCGGAAACGCAGATCAGGAGACTCAGGGTGAACACTCCCAGAAAGACCATCCAGGCGATGGGATTGAATCGCTGAGAGAGAAGGTAGTAAGTGGCGAGCCCGGCAGCGCACGCTGCCAAGCCAGGTCGAACCTGACCGAGCGATGCGGTGAAATAGTCACCCAGCGGAGTCAGCGCGAAGACGGCCACGATTTCGCAGATGGCGATTCCCAGGAATATTGACGCCGTTGTCGGCGGAATATCGAGCTTGGGGACGATTTTCTGGGCAAATCCGAGCTTGCCACCCCATCGATCAGCGACAACAAAGAGAATTGCAAAAACAGGAGTACAGATGGCCAGGGGCAGATATCCCTCACCGGTCGGCTGATATATGAACCCGGTCTGCTCCATAAACGCCACGAAGATGGTGGCCAGTCCATAGAAGAAGCAGAAGCCCAAGGCAAAAAGCGTGCGAAAGCTCAGCAGATCATGCTCGCGCTTCACCACGCCGATGGCCAAGTAGGTGACCAGGCCCAGCATGGTGACAATCGCCGAAATGCCCATCAGAACCAGCATCAGATTCCCGTTGGCAAGAGCCAAGTCCTGTCGGCCAAGCCAGCTGGGGCTTTACCGATGGCTGGCTGCGAAGACACCCACGTTCTGGGGATACGCATGTATTCCCACTCCAGTTCAACCTTATCGGCAGAAGAGTGCTTCGGGCTTACTGAGCACGCCCATTCCCTGCATCCGGGGTGACGCCATGATGGCTGAGAATCAGGATTTGAGAACACCGGACCGCAGCAGTGCTTCGCGCATCCCCTTAATGGGATCCGCACTTGCTCTCATGGTGGTAAGGACTTCTTTAGACTTTGCACCCAGACGAGCCGCTGTGTCTACGGAAGTGATGGAGCGCAGCGCGCCGACCAATCCTTCCAGACTGCCGGTCGGAAAGGTGATGCCGTTGATTCCATCGCGAACGAGCTCAGGGACAGCGCCAACCCCAGCGCTGGCCACAACCGGCAACCCGCTGGCGGTCGCCTCATTGACCACCAAGCCCCATGGCTCGCGCTGGCTGGGCAAAACCATGGCGTGACAATTGCGATACACGCTGAAGATCTCTTCTGGCTTGCCGAGGAATCCCAGCCACTTCACCCGATCGCGCATTGCGTCCGGCACGCGACGATGCAGTTCATTGCGCAACTTGCCATCGCCGATCATGACCAGGTCCCATTCCGCCGCTTCATGCGCGATGGCTGCGAAGGCGTCGATCAGCAGATCAGGCCGTTTGACCGGCTCCAGACGAGCGCAGAAGACCAGTCGCTTGCGCTCTGGAGCCAGACCAAAGCGAGTCGCCACGGTCTGCACCTGCTCAGGAGTGATCGATTCGATGAGGTCGTAATCAACCTCGAGCGGACTGCGAATCATGCGGTCCGCCGTTACACCGTACGACTCGTAATACTTGCGGCCATTCTCACCGGCGATCAGCACAAGATCGCAGGCGCGAATCAGCGGCCCGACCAGGAGCTTTTTCAAGCCGCGTTTCCATCCCCAAAGCCGCTCGCTGTGGATATTGGAATCGCTGAGCAGGAAGATCGGTATGCCGCGACTTTTCGCATGCAAAATCAACCGCACTCTGCCCAAGTCGTTGTAGCCGCCGATGGCGATTGCTTTGACGTTGCGTTCCTCAAGCCAGCGCACGATGTCGTTGCTCTTGAAGAACTCGCGTGGCTGCGCTTTCAAAGTTGCTTGATCATTTGCACCGTCGCCCCGGCCAAATCTCACTGGATTTGTATCCGCAGCAGGATCGATTTCCCAGTTCTGATCAGGAACGTCGTGGGTGTACACCGAATAGAACAGCACGTCGGGCATCGCTTGAATCAAGCGGCGGTGCATGGCGACGCGGTACGGCGTCTGCACGTTGCTGATGATGGCGACCACGGGGCGGTTCATACGGACCTGAGTGCGAAGGCCTTTATTGGGAGAGGCAGGAAAATAGACACGCGAAAGGCGCGAAGTGGGCCAGAGATTGTCTGTTGACTTGCTCAGCACACTGAAAAGAACACCACCCACCCATGGATTTATTCCATGGAATGTCGCGTTCGGATCGGTTTTTGAACACTGACCGCGCCACGAGTTGGTGATCTACCGCCCTGTATTCCGCTGCCTTTGAACCTGATGATAGTGGGTCACGCTGGTAGCCGCAACGACTGGCCAGGTGAACCTCTCCAGTACGAGTTCTCGGGCTCGCTCCCCCATCCGCCGGGCGTTTGAGGGGTCGCTGAGGACCTGGTCTAACGCAGCGGTCAACGCTGGCACCGTCCGATCGATCACCAGCCCTGCGTTGGCATCTTGTGCCTCGGGAAGGTTGCACTGATGCGTGATCACCACCGGAGCCCCGCAGGCCATCGCCTCACAGATCGCGACGCTGAAGGCCTCGTGCTCGCTGGGCAGGCAGAAACACGCTCCATCCACTACCGCCTTGAACCGTTCGCGGCCCCACATCGGACCAATCAGGTGCACGCGCGACTGCAGGCCCTTCGACGCGATTTGGACCTTGAGCGCAGCTTCCACGCCATAATCCGGCCCGACGATGACAAGATCAACGTCTGAGTACTTTCCGGCCAACAACGAGAACGCATCCACCAACAGATCAAGCCCCTTCACCGGGTGCAGGCGGCTCAGGAAAGTGATGAAGCGTCGCCCGCGCAGCGCTGGATACAACTCCGCAAATGCGCCGCGGCTGGGAAGCGGATCAATCTCTTCCAGAAAGACCCCGTTGGGAATCGTCGCAATATGCCCTGAAAAGCCGAACTTTCCGATGCATTCATGCTCATAGCGCGACAACGCCTGCATCATCGATGCGCCATGCACCATTCGCCCATAACGCAGTGCCAACGCAAGCTTCTTCTTCCATGGCTTCACCGAAAGTGCCCACGGATCCAGCATTCCATGTGGTGCCACAACGTAAGGCACACCGGCAGCACGACTCGCCTGCGCCGCCGTCGCCAGAATCGGATCCCAGACACCGTGCACGTGCACCACATCAACCGCTTGCAGGATCTTGCCCAACTCCACTTTGGCTCGACTGTTGAAATACCACTCGCGGCGATCGGCCGCGGCCATGCGGTGCTGGTGAAGCTTGTTCCAGTGTGGAATCGCACTCAACTTTGCATCGATGTCCGGATTGGGATCACGACCCTGTTCCGACGCCACGGCGTAGTACAAAATGTGAACCTCATGACCGATTCCGGCTTGTGCCGCAGCCAAGCGCGAAATCACCATCGGGGGCCCGCCTGCCCGGGGATCTAGCGAGGAGATGACGTGGAGAACTCTCATGAGGAGAACTTATCGGTCTGATGCTCGGCTGGAATCACCACTCGATCCGACCCCCAATTCCGCCGATAACCTAGGAAACGTATGTCAGCCGACAATGACCCACAGCCGATCTTCCAACGCCTGGACACCACGTCCGGATATCCCTATCCCCTGCGCGAGTATGTACGCCGCGCTTTGTGGGAGGTCGTCCAAGGAACCCTGATCAGGTTTAGTCCGCGCCGAGCTCACGGATGGCGGCGGTTCTGGCTACGCCAATTCGGCGCAAAAATGGCCGACACAGCCGGCACCAAATCAAGCACGCACATCAAGCACCCATGGCTCTTCTCGATGGGTGCTCATTCGATGCTTTCGGAAAGAGTCGAAATCTACAACCTTGGCGAAGTCGCGATCGGTGATCACACGGTGCTCAGCCAGGATGCGTATGTGTGTGCTGGCACCCATGACTACGCACGCCCCGACTTGCCGCTGATTCGCTCGAGCATTCAGGTGGGCAGCGGCGTGTGGATCTGTGCCGGTGCTTTTATTGGCCCGGGCGTTCGGGTTGGAAACAACGCCGTGGTAGGGGCGCGGGCAGTGGTGACCAAGGACATCCCGGAAGGCATGGTGGCGGCTGGCAACCCCGCAAAGCCACTGCGTCCTCGGCCGATGAGTGCGACAGCCTCAGGTCAGCAAAAAGCCGCAGCGCAGCGCGTCTGATAAACCGCCCCCTGAAATGATCCGCTCGTCTGATTTTTCGATATTTGGTCAACTTCGACGCTATTCAATGCGAATAGTTGAGCGTGCTGCTTTGGCGTGGGAGCGATTCAAAGGGAGTCCGCTCGCTCACGATTCTCCGTGATGCGGGCCTTCGGAGTGGATGCAACAGACACACGTTGAGTCTGCGCTTTTGACACGGGATGCGTCCGTAGATGCATCGCTGGTTTCTCGCGCGCCTTTGGGAAAGCGGATTCGCGTCGCTTTGATGCAGCCCTCGCTCCCCCACTACCGCCTTCCCGTGTACGCCAATCTTGCGGCTCGCGCGACTCTGGATTTCACGCTGCACTATTCCACCCGCTCGGACATTCGCAATTCCGAACCCAAGGGATTCAAGGCCATTCACACGCCCGCAACCCTCGATTGGCGTCAATCGACTGTGATCTGGCACCAGCAGGACATTCGCGTGGCGGGCAGCGGTGATTACGATGTCGTGATCTTTCCCTGGACGCCAAGGCAGTTGACCCTGATGCCGGCGATTGCGGCCGCCCGCCGTTCCGGTACTGGAGTCGTCCTCTGGGGGCAAGGGGTGTCAAAGTTTGAGAACTCTGCACGCCTGAACCTCAGAATGTGGTTGGCGCGCCGGGCGGATTCCATCGTCACGTACAACCGAGCGGTGGCAAACAACATGGTCAGCTTGGGCTTCGACTCCAAAGACGTCTTTGCCGCGATCAACTCGCTGGACCAGACCGAAACCTGGTATTGGCGCGAAGAGTGGCTGCGGGCTCCCGAGCGGCTGAACGCATTTCGAGAAACCAATCGCCTCAAAGACAAAACCGTGCTGTTTGTGTCTCGCTTGCACTTTCCCAACCGCATTGACGTCTTGATTGAAGCAGCGGCGCTGCTGGCCCCTCAAATGCCGGACCTTCGCGTGATCTTTGTCGGCGCGGGTGAAGCACGCGAATCGCTGGAATCGCTCGTCAGAGAGAGACACCTTGACTCGATCTGCACGTTTACCGGTGCCTTGTACGGCGAAGAGCAGACGGCCCCTTGGTTCCAGGCATCCAACGTCTTTTGCTACCCGTCCAATGCTGGGTTGTCGCTGCTGCACGCTCAAGGACACGGCATTCCATTGCTGGTGGGCGACCGTCTGTCGTCACACAATCCCGAAATTGAGTCCTTTCAGGACGGTGTGAACGGCCGATCCTTTGCTCATAACGATCCGGCCGCCCTGGCTCAAGTGCTCAAAGAGATGTTCGCCGACCGCGCTTCTCTGAAACGCATGGGACAGGCGGGTTTGCAGAACACGCGCGAAAATTTCACCATCCCACGCATGGTGGATGGCTTGGAGCAGGCCGTCATACGGGCGTTTGAAAAATCCCGTCCCCGATAGCAAACGCATTCTGGTTCAGAAATCCCCCCAAAATCGGTGAGCGGATGCCGCAAATCCGTGAACCCGATCGCCGCATCGATCGATACTCTTTCCTATGTCGATGCCTTTGCAATCGTGGGTGCACGGCACCTATTCCAATACCTTCGCGGGCAAGAAAGCCTTGATCACCGGCGGCGCCGGGTTCATCGGTTCCCACCTTTCGCACGCGCTCGTTGCGCTGGGTTGCAAGGTGGTCGTGCTGGATGCGCTCAAAGGCGGAAGCGTCGACAACCTTCCCTCAGCAGTCGAGTTTCACAAGGGATCGATTCTCGATGATGCGCTCTTGAATCGCACGATTGCTGGCGCAGACTACGTCTTTCATCAGGCGGCCTTGGTCAGCGTGCCCGAAAGCGTGGAGAAGCCCGATGAATGTCTTGCGGTCAACATTGAAGGAACCCAGCGGGTGCTGATTGCCGCTCAGCGAGCTGGCGTCCGACGGGTGAACTTTGCCGCGAGTGCTGCCGCATATGGAAACAGCCCCAGTTTGCCTTCCAGGGAAACTGATGCACCTGATGCCTGGTCGCCGTACGCCGCCAGCAAGGTTGCTGGCGAATTACTGCTGCAGACCTGGTCGCGCTGCTTCAACCTTTCCACGGTTTCACTGCGGTATTTCAATGTCTTTGGCCCGCGGCAGGATCCCAAGAGTCCTTATGCGGCAGTCATCAGCGCCTTCGTCAACGCATTATCCGAAGGTCGCCAACCCCGCATCATGGGTGATGGCCTGCAAACGCGCGACTTTGTCTACATCGACAACATCGTCCACGCCAACCTGCTCGCGGCATCATCGACTCGCGACCTGAAGGGCGAGATCATCAATATCGGCTGCGGCGGACGCATCACCCTTCTCGATGTGCTGGCCTCCATGGGCCGCACCTTGCGCGTCGATTCCACACCCACCCACACTGATCCCAGGGCGGGTGACGTTCGCCACTCATCGGCGGATATCACCAAAGCAGGTCAGATGCTGGGGTATGCGCCTGTCGTCGAGTTTGACGAAGGCATTCGACGCACTCTTGCCTGGGCGTGCCCGGGAAGAATCGCGGCGTAACCCTACGACCTATAACTACTCGCTCGCTCGCGGCACCTGTCGTGATCGCGCCCGCGGCGGCGATTCATATCGGATCAACGTGGCTTGGATTCAGGAGTGAGGCCGGCAATGCGATAGGAATGGGCGAGCGAAAGCACAGTATGGAAGAGAGACTGTTTACCATCGACGGAGGTGAGTCATCTCGGCGCGAGAGCCAGGATGAAGGACGTCCATGTGCCATCACCGGCACAATCGGCGGAGAGCCCCCCTTGGGCAGGGGAGTCAGCGTTCTGATTCTCACTCGCAACGAAGAGACCAACATCGCGGCGTGCCTGGCGTCCCTGACCTTTGCCGACGATGTCGTCGTGCTGGATAGCGAATCCACGGATCGCACGGTGGAGCTCGCACAGCGTGATCCGCGCGTGCGTGTGGTTTCTCGTGGCTTTGACACCGAATACAAGCAGCGAAACTTCGGTTTGCATGATGTGAAGTGGAAAAATGCCTGGGTGTATGTGTGCGATGCGGATGAACGCGTGCCCCCCGCGCTCGGGCAGGAGTTGACGAAAATCGCTTCACAGGAAGTATGTGAGTCAACACCAGCGGCCTATCGCATGCGGTTCCGCAACATGTTTCGCGGCAAGTGGATTCGCCACTGCGCCGGCAGCGATGTGTGGATTCTGCGCTTTGTGCGACCCGGGCTTGTGCGCTATGAAAAACGCGAAACCAACGTCCACCCGATCGTCGATGGCGTGATCGGCGAACTGAATGGCAGGTTCGATCACTACTCATTCAATTCGGGCCTTGTGCGCTGGTTCAGCAAGCACAACTACTACAGCGATCGCGAGGCGGCAGAGGCCGTCGCGGTCATTCAGAAAGAACGTCCGCGCCTTTCATCGCTTCGCGATCAGGATCCGATTGTTCGCCGTCGCGCACTGAAGAACTTGTCGTTCTTTCTTCCCGCGCGCTGGATGTGGCGGTTTGCGTATGACTTCATCGCCAAACTCGGATTCCTCGATGGTGCGGCTGGACTCCACTACTGCCTCATGATCAGCACTTATGAGTACTGGATCGAACTGAAAATGAAGGAGCGCAGTCGCAACTGGCAGGCGGCGAATGAGAGCATGGTCGCGAAACTGCTGGATGGCGTCTATTCGGCGGTCCCTATGGTGAAACAGTCGTGAATGATGTCGAGAGCGGGAGACGGTGAGATGGATGTGCCTCTGATCGACATCATGATTCCCACTTTCAACGAGTCGTCGCACATCGCCGAGACGGTGGCGAACGCGCTGAAAGTCGGACGGGTTTTTGTGCTGGATAGTTTTTCCACAGATGGCACGCAGGAACTGGCCCGTCAGGCCGGAGCCATCGTGGTCGAACACAAGTTCGAGAACTACTCGCGGCAGAAAAACTGGGGTCTGGACAATCTTCCCTTCACCGGCAAGTGGATCTTCATCCTTGATGCGGATGAACGCATCACACCTGAGCTGTCCCGGGAATTGAAGGCGATCGCACAGTCCGATCGTCCGGAAGTCGGCTATTTCGTCAATCGCGTGGTCATCATGATGGGCCGCCAGATCCGCCACGGTGGCCTGTTCCCATCGTGGAACCTGCGGTTCTTCAAGCGCGGCACATGCCGCTATGAGGATCGCGCCGTGCACGAGCACATGATCGCCGACGGCGCGACCGGATACACCAAGCATCTGATGCTGCACATCCGCCGCGAGACGATCAGTGAATACCTGACCAAGCACATCCGTTACGCGGATCTTGAAAGCAACGAATGGGTCAAGATGCGCATCGGTCATGGCAAGGAAGCCAGCGCCGGGCGGCTCTTCCGCAATCTGTTGCGCTTCCGCATCTGGCTGCGTCGCGATATCTGGCCGCGAACGCCGTGCCGACCGCTGATCCGATTCCTCTACATGTATGTGATCAAGTTTGGCGTGCTCGATGGCAAGCCCGGCTGGCATCTCGCCATGCTCATGGCCAGCTACGAATACATGATTGGCCTGCTCTACGACGAGAAGCTCGAACGACTGAAGGATGGAACGCTGGAGCTGCCGGGCCTTTCCAATGAGCAGATTCGTGCCATGTCCGGAGCCGCAGGTTCGGCCCAGCGCGGCGTGGCGGCCTGACTGCATCACCTATCGCTCAACCAACAATCGGTCTCGATTCATGCACTCGCTCTTTGACCGGCTTGGCCGGGCTCCCCACGCAGATCATCCAAGCCGGCAGGTCCTTGAAGACACTTGATCGCGCCCCCACCACAGTTCCGTCGCCAATCACCACACCCGGTGCCACATACACATCCGCCCCCAGCCACACATTCGCCCCGATCGTGATCGGCAGAGGCACCAGCGGGTGTCCCGCCTTCTCATGATCGTGCGTCGCCCCGCACAGATAGGAATACTGACTCACGGTCGTACTCGGCCCCAGCGTCACCATGCGCACGTTGTAGCAATCCACATCGTCCGCCAGGCACGCGTGCGCACCCATCGTCAGATTCCATGGAGCCCAGATTCGGCACCGCGGATAGATCCGCGCTGTGGGATGAAGCGTCGCGCCGCAGACCCGCAAAATCACATTTCGCCACACATGCAACGGACGAGGTGACCACCGGAACACCGTCGCCTGCACGATGCCCCACGCCATCCGCCCCAGCCGATTGCCCAGTGAATGGGGCGATTGCTGCTCCGGCACATCCACCGCCTGACCACGTGCCGCAATCCGCGACGTGGCGTGATCTGGAGATGGAGCTTGATCTTGACTCATATGCGAGTCCTACGCCGCCTGTGACCCTGAAGATGGACGCGAAACATGATCCGTGGCAGTCGTCTTGGTTCCCGGAACCAGCGACTCAAGCAACTCGACCCACTGACCGCACGCAGTGGAGGCATCATACTTACCCAGCAGCGCAGTGCGTCCCTTCAACCCCATCTGGCGTGCCTTGTCAGGATGGCCAGCCATGTCGCGGATCGCCGCAGCCAATCCCTTTCCATCACCCGGTGCCACCGTGACGCCGCTTCCACTCTCGGTCAGAATGCGGCCGATCTCCGAATTTGGGCTCCCCACAAACAAGCCGGGCCGCGCCACTGCAAGAATGCCGAAGAATTTGCTCGGAACAATCAGCCCTTCCATGCCGCTGGCCAGCGAAATCAGATGCGCATCAGCGCACGAGAGTGACTGCGCGATCTTCTCGCGTGGCTGATACTCATGCCAGGCCACGCAATGCGCCAGCTTGTGCCTGGAGATCAACTCCAGCACTTCCTTCTTGCGATTGCCAGAGCCGACAAAAATGAACCGCACCGGATTCGCTTCACCCTCGCGCATCAATTCCACAATCGCTTCCAGAATCGCCTTGGAATCATGAGCAATCCCAAAGTTACCGGAGTACATCACCACAAAGCGGTTGTCGGGATTCCACTGCGCCCGATACGGATTCGCGGCATGCTCCACCGGCTGCACCGCATCCTCACCCGCCCACACCGGAATGAAATGCACGCGATTCTCTGGCGCTCCCTTAGCCAGCACGCGATCCCGCATGCACCGCCCCAGCACCACCGTCGCATCCGATCGCTTCAGGATCAGGCGGCTGAACCACTCACACACGCGCACAATCGGGCTGTTCGCTTTGAAAACTCCCGATTGCACCGGCAC
>CAYTYD010000048.1:0-16122 GCA_964441555.1 uncultured Phycisphaeraceae bacterium | reverse complement strand
GGCCCGATTCAAAGTTCAGCGGGTTGGCCGAGCCATCACCACCGGGTGTACCGCCCGGGTTGGTCTGGTTGAGCAGTTGTTCGAGTTCGGGGTTGTTCTCGCCGCCCTCGGGTGTCTCGATCAGTTCAACCGAGGCCAGTGGATCGGTGACGCGTTCCTGAATCCGCCGCACATGGTACATGCCTCTTCCGAAATACACTCCCCCCATGTGTGGCCGATTCACCCATCTCTTCACCTGGCGGCAGTTGTACGAACTCCTCGCCCTACACGGCATCGAGTGTGAGATTCCCGCTCGTTACAATGTCGCTCCGACTCAGTGTGCCCCCGTCGTGGTTCCCGATGACTCGGGCTTGGCCACACTGAAACAGATGCAGTGGGGGCTCATCCCCTCATGGGCGGATGATCCCAAGATCGGCTCCTCGCTTGTGAACGCACGGGGCGAAACTGTCGTCAGCAAACCGGCTTTCCGTTCGGCCTTCAAGCATCGCCGCTGCATCGTGCCCATCAGTGGCTTCTATGAATGGAAGCCGATCGCCGGAAGCAAGATCAAACAGCCCCTCTACATCACACCCACCGACCAAGGTGACATCTGGCTCCTGGCGGGCCTTTGGGAAGTGTGGCAGTCACCCGATCACGCGCCTCTAGAGACCTTCACCATCCTGACGACTGCCGCCAATGAAGCCATGGCCAAGATTCACGATCGCATGCCGGTCATTCTCGAACCATCCGCGGCACAGGTGTGGCTGCATCACACCCCCGCCGCGGCAGGCACTGACGATCCCACCCTCAACCTCTCCATCACGCAGTACCCCGCCGAACGCATGCTCTTCACCCCTGTATCGCGGCAGGTGAATTCACCCCGCAACGACTCGCCAGAGTGCATTCACCCAGTTGCCCCGCTGCCGCACGCCTCCCCGGATGCTGATCCACAGAACACTCGTGATGCCGACTCGCAAAAGGGTGAGGGTGGCCTGTTTGATTGATGTCGTCCCAAGACCCTGACAACTCAGGCAGGTGGCTCACACAAAGGTGTAGTTCTTGCCATCATCGGGTAGTTGAAATGGTCGCAGATCACGCGGTTGTAGCGGCCCAGGTAGGTGCCAAACGCCCCTCAGCCGTGGAATGAATTGGCTTGATCCGCGGTAACGATGGTCTGACTGGCCACCTCAATCACACTGACCTCTCAAAGCCAAGGTCAGTGGCACGATGCGACAAATTGCATGATTAATGCTGCCCGCATTATGTTCTCTTAGGGACCCTTACGCTCTTGTAGTGTCGCTCCAGATATCTCGCCACTTCCATTACTCCAAGACAAGATGAGTGCCTGATTTTGGTCTGTCCCCCCTAGAAATAGATGGCTTCCAAAGACGCCATCAGTAATCGCGGAAGAGGGATCTCCTTTATGATTTGACATTCTAATGCTAGTGTCAGCAAGAGTGGAATCAATTGTAATCCAGTTTGGCTTATCTTTGGATCTTGCCGGAGATTCTAGCCTGCACGTTGTTGTTTCTTTGTCAATCTTAAATTTTACCGACGATATTCCGTTGCGACCAAACTCGAAAATGGATACAGATTTATTAGAATTTATCAACAGATGTGATTGCTGGTCTCGCGATCCCACAGTCACAGAGAGCGATCCATCAACGGTGCTCGCAAGGGTTGCAACGACTGCACCGTCGGCGTTTACAATCTCGATACCGCTTACCCTGAGCTTTTCTGGGACATTCTGCTTGTGATTGATGCCGCCTAGAAATGCGAATGATGTGATGCACAAAATTACGATGCAAAACGTGCGTTGCCAATGTGCTACACGCTTGCTCGCACTTTGTACGAAGTTCATAATGTTTGTCATTTTCACAGACTTTCTCCCCAGTTAAGGACATGATCCGGCGAGTGCCACTGACCTCGGCTTTGAGGGGTCAGTGTGGTTCTGCCCTGCCCCCAGTTTCCATACCAAGTGCTATGAGAATCGGCGCATGGTATCGAATCCCTTCGTTGGTGCCAGGTTGCTTTGAGGATGGGTGTAGAGGGGTGAGTGTGAAAGGGGAGAGGGGCCTCGTCTCCTCTCAAGAGACGCGGCAAAGGTGGCTGGCGGCGGATTCCCAGACCGCTGTTCGGCCGCCAGTGCTTGCACTCCGCTCGCCACGATACCGCGAGGCCGATGGGAACAGCGGATCGTACTGCCGCGCAATCCATTGCAAATAAACGACTTAAGCCAAAATTGCGCGAATCACCAAACAAAGCATTGACAACTTTTGTCCAAACACTATCCTGACGGAATGCTTCTGCATTGTCAGTATTCTGAACGGTATACACCCCCTGCCAGCCGGCAGGACACGCTGATGGCCTTGCGGCATCAGTTTGCCCCTGCGCGGCAACAGTGTGGCTCTTCTCTTGCCCTGCCGATCGGGCTCGATGGTGCCTCATTCCCTCATCACATCCTTTGCTGCGGCACGCTTCATGAGTTTCTCTCTCACCCCCTTCCCGCCCACACTCTTCTCACCTGCTTGGCTCATGCGATCGTGACCGGTGACGACCAATCCCGTCCGCTTCTCTGGATTGGTGAGTGCACCTGGCCCTATCTCCCCGGCCTGACGCGCCCATTGCTCTCGCGATCCCTCTTCCTCCGCCCCTCATCAGCCGCCGAGCGACTCTGGGCCATCGATCTGGCCATCCGCAGCCAATCCATCAGTGGCATCATCGCCGATGGGTCTGCCCTCGACCTTGCCGCGACGCGCCGGCTTTTTCTCTCCACCCAATCCACATCCATCACCTGCATCATCGCCCGCTCACCACACGAGCGTCACACCCTCACCGCCGCCGCCACACGCTGGCTGATCGCTCCTCATCCCTCTCCGCAGCACACGCGGCGTTGGTCTCTCCAACTCCTGCGCTGTAAATCCCACCTTGCCGCCTCCACCAATCCCACCGACCGCACATGGATCATCGAACATGCACATCAACCCTCCGCCAATTCTCAAACGGGCCATCTCCGTGTGGTTGCCGAGCTTTTCGACCGATCTGGTGTGGCGACGCCTGCGCCGCGCCGCATCAATCGCATCGTCAACCACGCCAACCACGGCTGAATCCCGCCCCACGATCCTTCTCACCACGCCCATCGCCTCACGCGAGATTGTCGCCGCGTGCTGCGCCCGGGCCAGGCAATCAGGCATCCGCCCCGGTATGGACCTTGCCCATGCCCGCCCTTTGGTGTCGCATCACGCCGCAGTGCATATCGAACCACACCGCCCCGAGCGCGATGCCGCAGCCCTCGAACGATTGGCGTGGTGGGCGCAACGCTTTGCGCCGCGCATCGCCATCGATGCTGCCGATGGAATCCTCATCGATAGCACTGGCACCGACTACGTCCACGGCAGCGAACTCGCCCTTGTCCGCATGATCGGACAAGCATTTGCCAAGCGTGGGTTCACTGCCCGCGTCGCCGCTGCATCCACCTTCGCCTGCGCGTGGGCCATGGCACGCTATGGACCCTATCGCGGCTCTCACGTTCCTCCCGGCAACGAACGCGACTGTTTGGCCCACCTGCCCACCGCCGCCCTGAATCTGGATTCCACCATCCTCTCGGGCTTGCGCGAACTTGGCATCACCGAGATTCATCACCTCTGGAGCATGAAACGCTCGGCACTCGCCGCACGCTTTGATCCGATCCTGCTCGATCGCCTCGATCGTGTCTTGGGGCACGCATTCGACGACATCGTGCCCGTACGCCCTCGCCCTGACCCACAAGTGCATATGCACTTTGACGGCCCCACCGAAGCGTGGGAGCCCATCCTCTCCGCAACCCATCACCTCCTGCAACAACTCATCCAGCAACTCATCACCCTCGATCGGGGAGTACGGCGACTCACCATCCAACTCATCCTCGCACGCGAAGCACCCCTCGCCCTCACCATCGACCTCAGCCGCTCCAGCCAGAACGCGGCACACATCTGGACCTTGGCCAAAACCCGCTTGGAATCACTCCGCTTGCACGCTGGTGTTGAGGGCATCTGCCTCACCGCTACCCGCACAGCGCGTCCACAACGTGTCCAGCCGGGTTTGCATGGTCACACCGAAACCCATGCCACTGATTCCGCCGCGTGGGGTGAACTCATCGACACACTTTCGCAACGCCTGGGGCGAGATCGTGTTGTGACTCTGCACCCGGTTGCCTCGCACATTCCCGAACGCTGTTGGCGCGAAGTACCAGCATTGGAATCGCCGCCAGCACAACTCACAACACGTTCAGCATCACACCCAATCGCCGATTCTCCGGGTCAACACCATCGACCAACCACGCTCCTGGAACGTCCCGAACCCATCAACGTCCTGGCCCTTGTCCCCGATGGCCCCGTCGCCAGCATCGAATGGCGTGGTACGCGGCATTCCATCCTCTCCTCATCCGCCCCCGAACGCATCAGCCCCGAGTGGTGGCGTGCCACCACCGATCGCGTTCCCCCCGATCGCGATTACTTCTCCCTGCAAACCCAAAGTGGTCAATGGCTCTGGGTCTGCCGCCAGCAAACGACCAATCGCTGGTTTGTGCATGGTCTGTGGTCCTGAACTGACTTGGGTGCCCTATGCCAGAGAATGAGTTTCCCAAACTGGTTCCCCATCCTTTCCGTGCAGCGCACGAAGTGGCCGTGCCACCCTCTGCACTGATTGCCCCCTGTGCCGAACTGTGCGTCACCACAAACTACACATTTCTCACTGGTGCCAGCCACCCCGAAGAGATGATCCGCCACGCCGCTGCGCTTGGGTATTCCTCCGTCGCCATCACCGATACCAATTCACTCGCCGGAATCGTCCGCGCCCACGTCGCCGCCAAAGAGTGCGGCATCCACCTAGTTATCGGCGCACGACTCCGACTGCAAGACCTGCCCCACGCTTCGCTCTTTCTCTACGCCGTCGATATGCCGACGTATCGCCAACTCTGCCGCCTCCTCACCACTGGCAAACGCCGTGCCCCCAAAGGTGAATGCCATCTCAGCATCGCCGATGTTGTTGCACATGTCACCTCGCACTTCGCCATCCTGATGATGGATCATGGCCATCACGCCGATGCCCGCTTCGCTCTCGATGCGCTTCACGGTCTCAACGCGGGTGATCGTCTCTCCCTCGCCCTCACCCATTCCTACACCCTTGATGATGATGCCAACACTGCGCACTATGCGGCACTCAGCCGCGAGAGTGGGGTGCCCCTTGTTGCGACTTCCGATGTGCACTACCACATACCGCAGCGTCGAATGCTGCAGGATGTTCTCACCTGCATCCGCCACACCTGCACACTTCCCCAAGCCGGGTACCACCTGCATCCCAATGCCGAACGCTACCTCAAGCCACCTGACGAACTGCACCGGCTCTACGCGGCACACCCCGCCGCGATTCAACGCGCCATCGACCTGGCCTCCCGTGCTCACGGCTTTTCCCTCGACCAACTCCGCTACGAATACCCCGATGAAGTCGTGCCCGTTGGCAAAACACCCATCGCACACCTCCGCGATCTGGTCTGGCAGGGCGCTCGCGATCGCTACCCCGATGGCATCCCCACCAAGGTCATCAATCACCTCAACCACGAACTCACTCTCATCGAAGAACTCAACTACGCGCCGTATTTCCTCACTGTGCATGATCTGGTGACCTTTGCCCGCTCGCGCACACCCCCGATTCTCTGCCAAGGTCGCGGGGCCGCCGCCAACTCCGCCGTCTGCTACTGCCTTGGTGTCACCTCTGTTGACCCTACCCGCATTGATCTGCTCTTTGAGCGTTTCATCAGCAAGGAACGCAACGAACCCCCCGACATCGACATCGACTTTGAACACGAACGCCGCGAAGAGGTGATCCAGTACATCTATGCCAAATATGGTCGTGATCGCGCTGCACTCACCTCCGAAGTGATTTCCTATCGCCGCCGCAGCGCGGTCCGTGATGTCGGCAAAGCCCTTGGGCTTTCCCTCGATCTGGTCGATCGCCTTGCCAAAGACATGGATTGGTGGGATACCGATGGGTTGAACGTTGATCGCCTTTCTGAAATGGGGCTTAACCCCGACGATCCCACCATCATCTGGCTCGGCGTGCTCACTCGCGACATTCTCGGCTTTCCCCGTCACCTCTCGCAGCACGTCGGCGGCTTTGTCATCACCCGCTCCCCCCTCTGCGAACTTGTCCCTGTCGAAAACGCCGCGATGCCCGATCGCACTGTGATCGAGTGGGATAAAGACGACATCGACGCCGCCGGAATGCTCAAAGTCGATTGCCTTGGGCTGGGCATGCTCTCCTGCATCCGCCGTGCCCTAGAACTCGTCAACGCGCGTCGGGCAAGTGATTCGGGCTCAGCACTCAGTACTCAGTACTCAGTACTCGCCCTCCACTCGATCCCTCCCGAGGATCAAAAAACCTACCGCATGATCCAAGCCGCCGACACCATCGGTGTCTTTCAGATTGAGAGCCGCGCCCAGATGTCGATGCTGCCGCGCCTCAAACCCGCCAACTTCTATGACTTGGTGATCGAAGTCGCCATCGTCCGCCCCGGCCCCATTCAGGGCGACATGGTGCATCCTTATTTACGCCGCCGCAACGGTGAAGAGGCCGTCCACTATGTCCATCCCGCCATCGAGGAAGTCCTGAAGAAAACCCTCGGCGTCCCTCTCTTTCAAGAACAGTGCATGGCCCTTGCCGTCAAGGCCGCCGGATTCACACCCGGTGAGGCCGATCAACTCCGCCGCGCCATGGCCGCGTGGAAACGCAAAGGCGACCTCATCTACCGCTTTGGGCAAAAAATCATCGACGGCATGGTCGCCCGCGGCATCCCCGAAGAGTTTGCCCGCCGCTGCTTTGAACAGATCAAGGGGTTCAGCGAATACGGCTTTCCCGAAAGCCACGCGGCATCCTTTGCCCTCTTGGTCTACGCCTCATGTTGGCTCAAGTGTCACTACCCCGCAGAGTTCGCTGCTGCACTCCTCAATAGTCAGCCCATGGGTTTCTATGCACCCGCCCAGATCATCCGCGATGCCAAAGAGCACAATGTCACCGTCCGCCCCATCGATATCAACCACAGCGCCTGGGATTGCACCATGGAACCGGGTGGTGTCATCCGCCTTGGCATGCGTTTGGTGAATGGCCTCTCCAAGTCCGATGCCGATCTGATTCATCACACCCGACATGCCGGCCGCTTTGATTCCATGCTCGCCATCTGGAAGCGCAGCGGCTGTCGCTCTGCCGCACTCCGTCGCCTTGCCTCTGCTGATGCCTTTGCATCCCTCGGCCTCTCTAGACAGGAAGCCATCTGGCAAGCCCGCCTCATCAAAGATGAAGACCTGCCGCTATTCGATCCCGTCCTTGAACACATGGATGCCGAACCGGGACTGCCGCGACTCCCGCTCTCCACCCAGGTCGTCCTCGATTACAACTCCACCGGGCTCTCACTCAAAGCACACCCCATGGCCTTTCAACGCGCAGCGCTCTCACAGACGGGTGCCATCACCTGCGCCCGCATGAATGACATCACACGCACAAAAGACGGTGATTGGGTGACCATCGCCGGATTAGTGCTGGTTCGACAACGTCCCGGCACCGCCAGCGGCGTGATGTTTATGACATTGGAAGACGAAACCGCCGCCGCCAACCTCATCATCTGGCCCCGTGTCTATGAGAAACACCGCCGCGCCTCACGCGCCAACGCCGTGCTTGCCTCTGGCCGTGTGCAACGCGAATCCGGCGTGGTCCACCTCATCGTGTCATCACTTTCCCCTTGGACCGGCGAGATCTCAAGCATCGATCCACGCGCCAGAAACTTTCATTGACAACCAACGATCATGAACGGCAAATCAAAGCACTTGAATAACGACTGCTGCCAGAGGATGCCAAAATGGGGGGGTGTTCAATCGCCCCATACCATCCATCGCATGACAACCGACCCCTCCACAGGTGCTGATGCCACCATACTTCTTCAAGCAGCCGGTAACGGAGATCGTGATGCCGCGGATCGACTTCTCCCTTTGCTATACAACCAGCTTCGACAGGCAGCCCAGCGCGAGCTGAACAGCGAACGGGCTGGACACACGCTGTCCGCGACCGCCTTGGTGCATGAGGCGTACTTGAAACTCGTCGGTCCGCGCGAAGTCCCTTGGGCCGGAAGAGGCCATTTCTACGTTGCCGCGGCGGAGGCGATGCGACGGATCCTGCTCGACCATGCAAAAGCGCGAGGGCGGGAGAAGCGGGGGGGGCAGTCAGGAATGCCACGCCGTCAGGTCGAGTTTGCTTCCATCGCCGAATTGGTCGCCTGCGATGATTCTGAAAAAATCGTGTCGTTCGATGAAGCCCTTCGTCGCTTGGAGAGTGAATCCGCCGAAGCTGCCCGCGTCGTTCAGCTTCGGTTTTTTGCAGGACTCAGTGTGGAGCAGACAGCGCAGGCACTTGGAGTGTCAGATCGCACCGTCAATCGGCTATGGACATTCGCGCGTGCATGGCTGCATCGGGCAATGAGTGAGGGAGGACTGGGGAGTTGATCAATGTCGCCATCTGAACGCATCATGGATGTACTGGCTTCAGCCAGTGAACTTTCGCCTCAGGAAAGAGCTGCCTACATAGAGGCTGCCTGTGGTGGCGATGCAGCATTGCGAGCAGAAGTTGAATCACTGCTCAGATCTCACGATGCCGGTGGGCGATTTCTTTCTCAAGCCACGGTCGATGTCAAGCTCGGCAATGACAAAAGCGGAAGTGCACATGCGAGTCGATTCACGCTCGCCGGAACGACCAATACCACATTGAGTCATGAGCATGAAGGGCAGACGGTTGGCCGATACAAGCTGCTCCAGGTGATCGGTGAAGGCGGCTTCGGCACGGTGTGGATGGCTGAGCAGCGCGAACCGGTCAGACGCCGCGTCGCCCTCAAGATTATCAAGTTGGGCATGGACACCAAGCAGGTGATCACCCGGTTTGAAGCCGAGCGCCAGGCCCTGGCGATGATGGATCACCCCAGCATCGCCAAGGTTTTCGATGCCGGAAGCACCGATACCGGCCGCCCGTACTTTGTCATGGAGTACATCAAGGGTGTGCCGATCCTGGAGTATTGCGAATCCGAGAATCTTTCCATCGAAGCACGACTGATGCTCTTTGCTCAGATCTGCCAGGCGATTCACCACGCTCACCAGAAAGGTGTGATTCACCGCGACATCAAGCCCGGAAACGTGCTGGTCACCATGCATGACGGTGTACCGGTGCCCAAGGTCATCGACTTTGGTATTGCCAAGGCGACCAGTGCTGAACTGACTCAAAAGACGCTCTTCACCGAACATCGACAAATCGTCGGCACCCCCGCGTACATGAGTCCCGAACAGGCAGAGATGAGTGGCCTCGACATCGACACTCGCAGCGATATCTACTCGCTGGGTGTCTTGCTCTATGAACTCCTCACCGGCACCACGCCATTCACGGCTCAGGAGTTGCTTTCTGCTGGTCTGGCGGAAATGGTGCGCATCATTCGAGAAGTCGAGCCGCCCAAGCCCAGCACCAAGCTCTCGACCATGGGCCAAGCCTCGTCAGGAACCCGGAAGCAACGAGCAGAGAATCTCTCCGGCAAGCGACCCGGCGTCCTGCAGCGCGACCTTGATTGGATCGTGATGAAGTGCCTGGAGAAGGACCGCACCCGCCGCTATGAATCGGCGAGCTCGCTGGCGATGGATATCGGCCGGTATCTGAGCGATGAACCAGTCAGCGCAGGTGCGCCCACGACCGTCTACCGATTGCAGAAGTTCGCCAAGCGCCACCGCATTATGGTGATCGCCGCCGCAGCAGTGGGGGCCATGTTGGTTCTCGGTGTCGCCGGGACCAGCATCGGACTCGCGCACGCACTGTCAGAGCAGAAACGCGCTGTTGCCGAAGCTGCTCGGGCAGAATCAGCGCGGCAGGAGGAAGCCAAAGCTCGCGCCCGCGCTGAAGTCATCACAGAGTTTGTGACGACTGCTCTTCGCTCCGCTGATGCCCAGAACCTTGGCGAAGTGGAAGGTGCCGGCCAGGACATGACCATTCTCGCCGCCATGGAAAACGCGGCAAAGGACATTCAATCGGGCCGCTTCAAGGATGATCCCGAAACTGAAGCCGAACTACTGACCACCGTCGCCCAGATCCTGCGGAACAACGGCCGTATGAATGAGGCGGAGCCTTTGGTCGTGCGTGCGTTGGAGATCAACCGCAAACTGCAGAGAGATGATGCCAAGCTCGCCCGGAGCATGGAACACTTGGCGATTCTTCGGGGCGAGCTTGGAATGATTGCCGAGGCAGAATCGCTGATGCGCGAAGTGCTCACGATTCGCCGCAGGTTGCACACCGCAAAGAACACAGACCTTGCGGGCACACTACAGACTCTCGGAAGCATTCTTGGTGAGCAGGGCAAGCTCGATGAAGCCGAGTCATTCAACGCAGAAGCGTTGTCTCTCAGCAGGCAGTTTCATCAAGGTGATCACACAGAGGTCGCTATTTGTCTGAACAATCTCGCATTGGTGAAGCAGCAGCGTGGAGATCTGGCAGCGGCCGAAAAGCTGTTTGTCGAAGCGCTCGACATGCACCGCCGCTTGTATCCCGGCGATCATCCCGAGGTTGCCTCGGGCTGGAACAACCTTGGATTTGTCTATGCTGGCCTGGGTCGCACGGCAGATGCCGAATCCGCTCTCGTTCAAGCAGTCAAAATGCGGCAGCGATTGTTCAAAGGTGATCATCACACCACCGCACTTACTCTGGCCAACCTCGCCGCGGTTCGTCAGAGACTTCAGAAGTTCGAAGAAGCCGAAGCCGCCTCCCTTCAATCGCTCGAAATGCGCCGCCGCCTCTTTCACGGCGATCACCCCGGCGTTGCGATGTCTCTTACCGGTCTTGCCTCCATCCGCGAAGGCATGGGAAAGCTCGCCGAAGCCGAGGCCTTACACGTTGAAGCCCTGGAGATGAGTCGGCGTGTTTCTGGTGGTGACAATCTCGACACCGCCTACATGCTCAATAACCTCGCGCTGCTTCGACGCAAGATGGGACGCGTGAGCGAAGCCGAGCCACTTCTGACACAAGCACTCCATATTCGCGAAGCAGGGTTCAAGAGCGATCATCCATTGATCGTCGCCACACTCCGCAATCTTGCGACTGTCCTGGCCGATCTGCACCGAGAAAGTGAAGCGGCGGCTGTGACCAAACGCGCTGAAGATATGGCGCAGCGACTCTCGCAGCAACGCTAAGCCGAATGTGTGGGCAAGTCGTTCTGTCGCGTCATGTGGCAAGATAGGCAATTCGGCACGCCGCTCGGCCGGCCTGTGTGTCATTTCCCATCGTTTGTGGCTCTTGTCCATCGAAGAAATATTGCCAAGTCCTCTGAGATTCGTGTCGTACCTCTGCGGGGCGCGTCGCTTGGAGGATGAAACCGTTCGGCAATGGCAGGGCTCCGTGTGCGAGTAGGCCGAGCCGCGAGAATTGGAGAGTTCAGATGTCCATAAGCAACGTGAGCCGTGTTCGTTCCCGTGCCGCGTGTGTCCCGGTCACCGCAGCAATGCTGCTTGGCCTGTCGTGCGCATCGGTGGCATCAGCCCAGTCGATCGTGAGCATTGGAGTATCTCCGGGCGGATCCTGGTCCGGTGCCAGTGCGGTCAGCGGCAACGGATCAGCGGTCGCCGCGAATGTGGACATGATGAGCGCTCACCGCTGGACTGGCTCGGGCTTAACCAATATTGGTTTGCTTCCCGGTGCATTTGCCGGTTCGGCCGAAGATATCAGTGCTGACGGATCGGCGATCGTTGGTAATGCGTTCTTCGATGTGCCCGAGGAAACCGTCCGCGCCTATCGCTGGACATCTTCAGGCGACATGCAGAATCTGGGCACCTTGGATGGGCACTTCGCCTCGATTGGATATGGCATCAGTGGTGATGGCAGCATCGTGACCGGGGCTTCGCTCGATGCGGATTTCAACTCTATGGCCTTTCGCTGGACCAGTGCCAACGGCATGCAGTCTCTGGGGACGCTGAATGGCGGCATTAGCTCCGAAGGTCGACGCGTGAGTCATGATGGCAGCACCATCATCGGTGTGTCTGGTTCGGCTGATGGCGATCGTGCCTTTCGCTGGACGAGCGCTGGCGGCATGCAGAATCTGGGTGTGCTGTCGTCCGAGGATGCGGCATCGAGTGCATATGGAGTCAGTGCCGACGGCTCGGTCGTCACGGGTTTCAGCGGCAATGTGGCAGTGATCTGGGTGAATGGTGTGGCGCAGAGTCTTGGCGCGCTCAATGGTGCCGACTTTGCCGTGGCCTACACCTCTAATGCCGACGGCTCTGTCATCGGTGGCTACAGCTTCATCGGCTTTTCGGCCTTCGCCACCATGTGGTCGCAGGAACTTGGACTGGTGGATCTCAACACCTATCTTCCGACCTTGGGAATCGATCTCACCGGTTGGGAACTGCAATATACCCGCGACATTTCCTTTGATGGCAACACCATTGTAGGTGAAGGCATGTTCAACGGCGAGCTTCGCGGCTGGGTCGTCACCGTTCCCGCCCCTGGCTCAGCGGGTGTGCTGATCGCGGCTGGCGCGATGATGAGCCGCAGGCGCCGCGCTTAAGTCGTGATCGATCTGTGCGGGACTGATGGGCGGCTGCATGTCACATGCAGCCGCTTGTCGTTGGCTGTTCCGGCTCGTCTACAGCGGTTAGAGATTTGCACTCTCCCCATTGGGGCCTCTAGACGCCATGCCTGACGCGGTACAAGGCAATCGCATCCTCCCACCAACATCCCGCATACAGCGGCACGCCTGCCGAGTTGCTGATCGAGCGGCACACCGTCTTTGAGTTGTTCACTAAGGCCGGGGTTGTTGGCCTCGCCCTCGGGATCTTCGGCGAGGCCGATGGTGGCGAGAGGATCGGTGACAATCTCCTGAATCCGCCGCGCACCGTCGTAGTAGAAGCGTTCACTTCTGACAGCGCCAGTCGATGCCTCCGGAGTCGAGAACGGACTCTGCAAAGTCACCCAGTTACCCAGGAGACAAAACAGCACCGCGATGAGCTGCGTGAGGCGGGTGCTTGTGTTGGCGACGATAACCATCAAACCGATATCGCTAAGGTTACCGAACGCCTTCACTTTCAACTACGTGCTATCTCTTCGGCATTGCGCTTCCGCCACGCTTGAGCCGCTTGATCCAGGCATCAAACGTCTTGGCCGCCAGTTCAAAATGAGGCGTGATGCGGCCAGTCTTCTTGTCGATCTTCACGAGCTCGTGATCAAAATAGACAACCGGGCAATCGCCATCCTTGGCTTTGGAAAGATCGAGAGCAAAGTAGCCACCTCGCCCATCTTCACTGATGCAAACAAGGTGCTTCGGCCATGCGAGTTCGTTCCAATCGCGAAGGCGTTGAGTCTCTTCAATAGCACTCACGCCATCAAGGAGCTCGATATCCATGCCATCAAGTTCAGCAGAGCCGTTGAAGTAGGTTGCGACTTTCTTCGGCAACGCGATACTCAATGACTTTTCAATACGATGCTGCTGATCGTTGGTATTCTGTTTAATTTGCGATGTTTCTGTCTTGCTCGCACCGGAGACAATGTTTGCAATGTGATGCGATCTCTCTTGGTCTGGTTGCCGCTTGGAATCGACAGGGCGTAAATCAAACAGCTTTGGAAACTCAGCATTGATCAGCGAGTACACACGCTTGGAAATAATTGGAACGCAACGGTAGTACTTCGTATAAAAGATCCGGCTTCCTTTGGGAATACGAGAGACATCGAGAGTGAGCGTGGCATCCGGATCGCGTATGGACAGACGTTCTGGGCTATCTCCCTTGCGATAGTACATTCCAACTTCCGAAGTGTGGATGCAATCAACTACACTGGTCACATTCATCCAAAAATAGTCTTCTTTCACTTTGATCGATTTCGGCCACTCGATTGACAATTTCAGAAATTGGACCTGGTCATCGCAGACGCTTTTGAAGCACTCTGCGACTGACTGAGAAACAATCACGCCGAAAGGAAGCCAATCAAGAACAAGTCGGGGCTTCTCCATTTTCACTACGCGCACACGAGGAAGCTGCTTACCTTCAGGAATGATTCCTGGTGTCCAGCTTTCTCCAGACTCATCACTTTGTACCAGTTCTTCGATCGCATCAAACATACTCGGCTTTGTATCAATGTTTGCACAACTGTTTATTGATGTGCCGCGCGAGAGCTCGAAGTACTCCGCCATTTGTGCCTCCTTGTCTGCGTGTCAACGTCTGCGAATTGGTGATCGCGTCTTGGGAAGACTATCTGGCCACTTGGGTGGGCTAGCATGCAAATCTCCAAAATGCCTATTGTGATCGCTTCTTCGCATTGGTTGCAAGTTTCGCCGAGAGTTTGTGCCACCTTGGTGTAACGGATTCTTGTGATGGATGATCCAACCTTTCGGAGCAAGGCCTTTCTTCATTCGCTTAATGGCCGCTTGGCTCAAACCCAGCTTCTCGCACAGTTTGGAATCGGCAGCGACATCTTTCCAATATGCTTGCCTAACACGTCCCCATTCAGACCTTCTAGCGTTGTATGTTGACCTGCTGATTCCCTTCAGATTGCTCGATGCAACGGCAGGACCAGAATCAGCGGAGGTTGCGTCTACTTCCATTTCACTGTTATCAGCCCACACTCCCACCCCACGCTGAAAACTTGTGGAATGTGTAGATCCTTCATCATCAATTGACCAGTCGGATGCCCAGTCTGCATCGACGTTTTGGTAAATGCGATAGGACTGCAGCATCGAGTAGAGGCCGAAGATCGTGTGCATTCCTTGCAATGCCGTCTCAAACTGTCCTTCTACGTTGGACCATGCGTCGTTGGCCATGGTGGCCATCTGAAATGCAACCGAAAACTCCAATCCATCTGGGTCAAATCCCATTGCCGGACTGGATTCGCAATACTGCCTTAGTGATCCACCGTTGCCGTACAAGTCTTCAATGCCTAGCTCGGGCTCCATCGTGATGATTGGAACGCCGTGGAAGACCAACCCGTCAAAGACACGTTGGCCGCTTGCATTGGGATCTCTTTGGCCCCATATTCCGAATTCGGGGAGGTAGGTGCGGTTGCGGACCTGGTAGCGGACGACTGAGCCCGTGGGACTACCGAGCGTGCCACCACTCCCATACCCCCCGCCCACCACTCTTGGATTGTCAAAGAAGCCGCTGGTGCTATTGCCCGAGGCAACGCCGACATCAATTCTATCAAGGAACAGACCCTTGTGGCCGAGCCGCGTGTAAGGCACTGTGAAGGTGGTGGAGTTCGCCACCAACTGCGTGGCCCGCAAGCACTGGCCATACGCATCGAACTGGTAGGTGTGGACAACCCGCGCGGAACCCCCAACACCACTGCCGCCGATGTCGCACATAGCGACCAGATCGCCACCGGCATCCTGGAGCATCCACCATGGGGCGCGGTTGATATCGAACTGGACAAGGATTTCATCGATCCCAGCCGGACCATCGCCGGGACCCCAGATGTACTCGCGTTCTGCGCCGCCGATGGTGGCGGGAAGTGGTTCACCCTCGCCACCGATCAGAGTTTGCGGGTTCTCCTCCTGCTGCTGCATCTGCGACTGTTCAAAGGAAAGTGGTGTTCCTTCGGGATCGCCTGATTGCTGCTGACCTTCGGGGACCGAGTTGTTGAGCTGTTCACCAAGGCCGGGGTTGTTGGCCTCACCCTCGGGATCTTCGGCGAGGCCGATGGTGGCGAGAGGATCGGTGACAATCTCCTGAATCCGCCGCGCACCGTCGTAGTAGAAGCGTTCACTTCTGACAGCGCCGGTTGATGCCTCCGGAGTCGGGAAGGGACTCTGGACACGAATCAGCCGGCCCACACCGTCATAGGTGAAGAGTTTCACCATCGGGCCGATGTTCAGATCGGTGCTCGGACACGGGCTTGGTTGTGGATCGCCCAATGACTCTGGGCCGGGCTCACCCACAATCACTGTCGCCTTATTGATCTGGATCAGGCGATTCCAGGCATCGTACTGGTAGTAGAACTGGCCATCAAAGACCAGATTGCCGGACTGGTCGTAGATGGTCTGCGTGTCTGCCGCTGGAGGCGGATTGGGGTTGCCCCCACCCCCGACGCTGGCATCAGAATCGACGAATGTCA
>CAYTYD010000047.1:0-16418 GCA_964441555.1 uncultured Phycisphaeraceae bacterium | reverse complement strand
ATCACACGGACCGGCCCTGCTTGCCGTGGTCAATGGTGTGCCGCGGGGTTTGAAGATCGACGAGGGCCTCATCAATCGCGAGTTGGAGCGCCGCCAAGGCGGATACGGCCGTGGTGGCCGCCAGAACATCGAGACCGACACGGTGCAGATTCTCACCGGCGTGCGAGCTGGGGTATCGATGGGATCGCCGATCACGCTGATGATCGTCAATCGCGATTCGCGCATGGATGACTTTGCCAAGACGCCTCCGATTTCGCGTCCGCGTCCGGGGCATGCCGATCTGGCCGGGGCCTTGAAGTGGCTGAGCAATGACTGCCGTGAAACCTTGGAGAGGGCCAGCGCCCGCGAAACTGCCGCGCGGGTTGCCGCGGGCGCGTTGTCGCGGCTGCTGCTGCGTGAGATCGGTATCGAGGCCTTTGGCATGGTCCGGTCGATTGGTGGCATTCAGACCGACGTGGCAGTTGATGAAGGATCGTGGCGCGGATTGAGCGCGCAGCGTGATTCCAGCGAGACCTACTGCCCGGATCCCAGCGCGACGCAGTCGCAGCGTGATGCGATCCGCCAGGCGAAGATCGACAAGGACACGATTGGCGGGCTGGTGGAGGCCCATGTCTTTGGTGCGCCGCCGGGCCTGGGCTCGTGCATGAATTGGCACGAAAAGCTCGATGCGCGGCTGGCATACGCCGTCATGGGCATTCAGGCGATCAAGAGCGTGGAGATCGGGCTGGGCAAGGAAGTCGCCGCACGCCCGGGGTCGCAGGTGCATGATCCGATTACGTTCGACGCCGCTCGCTCGAACGAATCCACACTCGGCTTTGTTCGACCCTCAAACAACGCTGGCGGAACCGAGGGCGGCATGACGACGGGGCAACCCATTGTCGTGCGTGCCGCGATGAAGCCGATCGCCACGCTGCTCCGCGGCATGCCATCTGTGGACCTCAAGACCAAGCAGCCGGATCAATCCGCCTACGAACGCAGCGATGTCTGCGCCGTTCCAGCGTGCAGCGTTGTGGTAGAGAATGTCGTTGCGTTTGAAGTCGCGCGGGTCGCGTGTGAGAAGTTTGGCGGCGACAGCGTGGCCGAATTTGTGGCCAATTTCAAGTCGTACCTGAGCCAGGCCCGGGCGCTGAGTTGATCGATTCCGGCCAGACTTTTCTCCAGATGAAGTAGACCGGAAATCCGGCCAAAAGCACGCCAATCCAAGGCAAGGTGCCCTTGGGATTCTCTTGAATCGAGAGCCCCGTCATGGCCAAAGCCACCAGCACAAAGACGATCGGTACGACCGGGTATCCCCAGCAGCGGTAGGGGCGGGGCCGGTTGGGCTGTGTGGTTCGCAAGATGATCACCGCCGCCGCGGCAAGGCCGTAAAAGATCCACATGGTGAAGACGAAGGTGTCGGCGAGTTTGCTGAAGGTGCCGAGCATCAGCGTGGCAGAGATGGAGAGGGCACACTGTGTCCACAGGGCAACAGCAGGTGTGCCACGATTGCTGACCTTGGCGAGGAATGAAAAGAGCAGCCCATCGCGGGCCTGGGCAAAGGTCACCCGCGCACCGGTCAGCACCGATGCGTGAGAACTGGTGAGCGTCGAGAAGCCGATCGCGGCGGTGATGGCAATGACGCCCCCGGCCCCAAAGGCGATATCGAAGATGCGTGCGGCGGGGAGCATGGCATTGTCTGCGATCACGCTTTGCGGCAAGGCCCAGAATGTCGCGGCATTCACCGCCAGATAGAGGCCCATGATCGCCAATGTGCCCAAGAGATAAATGCGTGGTAGGGTGCGCTGCGGGTCTTTCACTTCTCCCGCAATCGAGCCGACATCAGCCCAGCCGTCATACGTCCACATGATCGATGCCATCACGCCCACGATGGCCGTGCGGAATGAAATCGGCTCGCTTGGGGCGGCAAAGTTGGCGGTGGTCCCCTTCACCAGCGTGAGAGCGCACACCACCAGCGCGATGAGCGCGGCAAACTTCATGATCGTGCTCACCAGCGACACGCCAGCACTCAGCCGAGTCCCAAGCACGTTCAGGATGGTCAGACCGATCAGGGCCGCGATGGTGATGCCGGTCATTCGCTCTGGCGTGGCTTCGATGCGGCAGACGGTGCACACGGCCTCAGCAAATACCATGGCGATCCCCGCCGCAGCGCTGGGCTTGGTGATGAGCATGTATGTCCAGCCAAAGACAAACGCCATTGGCTTGCCATACGCCTCACGCAGGAATGTGTAGATGCCGCCGGAGGATGGGCTCGCGACGGCGAGTTCGGTGAAGGCGAGCGCCCCCAGCAGCGACAGCACGCCGCCCACCACCCACAGCGTCAGGGCCAGCCCCGCATGAGGCAGGTCGGTGGCGATCGAGATGGGCGTCTTGAAGATGCCGCTGCCCACGGCGACGCCCACCATGACACCGATGGCGGGCCAGAAACCCAAGGTGCGAGGGAGGTCCGGGCGTGTTTGAGCTTGAGGATTCACGGCACGCACAGAGTATCGAGCGATTTGCTACGCTGGTGCCATGACGATGACATGCAGGATGGTTGTCAATTCGAAGAAGGCAAATCGCATGGGCTGGACCGCTCTCTCTCTCACACTCATGCTCAGTGCATGCGGGCACGCGGCACGCACACAGCCCACCGAAGGTTCCGCAGCGCTGACCACGGCAACGGCTTCGGTGCGAATGCCAACTTCGAGTCTGACCGGCCTGACCATGCCCGAGGTCATCAACCGCATGAACGCCGATGTGCGGACCACGGAGCAGTACGCCCCCTGCCGCGCATCCTTGCCGCGGCTGGATCGGTTGGATGCCCTGACCAAGATTCAGGTCACGCAGTTGCAGGGGGTGGATTTCAACGCGCTGGATCAGAATGGTCGCGTGGATTACCTCCTGATGCGCAACGACCTGCGTTCGCGGCAGACCGGCATCCGTCTGGAGCGTGAGCGGCTGGGCGAGATTGCCGCCGCGATCCCCTTTGCTTCCCGCATCATCGCGATGGAAGAGGCAAGAGCCCGTCTCACACCCGTCAACGCCAAGGAACTTGCGGCGGAATTGACGGAGATTGAGAAGGCGGCGCGAACCACCTTGGATGACATTCGCGCCAAAAAGGGCGCGTTTGCGACATTGATGAAACCGGTCGCGGCGTTGCGTGCTGCCTCGGCGTGCGGGCAACTCAAGAGCGCGATGCTCGAGTATGTCGGGCAGTATGAGTCCTACGACCCCGATGTGGCGTGGTGGTGTGGCAAGCCGCGGGGCGAAGCGGTGTCAGCCCTCGATGCCCTCGCCAAGGAACTCCGCGAGAATGTGGCTCAGCAGAAAGGTGAGCCGGGCGATCCTCTGATCGGCGAATCCATCGGCCGTGCAGCCCTGATGGAGGCCCTCCGAGATGAAATTGTGGCATACACGCCGGAAGAGTTGATCGCGATCGCCGATCGCGAGATGGCATGGTGCCGGGGCGAATTCATCAAAGCCGCACAAGAGATGGGGCTGGGTGATGATTGGAAAGCCGCGATCGAGAAGGTGAAGAACATCACCGAAGAGCCGGGAAAGCAGGCGGAGTATTCGGCGGCGGTGTGCCGCGAAATGGTGGAGTGGCTGGAGAAGCGCGATCTGGTGACGATCCCGCCGATGGCCAAAGAGATGTGGAAGACGCGGATGCTGAGCGCGGAGAGCCAGCGGGTCTTGCCGTTTCAGGCCTATGGCGATCATGAGATGCTGGTGGCCTTTCCCACCAGCGGCATGACGCACGCGGATAAGTTGATGGCGATGCGCGGCAACAACAAGCACTTCACGCGATTGGTGGTGCCGCACGAGATGATCCCCGGTCATCATTTGCAGAGGTTCTACGCCGATCGCACGCGCCCCTATCGCGGGCAGTTCTCGACGCCCTTTTATGTCGAGGGGTGGGCCCTCTATTGGGAAATGCGCGAGTGGGAATTGGGCTGGGCACGCGGGCCGGAAGATCGCATCGGCATGCTCTTCTGGCGTGCCCATCGCTGCGCACGCATCAAGGTGAGTTTGGCCTTTCACCTGAATCAGATGACGCCAGAGCAGATGGTGGATTTTCTGGTCGCCGAAGTGGGGCATGAACGCGCCAACGCCGTGGCCGAAGTGCGGCGCTACATCAACGGTTCCTACTCGCCGCTGTATCAGTGCGGCTACATGATCGGCGGCCTGCAATTGCGGCAGTTGCACCGCGAATGCGTGGAGAGCGGCAAGATGAGCGAGAAGCAGTTCCACGATGCAGTGCTGCAGACCAACACCATGCCGATGGAGATGGTGCGGGCGTTGCTCTTGAAGACGGATCTGAAACCGACCAGTGAGGCGGAGTGGAAGTGGAATAAGTAGGCATCAGGGTTTGAGGGAACCCTGAGCGCGAGCTCAGGGCGTATTGCTCTTCCCTTTGTATGCCTTGGCGCCACAGCGTAAAAAAAGAAGCAGAACATCCCCGAGCTCGCGCTCGGGGTTCCCTGATGCGTGATGTCTATCTAAACACACTCTGCAACTCACCACCCTTGATGATCCAGAGGTCGAAATCGTTGAGGACCTTGGCGAGGACGAGGTTGATGAAGATGATCGCCAGGAAGTTGGAGACGAAGCTCTCGGTGGTGGCGCGGCCCACACCTTCAGCGCCGGGCTTGCAATTAAAGCCCTTGTAGCAGGCGATCAGACCGATCGCCGCGCCGAAGAAGATGCTCTTGATCAGGCCGTTGGTGATGCTGAACCAATCCACGATCATGTCGCTGTAGCGCCAGTACAACCCTTCATCGGTGCCGTAAAACTGCACGACGATGACGTAGCCGCCGACGACGCCCGCGATATTGGATAAAAGGGTCAGGCCGGGGATGGCAAACATGCACGCCAGGACGCGGGGAACGACGAGAACTTTGATGGGGTCAGAGGCCATGGCCCGCATCGCATCGATCTGCTCGGTGACGCGCATCGAGCCCAGTTCGGCGGTGAGGGCGCAGCCGACGCGGCCCGCGAGCATCACGGCGGCCAAGACCGGGCCGAGCTGCTTGCACAGGGAGACATTGATGATGCCACCGAGACGGGTTTCCTGCCCGATGCTCTTGAATTGCAGGTAACTCTCCAACGCCAGGATCATGCCGATGAACGCGCCGGTGATGAGGAGGACGGGGATGCTGAGCGTGCCCACGCTGTAGAGCTGGCTGGCGAGGCGATCGCTGCGCGTCCATACCTTGGTGGCGGGAAGGCCGCCGGCGGTGCGAATGCAGAACTTGGAGAAGCGGCCAAAGGCCGAGATGTTCTCCAGCACGCTGGCACCGAGCCGCGCGATCGAACCGAGGATGGGAGTGGAGTACGAGAGTGCCACGGGAGGCAACAGTATCGGGGTGAACATGCCGGGCCAATCGTGCGGGCGACTGGCTTGTATCCGTCGTACTCTGATGCCGAATCATGGCCACGGTCTCAGAACCATCTCGAGCGATGCCCGAAGTCCACGCCAAGGCCCCAGCCGTAGTCCCGACCGAGATCCCGGTCAGCGCAGCGCGGCTGATCGCGCTGGATATCAAGTTGGCCCACTCGATCTTTGCCCTCCCCTTTGCCATATTGGGTGGGGCGATGGCGATTTCCGCTGGCCAACATTGGAAGCGGACGCTGATACAGTTTGTGCTGATCGTGCTGTGCATGGTCAGCGCCCGCACCTGGGCCATGCTTGCCAATCGACTGCTGGATCGCGAGATTGATGCACAAAACCCCCGCACAGCGCGGCGGACGTTTGCCAAGGGAGATCTGTCAGCCCGGACGGGATGGATGTACGCCTTTGCCGCGGCTGCGCTCTTCGTGCTCTGCGCTGGCGGGTTCGTGCTGCTGGGAAACTGGTGGCCACTGGTGTTGAGCGTGCCGGTGCTGGCGTACATCGCGTTCTATTCGCTGACCAAACGCTTCACGATGCTCTGCCATTTGGTGTTGGGAATCGCGCTGGCGTTGTCGCCGCTGGCTGCTGCGCTGGCGGTAGATCCCACTTCGGTTGGTCTCTCTGTGGATGGGCTGGGCTGGGTTGGTGGTGGCAACGCGGCGCTGGGTTGGCTTGCAGTGATGGTGGCGTGCTGGGTGGCAGGATTTGATGTGATTTACGCGCTGCAGGATCAGGACTTTGACCGTGAGAAGGGGCTGCGATCGATTCCCGCAGCACTGGGGTGGCAGGGTGCAGTGTGGGTGGCGCGGCTGCTGCACGTGGCGGCGTTCGGGGCGCTCGCGGCGGCGTATGGCACGGAGCCAAGATTTCAGGTTCTCTTTGCGATCGGTGCGGGTGTGGTGGCGATTCTGCTGGTGATCGAGCACACCGTGCTGGCCAAGCGCGGTAAGCAGGGGCTGGACATGGCGTTTTTCACGCTGAATGGTGTGGTGAGCGTGGTGGTGGGGGTGTTGGGTGTCGCCGACCTGATGTGGTGAGTGATGGGAGGGGTGGCAACCCCGTCTTGATAACCAAGTCCGGTATGGTGTATTGCGTGGTGCTCGCCCATTTCCTACTTGGCGCGGCTTGCGGCGGTTGGTATGCTGGATGGATCAATCAGCCCCCGGAAGGGCGGTGAGGTCGCCACAGCGTCTCGCCGCCTTTTTATTTGCGCACGCAGGCCGGACGCGGCATATCTTGAAGCGTGAGTGAATCCAACCGAAAGCATGGTGGCGAGGATGATTCGCGGCAGGATCTTCGCGAGGCGCAGGATCGCTTTATCAGCGTGTGGGGGGAGATGGCTGGATCGTGGGGCATCAGCCGCACGATGGCGGAGATTCACGCGGTGCTGTACATCACCGGGCAGCCCCTTTCCATGGATGACCTGATGGAGCGGCTGGAGATCTCGCGTGGCAATGCCAGCATGAGCGTGCGCTCGCTGTTGGATTGGGGGATCATCTCGCGTACGCATAAGCGTGGTGATCGCAGAGAGTACTTTCAGGCCGAGCAGGATGTGTGGGCGATGTTCCGTGCCATTGTGCGCGAGCGTATGAAGCGTGAAGCCGAACCATTGCTGGCGGAACTGCACGAGATCCGCGACATGACGGGCTCACGGGCCAATCCGAACTCGGCAAGTGAGAAGCGTGATCTGGCGGAGATGAACAAGAGGTTGGAATCGCTGCTGAACTTCTTCCAGATGCTCAATGTGCTCAGCGAACGATTCGTCAGCCCGGCGGGGCGGGGCTTGCAGGAGGCGGCATCGCTGCTTGGGCGTGTCAAGAGTTCGCTCAAACGGAACTGATTGGCGGTTCCGCTTCAGCGAGCGATCACACGGGCTTTGGTGATGATCACCGGCTTCAAGGGCACGTTGTTCATGCTGCCATCGGTGACGCCTTCGATGGTGCGTGATTCGGTCTTGCCCGCTGCGATCTGATCGACGACTTCCATGCCCGAGATGACGCGGCCGAATGCACAGTATCCGGCGTTGCCGGTGTTGGGGCGAGCCATATCCAGACGGGCGTTGTCGCTGAGGTTGATGTAGAACTCGCGGGTGGCGGAATCGGGGGCTTCTTCGCGGGCCATGGCGATGGTGCCGCGGAGGTTCCTCAGGCCGGACTTCCATTCGTTGATGATGGGTGTATCCGGACGGCCAGCGGCGGCGTCGGCTTTGGCGCGTTCCTTGAGGTCGATGGTCCAGCCCCCGCCCTGAATCACAAAACCGGGGACGACGCGATGAAAGATCGTGCCGTCATAGTGGCCCGCTTCGACGCGGGAGAGGAAATTGCGGACGGTGATGGGTGCGGCGGCTCCATCGAGTTCGACTCGGATGGTTCCGGCCGTTGTGTGCAACTCGACTGCAGAGGCGATGGGGGCGGAGCGATCCTGCATGTGATCGGACGATGCGCAGCCAGAGACAAAGATGCTCGCGCAGAGCAACAACGACGAAGTGAATCGTGTGTTCATGGTGAAAGTCTACCTGTATAGGTCGATCAGTGTGTCTTACAACGGCTTCTTGCCTTTCAAGCTCGGAACGAGACTGATCAGGAACAAGATGAGAAAGATGACAAAGAGGACTTTGGCGATGGTGGCTGCCAAACCCGCAAGTGAACCAAACCCAAGAAACGCTGCGATGATGGCGACGACAAGAAAAACCAATGCGTAATAGAGCATGCACACTCCTTAGGGTGTCACACAACAATCATTGTGCTATTCGCACAGAGGTCCCAATAAGTTGCTGATTTCGCTGGGACACAACTCTTTGGCGTTCGCTCGTTGATGGGGATCAAACACGCGGCCGTTCGGCATCGGCGAGCGTCAATCCTGCGCGGCGGGCAATCTCCGCAAGCTTGACTCGGTCATCCACCTTCAATTTGGCACCGATCGCAGCGCGATGATTGTCGACCGTCTTGTACGAACGATGCAGGACCGACGCGATTTCTTTGAGAGAGAGCCCTTGGCCGATGAGGGCAAGCACTTCGAGTTCTCGCGCCGACAGCACATCAAGTGTGCCCAGTCGCATCACAGTTGAATCAACGATCTCCGCACCACCGGGGATCTCTGCAGTCGTATCTGCGGAGACACGGCGGGTGATGCACAGGAACCGCTCTTTCGACGAGACCTGCGTCATTTCGTCTTCAGAATCGTCTTGAATCAGAGTGATCCAAGTCACTTGCTGATAACCGCGCCAGATGGTGCGAATGCCGCGTGGCTCACCACCATCGCGAATCTTGCGAAGCAAGTCGAGACGTTGCGACACCCAGTCTTCGGGGAAGAACTCGCGTGCGTGGTGACCACTCACTTGATCGGAGCGGATGCCCCGACCAAGGAAAATATCGCATGCGGACTGGCTCATGAAAAGGCAGAGGCCGTCGATGTCAAAGATGCTGACGCCGGTTCCCGGTTCGGTCACCAAGGCGGACCATACAGCTTCCGCTGGCATCGATGCCGCGAGTCCGGCCAATCCGCATGGCTCGGGGGGCGGGTTTCCCATGGGAACATTATTACCACTTGTCAAATAGGGAAAATACCCCGGGGTCGGGCGGTGCTCTTCGATGACCTAGCGCTTGCGGCGGGCAAGGCAAAGGATCGATCCGAGCGAGAAGGCCATCGTGGAAGGTGCTGGCACCTGTACCACGCGGACAAAGAAGTTGTCATAGGCAATTTCGTTGAAATATGACGTGCCGCCAGAGCCGTTGGAATTGGAAGTGATGAAACCAAACCGGATTGGCGCTCCGGCATCGGAAAAATTGATCGAGCCAGACCCGGAGACCGCTGTGAAATCCGCCGCGGTTAAGCCGGTGATGGAATAGGTGTTCCAGGCCGTCGAGGAACCTGTCACGGTTGCTGCCGCGGCGAACACCACTGCTCCCTGCTTGGCACCCAGTGCCAAGCCATGGCCTTGACCGCCAATGCCTGAGAGGAATGCAAAGTCGATGGAGAAATCGACAGAAGCAATCGCACCCTGATTGATCGGCTCGTAGCGAGTCGAGTTTGTCGTGCCGAAGCGATGCAATCCGTAGATCGTCTGACCGGGCCCGGTACCCGTTGTGTTGGTCACGCTGCGAGCCTGGCCGGGATTGCCGCCACTGGCCAGTTGGGCTGTGGTCACGCTGCCACCGGCTCCGTTGGCAGTGAACGTTTCAAGCCCCCAATTCGACGGAGTGAAGGTGCCGTCGCTGTAGATCACATCTGCCTGAGCAACAGACACGACAGTAAGGCAAAGCGTGGCGGCCACGCTAAATGGGCGGGTCATTGGCCAATCTCCTCATATGAGCGAATCGCTGCGGAACACACACAGTTTACCTTTCCAAGTTCCGCGCGCCAAGAAAAAGCCGCGAGACGAAACTCGCGGCTGTGAGGAAAGAAGATTCTCAAGTGATTATCAGACGAGTGCGAGGAATGCGTTACTCACGCTGGGTCTGATGGATACTGGATACTCGGACCACCTTCGACTGCGCCACGACCGGGGCGGCGATCGCGGTTTTCACGACGATCACCATCGCGCGGACCGCGGTTCATCTTGGGATGCTGATCGTGCTTGCCTCTGCCGTGTTGCTTCATCTGCGGGTGTTCGCGACGATCATCTCCGCGGTGGCCAGCGGTTCCGTCGCGGTGTTTCATGGGGTGGCGCATGTCGCGATCAGACCCGCCTCGACCATGCGGAGCTTGGCCACGGCTGTGGTTGCGATGATCCGGGCCCTGGTCAAAGCGACCTTCGGGGCCGCGGTCATGCGACATTCGATCGCGAGGCGGTGGGGGAGCGAAGCGAGGCTGCATCTGGCCGCCGCGATCGTCCATCCGGGGGCCCCCGGCGCGAGGATGCCCAGCATCAGGGCCGCGCATGTGTGGCCGGCGGTCAGCACCACCAGAGAAGCCGCGACGGTCATCGCGGTCGTCGAAGCGTTCGCGGCCACGGAAATCACCGCCGCGGGGGTGATCACGGCGATCATCCCGGTTCTCTGGGCCACCGCGATCGGGCCCACGATCAGTTCTGGGGCCGGGGCCGAATCCTGGGCCGCGGCCTCGCTCACGCATGTCTTCCATGCGTTCACGCATTTGGTTCATACGCTGTTGGGCACGTTCGCGCTGCTCTGGCGTGAGCGATTCCATGCGTTTCTGCATGCGCTCACGCATATCACTCATCATTTTTTCGCGATCGCCATCGCGGTCTGTGGGCCTGCGGTCATCGTCTCGGCGATCAATCTCGCGAGCGGGTCCATCTTCACGGCGAGGCGGTTGGAAACCGTCACGATTTCCGCGATCGGCGGGCTGACGCACCGCGCGATTCAGAGTGGTCGAGTAGTAATCATCCGGAGCCATTTGAGCCGCGGCGGCGGAAGCCAGTGAGGTGGCCACGAGTGCCGCGGCCAGCAGGCGGGCGGGAAGAGAAGAGATCATTTTCCGACGAGAGGGGGACATGAATTGCTCCATTTCAGTGCGACAAGCGCGTCGAAGGCAGAACGATCCAGAGGCAGCCGTATTGCATCGGGATTTGCGGGTTATTCGGCACTTGACACACGCGATTGACGTCCGTTTGCACGGTTACACTCTGGCCATGCAAAAGGGTTTCAATCGACACAATGACGTAACGGGATCGACACTTCGCATCCTTGCCGCAGGGTTTGCCTGTGCGATCGCAAGTTCTGCGGCGTTCTCGCAATCCGCAAGCATGACGTGGTCCAACAACTGTGCCTCTTGCCACGGTGAGGATGCCAGTGGCGGTGACAAAGCCAAGTCATTGCTCAACGCAGAAAAGCGTTCTCAAGATCTGGATCGACCTTTCTTCGAGATGGTGCGCAGCGGGTCCAAGGAGTTGCCTTCGCACGCATTCAAGGATTTGAAGGACGTGGAGTGCTGGTCGGTGATCGTGCATCTGCGTGAACTACAAGATCAGGCCCGCCGCAAGGAGCGCGACAGCGTCAAGCGTGAGAAGGGTACGTTCCCCGGCAAATACCACACGGCGCAGGTTGAGGATGTGGTGTCGAGCAATCTGGAGGTGCCGTGGGCGGTGGATTTTCTTCCAGATGGCACGATGCTGATCACGGAGAAAGCCGGACGTGTGCGGCAGTGGAAGGATGGCAAACTGTCAGAGCCCTTGAAGGGCACTCCGGATGTTCGCAATCGCGGCCAAGGCGGGTTGATGGATGTGGCTGTTCACCCTGACTTTGCCAGCAACGGATGGGTGTATTTAGCATTCAGCGATCTGTATCGCGACGGCAGTCGCGGCCTGGGAATGACCAAGGTTGTGCGCGGCAAGATCAAGGACGGAGCATGGGTCGATCAGCAGGTGATCTTTGAAGCCAAGAAAGAGCACTACCTGGGGACTGATTTGCACTTTGGCTGCCGCGTGGTGTTTTCCGCACCGGTTGCGGATGGCCCTGACAAGGGAAAGCGATATGTGTTCTGGGGTATCGGTGAACGTGGCATGGGCCCGCATGCGCAGGATCTGACCCGTCCTAATGGCAAGATTCACCGTCTGTGGGAAGATGGTTCGATTCCGGCGGACAATCCGTTTGCAAGCGTGGATGCCAACTACAAGAGTATTTACACGTATGGCAACCGCAACCCGCAGGGGTTGGTGATTGCGGATGATGGAACGATCTATGAAACCGAGCATGGTCCGCGCGGCGGCGATGAAGTGAACATCATCACCAAGGGCAGCAACTACGGCTGGCCCAAGGTGTCCTTCAGCATCAATTACAGCGACATGCCGCTGGTGATGCCGTGGCCAACCAAGGAAGACAACATCACCATGCCGGTGTACCGCTGGTTGCCGTCGATCGCGGCATGTGGGCTGGATGTGGTTCGCGGCACGGAATTCCCCAAGTGGAAGGGGGATCTCTTGGCAGGGGGGCTGGCCGGCAATACGGTGCGGCGTGTCCGCGTTGAGCAGGGGAAGTTTGTCGAGGAAGAAGACATTTTTTACGGCATGGGTCGTGTTCGAGACGTGGTTGTGGGCCCGGATGGAAGTGTGTACATTGCCCTGAATAATCCTGACAAGATCGTGCGGCTGAAGGCCAAGTGATCGGAAACGGGCACTTGGGAACAAATGAGCGACGCGCGCGTCCTGATAATCAGGGCGCTCAATGGAGAAGGTCATGTCCAAACTTGCGGTTTCGATTGTGTGCATCATGGTTGGCGCGGGCACTTTGTGGGCGGTGCAACCCGCAAGTGAGCAGCCGGCTGGGCAGCCCCAGCAGCGGCCTGATCGTGGCGGCGAGCGTGGCCCGGGTGGCCCTGGGGGCCCGGGTGGACCCGGCGGGCAGGGTGGCCGTCAGGCCAGTGTTGATGCGGGTATGAAAGCGATGAACCGCGCTGCCAGAACTCTGAATACACAGATCAGCGATCCGACCAAGAAAGAAGAGAACATCCGCCTCATCAATGAGATGCAGCGGGGTTGCGCGACGGCCAAGGGACTGCCTCTGCCAGCCGACTTCCTCAAAGATGCCAAAGACGACGCGGCCAAGGCGAAAATCACTGCCGAGTATCGGGCGGACATGATCAAGATCATGCGAACGATGATCGACGTCGAAGAGGCGATCATCAATGGCAAGGCGACTGAAGCCAAGGCCGGCCTCGATTCGATCGAGAAAATTCGTCAGGCCTCTCACAAGCGCTTGGGAGTGAAGGAAGACTGAGCCTGCGGTTTCGTGCCTGTACTCAAATAATCAAGTATCATCGCACGCATGCTGACCCATGCGTGCGTTGTTTTTTCGCTATCGATGAACCTGCTGGCGACTGACGCCATGGCTGATCGTGGCTCAATGAGTGCTGCGCAGGCCGCGGCAAACGACCATCGGACACAGAATGTCTTTCACATCATGATCGATGGATTGCGCTGGCAGGAGGTTTTCGGCGGCATGCAATCAGGTCTGCTGACCAAAGACAACAAAGTGGAACGCCCCGATTCGCTCAACAAGCGTTTTGGCGGCGCGGGGCCGAGTGAACGCCGCGAGAAACTGATGCCGTTTCTTTGGAGCACGGTGGCGAAGCAAGGGCAGATCTTCGGCAATCAGGAGATCGGCAGCGTGGTGAGGATCACCAATCGCATTGGCGTTTCGTATCCGGGATACAGCGAGGCGATCACTGGTGTGGCAGACGATGCGCGGATCACAGGGAATCGCAAGATTCCCAATCCGAACGTGTCGGTGTATGAGTGGTTGAACGGCAAGCCGCAGTTTTCCGGTAAGGTCGCGGCATTTGGAGCGTGGGATGTATTTCCGTTCATCTTCAACCAAGAGCGATCGAAGGTGCCGGTGGATGACAGCATGGGGCCGATTGATTTCGGCACGCTGACACCGACCATCGATGTGATTAATCGAGTGCGGGCTGAGACTCCTTATCGGTGGGCATCGGCTTCGTTTGATTCGCTGGTCTTTATTCCGATGCTGGATTGGGTGAAAGCCAATCAGCCGCGACTGACATTTCTGTGCCTGGGTGAAACCGATGAATTTGCTCATGAAGGGGATTACGCAAGATATCTTGAAGCAGCGCACCGCGCGGATGGCTATATCCGCGAACTGTGGGCAGCAGTTCAATCGATGGAGCAGTATCGTGGCACGACCACATTCATCATTCATCCCGATCATGGCCGCGGAGACACGCGCGGCGGAGAGAATGACTGGTGGAATCACAGTCTGCCCAAGCACCCTGGATGTGAATCCACCTGGCTGGCCGTGATTGGGCCGGATACGGCGGCACTGGGAGAGAGGCGTGATGTTCCGGAAATTACACACAACCGATATGCGGCGACCATCGGGGCCTTGCTTGGTGAGGATTTTCGTGTGGCGATTCCTGCGGCAGGTGAACCGATTGCCGAAGTGATGAGCAGGTAGCCCGAATGGTTTAGAAGGTCTTGCGCATGCGCGCGGTGGGTATGCCGAGTTGGTCGCGATACTTGGCGACCGTGCGACGTGCGATCTCGATGCCGCGCTTTTTCAATTCCAACACAAGCGCATCGTCGCTGAGTGGTTTGGACTTGTCTTCACCGTCGATGACTTCGCGAAGAGCTTCCTTGATGGCATCCCATGCCATGGACTCTCCGCCAGCCTCGCCGGTATCGCTGGGTTCGGTGGCTGTGGGGATGCCACCCGAAAACAGCTTTCGAAGCGGAACGACCCCGCGAGGAGTCTGAATGTACTTTTCGGCTACAGCACGCGACACAGTGGCGACGTGAATGCCCAATTCCTCGGCGACCTGCGTCATGGGAAGCGGCTTGAGGGCCTGAGGGCCGACATCGAAATATTCGCGCTGATGCACAACGACGGATTGCAGGACTTTGAGCAGTGTGTGCTTGCGCTGGTGCACAGCGTCAATAAGCCATTGGGCGTTGCCCAAGTTGGTCTTGATGAATTCGCGATCCTTGCGTTCCATGCTCTTGTCCTTGCTGAGCATGGCGTATTCGAGGTTGACGCGCAGATTGGGAAGGCGTGAGTCGTTCAGATAGCTGATGTAGCGATCACCGTCAGGATCCCATTCCACGATGGCATCTGGTATGATGGTGCTGGGCGCATCTGTCACCAATCGACGGCCAGGGGCCAGCGAGAGTTTCTTCAGAAGCATCAGCGTCTGCTTGATCTGATCCAGCGTGAGGCCGGTTTTTTCTGCGATCAACGGCAATCGGTTCTTGGTCAGGTCATCCAGGTGATCTGAAACGACTCGCCGAGCGTGATCAATGAGATCAGAAGGAATGCCGTCGCGGCCCGGTGCATTCTCCTGAGCCAGCGCGTCCAGTTGAAGCAGGAGGCACTCTCGGGGTGTGCGTGCCGCGACGCCAGGAGGATCGAGAAAGAGCTGTACGGCCTGGAGGACGTGTTCCAGATGTGCGATCGTGGGAATGCCACGGGTCGGGCGTGCTCCGGCTGTGAGGGGTGGCAGCAGCATCTCGGTGGCGCGGTCGACGATGGTCTCCAAGGGCGTGCGAAGGTACCCCTGTTCGTCGATAAAAGAAATCAGCAATTCGCCGAGTGGTTTGAATGCTTCGTCGGCGTCAGACAATGCCCATTGATCCTGAAGCTGATCCACCAGTGGTGCTGAGCGAGCAGGGAGTGAGGCCATCGCCTCCAATTTGGCATCGCCCTCGGCGTCGCCGGAAGAAGTGGGGCGGTACTCCAGATCGCGTTCGCGTGGGCGAACATCCTCAATCGCGTTGTCAGTCGCGTCTGGATGATCTTCTTCGAATTCCTCTAGTCGAGAAAACTCGGCTTTGTCATCCTCGCCGACTTTCAGCGGCTCGGCAGGATTGGAAGGAGCGGAGATTTCAGAATCGACACGCGTGCCCGGCTCAATCTCGTTTTCTGCCAGTTCCAGAGTCGGATTGTTTTCTAATTCCTGTTCGATGCGTTCCTGCAGGTCTGCGAGCGACATCTGCAGGATTTCCATCGACTGGATCATCCGGGGAGCCATTTTCAGGCTTTGCCCCAGCTTCAGAGATTGTGAGTACTCAAACCTCATGTGTGTCAGTACGAATGGTCCGCCGCTCCTTGGCTGCACCTAGGCTGGGTGCATCTTCCACAGTCTACTGCATCGACTGGCGGCAGAGGATGGCATCGGCCAAAACCGCCTTATTCGCAAACTCAAGCTGAGATCCAGCAGGCAAGCCGCGGGCCAGTCGTGTAACCGATACGGGGGCGGCCCCGGTTCGGACCAGTTCAGCCGAGGCAATTCGCAATTGTTCGGCAAGATATAGCGAAGTTCCGTCGCCCTCCACGGTCGGATTTGTGCCCAGAATTACCTCGCGCACGGCGACCCCGCCCGGATTCTGATCAGGTGAACAGACGCGCTTGATGAGTTGCGCGACTGTCAATTCGGCAGGGGAAATGCCGTCGAGGGGGGAGAGACGGCCCATGAGGACGTGGTAGAGGCCGCGGTATGTTCCGGCCTGCTCAAGAGAGATCAAGTCTTTGGGCTGCTCCACCACCAGGACGGTGGCTCGATCCCGCTTGGGATCGGCACAAATCGAGCAATTGGCAACATGTCCGGGCGTGGCGTCGGTCAGGTTTGAGCAGAC
>CAYTYD010000046.1:0-16502 GCA_964441555.1 uncultured Phycisphaeraceae bacterium | reverse complement strand
AAGAAAGACAGGCCCTGAGCTCGCGCTCAGGGTTCCCTGAATCCCCTGATGCCTTGCCTCACGTCCGAATCGAATTGATACTCGCAATCGAGATCGGAAGCAGGATCACGCAGGGAATGAAGACGCCGACGGCGGGAGGGATGCCGGGGATCGTCGCGGCGGAGGCCAAAATACCGCCCAAGAGGGAGATGAGGGCGACGGGAGCACACTTCAAGGACTGCATCAGCATGTTCCCCGGCTCGCGGCGGAGATAAAAGGCCAGCGAAGTGATGAGCGTCAGCAGATTGCAGATGACGACGCTGAAGCGATTGAAGCGCACGCGTTGCAATTCATCCAAGCGCGTCCGTGTCGAGGTGTCTAACAGGTCGGGCTGATTGATGAGGAGCGAGACTTGTGTGAACGACAGGTTCTGCGCGTATCCGGCAAAGCGGCGAAGTTTGAGTTGCACCGGGTCCAGCGGCGTCTTGATGGAATCGATGGGGATGGTGACGGCCAGCGTGCCGCGTTTGCGGTCGATCTGGCCATTCTTCAAGACCCAGGTGGAGGTTGCCGGGTTCCACGTCGCGTTGTCGGCAGAGATGCGGCGTTCGAGCTCGCCTTCGGCGGAACGCTCGAAGATGGTGACATCGGTGAGGACACCTTGATCGGCATCAAAGGCCCGGGCGTAAAAGAGGCGCCCTTGACCATCGCTGGTGAGGGGGACGGGTGTGGCACCGAGCAGTCGCTGACCGGCGGCATCACGCTCGCGGGCGAGCAAGGGGGCGATGCTGGGAAGCAGAAACTCGCGATTGGCCAATTGCAACACCAGCAACACGCAGGCACAGAGGACGATGGGGCGGCCAATGCGAAAGAGGGAGATGCCGCTGGCGAGGGTCGCGACCAATTCGCGGTGCTTGACCATCTGCGAGATGGTGAACCCCATCGCCCCCACCATCACCAGCCCGAGCATGAAGTTAAAGAGACGCAAAAGGTTTGGCCACCAGAAGTCGGCGACGAGGAAGATGGATAACCCGGCGAGGCGAAAGATGCCCGGCTTCTCTCCCGGCGATTGCAGGAGGGCCCACTTCTTGGCGAGTTCCCAGAAGTCTCCGAAGTTGAGGGAGACATCGATGGCGATGATGAAGGCAAAGAAGATCGCGAACAACGCGAAGACGTTGGTGAGGAACTGGCGGGTGATGTAGCGGTCAAGGACGGTCATGGGGAAGAAGAGGCGGGGGAAGAGGATGCGGGGGAAGAAGAGGCGGGGGAAAGAGTACCAGTGCGCGGGACCAGAAGGCGGTACACCACATCCGATGTGGCATACGCGATGCACATTCCCGCCCACACATCCGTGCAATAGTGGGCCCCGGTGAGGAGTCGCGTCATACCGCATCCCACAGCCAGCGGCAGGGCCAGTGGTGTGAGCGCTGGATACAGGCGGATCAGCATGAAGACGCCCGCGAAGGCCACGGTGGCGTGGGAGCTGGGGATGCCCAGGTTGGAATCATCCGTAAAGGCAGAGAAGAGGGGCTTGAAGACATACGCGCCACTCTCATCGACAATGCCGGGACGCAGGCGGCCAATCAGACGCTTGGCCAATTCACTGCACAGCCCAGCGATCAGCGGCGACAGGATCAACACCAGTCCGGGAGTGAACCACTGCCGCGTGCGGAAGCGCGTGTGGCCTAAAAGGATCCATGAAGCGATCGCCAGGATCAGCCACACCGAGAGGTGGCCGACCTGACGAAAGACCTGATAGATGTCGCGGATCTCCAAACGCTTGACATCATCAACCTTGAGCACCTTCCACAGCCAGGGATCCAGGGGTGTGAGGATCGCAAAGCCCACAAGCGCGATCGCGGCAAAGAGCGCGATGTGTCTCCAGCGCGAGCGTGAGGATTCATGATGGGCGACGGAGTGACTCAAGGGCGTCCTCCCCCGGCTTTGCTCAATCCTTTGTACCCCGTGGCGACAAAGGCGGGGCGGCCGCGCTTGCGATCACCATCCAGCGTACCAATCTCACGCACGGAGTGAAAGAGGGGCTGCCAATCCTCGAGCGTGCCACCCATCACAACCGCATCCCGGCCCAGCAGCGAGCGCTCGGTCTCTTGGTTGGCAAGATCGGTGAAACTCCAGACGTCATACTGCGTGCGGCGGCCATGATCCAGATACGCACTGGCGCAATACACGCGAGGTTGGTCGGGAAGGTAATACGCCATCTGACTGGCTCGACCGTAGTGCTTGGCCATGACAAAGGAGTTGGCAGGCAACTCGGCCAGCAACCTCGACACGTGCCCGGCCTGCACATCCGCCCCGCTCAATCGCGACATCGGCACGATGCGGCGGACACCATCCGATGCCCCCACTGCCGCCAAACCCCGATCTATCCAATCCAGCCGCAGCATGACCACACCGGCAACCACGCCGAGAATCAGAGACAAGTGCCAGACGAAACGCACAGGGTTAAACTGCGAAACCGCGAGGCCGGAGACGCGATCAAGCATCTGAATCACCATCGCTGCAGCAAGCGGCGCGACAGATAAGTGTGCAGCGATCGACCAATTCCCTTCCGGCTCTGTCACCAGCGAGACGAGCAGGTAGAAGATCACGATGGGAGCACCACACCACAGGATGAAGCGTCGCCCCAATTCACCATGCGGGGTGTTCCACGTCCCCGGACGGCACGCGGCAAGAGCCAGCAAGAGGATCGGGCCGGAAATGCCAAACTGAGCGATCAGGAAATCGATCGTCCACATCGGGTTGTACGACCAACCCTTTCCAGCCCCTTGCACCACCGGCGTGTCTCCACCCTCAACTCCCAGATGCCCGAGGAGGTGCTTGATGGTGGGCCAACCGTGCTGGGCATTCCAGATTCCCACTGGAACCAATCCGACACACGCCAACAGCACGCACCCCGCCGCCAGCCATCGCCAACCACGCGGCAACACCAGCCGGTCACGATCCCAGAAGAGCGTGTGAGCAAGACCGGGAATCAGCAGCACCATCGTGTATTTGTACATGAACCCGATCGCCAGTGCGATACCCAGCGCGATCCAGCTGATTCCCGACCGTGCAAAGAACGCGTGATACGCCGCCAGCATCGCCAGAGCCCAGCACGCCGCGAAGGGCATGTCAATGACAAAAAGCGTCCCGGCAATCTGAAACCCCGGCATCAGATTGAACACCGCTGCAGTCACAAACCCGATGCGTCGATCGCGAAAGCATGATGACGCCAGCGAAGCAAGAGCCAAGGTGGTGATCGCGTGAAACACCGGTGCCGAGGCGCGAACCGCGAATTCTTGAAGGCCAGGGAGCGCTTGCGTGGTGATCCACAGCGTCCACGCCACTCCAGGGCCTTTGCTGTAATACGACCAATCGATCTGCCGAGACCATTCCCAGTAATGCGCCTCATCTTCGATCAGTGTGTACGGGCACCAGAAGGCCAGATACGCCAATCGCAGCGCCAACATCACAAGCACCAGCAGCACAGTCGGCAACCCACCACTTGCCCACGCCAGCGCGGGGCCGAGCGCAAACGCCCGCTCATGGTGCTGTGCCGCAGAAGCCATCACCGCCGCGCCACCTTCAAATACAGATGAAGCGTGTACGCCGCGAGCACCGCCACACCACTCCAAAGCAGGATCAGGCCCGGCCACCCGATGCTTCGATTCAGGGTCTGGCCCCCTGCAACTGTCACAACCGATGCCAGCGCAGGAAAGAACGCCGCCAGATAAACCTGCAATGGCAACCGAGCGTGCATCGATACCGCCGACACCGCACCCAGCACGATCATGATCGCCGTCGCCGCCGCCAGACCCAATCGCTCATTCTGCTTGCTGGTGATATCTCGCGACAAATCCCGCAGCACAAACGCCAGATCTGCCGCCGGCCCTTTCGTGAGCACCGCAACATCTCCGGCCTCCGATGCCTTGATCAAGTCTGCCGACGAAAGCTTCAGCAGATCATCCACCGTTGAAGTGGGGTACGTCAGGTCGCCTCGCACATAGCGGGGAAACTCCGCAACGCCCACGGGCTTTCCATCCGCTCCGGCAGCGGCCTTGGTCGACGGACCAGACATCGCGCGAGCGTTCTTCAATTCCAGCTTCAACGCCAACCGTCGATCCGCCCGCTCTTCGCGAGGCAGCGGCGACAGCGTTCCAGATTCAGCCGAGTAACGTGTCGTCACTCCCGCCTCGCCTGTGCGCGATGCGCGACGCACGATCTCCGCTTCAATCGCCTGACCCGCCTTCGCCGGCAACAGCGACCATTCGCGTGGCGCGGTTTCCCTCAATTCCGCGGCTCGCAGCACGATCGTCTCGCCATCAGGGCGAGTCAACGTCAGCGAACGATCCAATGCCAGGTCCGAAGCCACCGCCTGCATCAGCCGCCGCTCACCGATCATTAAAGCCAAATCGCGCCGACGCACATCCACCTTGGACATCCGCTCCGGATTGGTCCTGAGCTCTCGCAATTCAAAGAACGTCGCAAATTTCGGATTGTCCTTGAAGAGACTCGGCACAGTCAGTGAGAATTCACTCGAATCCGACTCATGCAAGACCGCGCTCTGACCTGGCCTCACCTTGGTGCGGCTGCCAATCGGGTTAATCAACCGGATGTACACATCGCTGCTGGCGCGACCTGTGGTGCGATCCTCTGTCGCCGGATACACCCACACGCCCGCGCGCGTCGCCGTCGCCTCGCTGACAATGTTCCCCGCCGAGTCCTTCTCAACGTATAGCAATCGCGACAGAATCAATTTGTCAGTCGCGCCGGTTCCCGGTTCCGGCTCCACCCTCTGCACATCATCCGCATAGATCAGCGTCCGATCTCGCTCGAAGGGCTGTCCCCGCGAGATGCTCCCCGCCAGCAGACGGGCCGCATCAACGGTCACCAGCCGCTCCATGTTCCGCAGAAACTTCGGAATCACAAACTCATTCAGCCCTTCAAGGGCCACACCCAGCGCAAGCCCCGTCACCATCGCCGGCACCAAAAGCATGCGCAGCGACACACCGCTGGCCCGGGCCGCAATCAGTTCATTGTCATTGGCCAGCCGGTAATAGGTCAGTGTCGCGGCAAACGCCCCGGAAAATGGCAACGCATACGCCAGCATCGGCAGCATCGCCAGCAGCATGAACCGCACCGCGTCTTCCGCCTCAAGCTTCCCGTCCGACAGCGGCTTGACACTCGCGACAAATGCCAACACCGTCACAATGACCAGCGTCGTGAGGAGCAGCAGACGCCAGAGGTCTGCCAGGGTCGTGATCCAGATCGTGCGTGGAATCCGCATGAACCGGGAGGGTAGCAAGGGGTGCAGTGCCGGAACGGGCCTACCGTGATTCAGGAGGTGGGCATGGCGGTTCGCATGGAACTTTCACGCATCCTCATTCGCGAGGTGGCGGAGTTTCAATTGATCGAGCTTCGTGAGGCGGATGTCGAAGGTGAATCCCGCCGCAGCTTTCCCATTGTCATCGGCCTCCCAGAGGCCCAGGCCATCGAGCGGCGTCTGAAGGGCATCCCGATCAAGCGCCCCCAGACCCATGATCTCCTCGCCAACGTCATTCGCGAACTCGGCGGCAAACTCGAATCCATCACCATCAACGACCTTTCCGAACACACCTTCTTCGCCACGCTGCAGGTGAGGCGTGACACCGGCGAAGTGGTCAATATCGACAGCCGCCCCAGCGATGCTATCGCCCTGGGAGTCGCCGAAAACGTGCCGATCTATGTCGCAGAACACGTCCTGGATTCCGCTCAGGCAGGATCCGGGCCGGAGTCAGAACCGTGATCGCGGCACGCTACCTCACCGCCGACATCGCCGGCATTGGCGGCACGATTCGCCAACGCCCCGAGGATTTTCTCGTCGAGGAAATGCCCCTCTACCAGCCCAAGGGCGAAGGGGAACACGCATACCTCTTTATTCAAAAACGTGAAATGAGCACCACCGAGCTCGTCGCTCTCATCGCGAAGCACTTCGGTGTCAACCGCCGCGCTGTCGGCTACGCTGGCCAAAAAGACAAGCACGCCGTCACGCGTCAGTTGATCTCGGTTCATATTCCCGGCAAACGCGTTGAAGATTTCCCCATGCTTCAGCACGATCGCGCCACCGTGCTGTGGGCTGATCAGCATGTGAACAAACTGCGCATCGGCCACTTGCTCGGAAACCGATTCAGCATCCGCATCCGCGATGTGAAACCCACGGATGTTGTGATTGCCCAGCGCATTCTGAAGCGGCTTGAAGCCGCAGGGGTACCGAATCGATTTGGCCCCCAGCGATTTGGCGCGGTGGCGAGAAATCACCTCGTGGGAAAGGCCGTCCTCCTCGGTGATTGGCAGGGAGCTGTAAAGGCCCTTCTCGAACCAAGCTCGCATTCTGAAGCCCATCGCGAAGCTCGCCGCGCCTTTGCCGAAGGCCGCCTCACCGACAGCATCATTCTCTTCGGACCCGGCATCGAACGTCGGGTTCTCGCGGCACTCCTGAGGGGTGAGTCTGCCGAACGAGCCATCAGGGGCCTCGAATCCGCCGAACTTCGCTTCATGCTCAACGCCTTTCAGAGCGCGGTATTCAACATCGTCGTCGACGAACGCATCGCCAGCGGCTCTTTGGGAACTCTCCGCCCCGGCGATATCGCCATCAAACACGTCAACGACGCACCATTCACAGTTGATCTTGCCACCGCTCAACTCTCCGATACTCAGGAACGACTGAATAAGTTTGAAATCAGCCCTTCAGGCCCCATGTGGGGTGGTGGAATGCTCCGTGCCGATGGCGAAACCTACGCACACGAAATCGCGGCATTGCGGGCCTACGGAGTCACCGAGCAAGACCTCTCCACGTTCGATCAGGGCCCACTTGGCGGCATGCACGGTCAGCGCCGCGCCCTTCGCATCCGCATCAGCGATATCGAAATCGAAGGCGGTGTGGATGAGCATGGCCCGTTCGTCCGCTGCGCATTCGATCTCCCTCGTGGCTCCTTTGCCACCACGGTGCTTGCCGAGGTGATGAAGACCTCTATTAAGGACGAAGAACGCGAATGACTCCCAAGATCGTCGTCTTTGATTGGGGTGGTGTGATTCTCCGCATTGTCCGCAGCTTCGAAGAGGCATGCCAACGAATCTCACTGCCGGTCTATCCCGAAGTCGCCGCACCGCACCTCAGCCAGAAACGCGCTGCCCTCGCCCAGGAGTTCCAAAAGGGCACGATGTCCGAAGCTGACTTTTATGCACAAGTCGCCAAGCACACTGCCGGTCGGTACACAGCCGACGATTTTCAACGCATCCACGACGCCTGGTTGATCGCCGAATACCCCGGCGTCACCCAGTTGATCCACGACATCCACGCTGCAAGCGTCGCCACCACTGGCCTCCTCTCCAACACCAATCACCGCCACTGGGTGCGGCACCTGCCACGCGATGGCAACCCGGGAGACTTCCCCACGATCGGCCTCCTCAGGCATAAGCACGCCAGCCACCTCATGGGTTTGGCCAAACCCGATGCCGCTATTTATCATCGCTTCGAAGAACTCTCTGGCTTCCAAAGGTCCGATATCTTGTTCTTTGATGACCTGCCAGAGAACATCCACGCGGCCCACAACGCAGGTTGGCAGGCCGTACAAATTGATCATCGAGCTGACACCGCAGCCCAAATGCGAATGGAACTATTGAAAAGACAAGTACTTCCTCAGCAACCGACAGATTGAACCCGTGAAATCTCAATTGCGTTCGTGTTTTACTTGCATGACATTCACCTTTCTGGTATGCTGCTCACCAGAAAGTGAGGTGCTTTGTGGGAGGAGTTCGCATTGCTGGTGTTGTCGTCGCATTGATTGTCGGGCTCATCGTGGCATTTTCGCGCAAGGGGGATGACGGCAAGGAAGTGCTGAAAGACGCCAAGCAGATGATTCGCCAGGTTCAGGGATTCCATGAGTCGCCTGAGTACTACGAGCGCCTCGTCGATCGCGCTCATCGCGAGGTCTTCAGCGATGCATACTCCATGGGAGTGGGTCGCCGCTCTCGCGGCACATTGGACGAAGAAAAGTACCTCACCGATCTCTTCGCCCGCATGATCCAGATCGCGCAGGGCGAAAATGCGGATCACGTTGCCAAGAACCTGAAGAAACTCCACGACGAGATCTTTGAGATCGAGCCCGAGCCCGAACCGGCAAAGAAACCAAAGTGAAACCCAACTCCGCATTCCGCGAGTAATTGGGATGCCGCAGTTCGCTGCGGGCTTTGAGTACCGAGCAACTTATTGGGGGAAGCCATGAAACTTCGCATTGCCGCTTTGGTCGGCCTGGCTGTGATCGCGCTCCTGGCGGTACTTCTGAACTATCGCAGCCAGTCGCGCCGCGCGTTCAAACTCGGTGAACAAACTGTGCAGATGGCGCCGAGCTACACCGCCAACTCCGCATACTACCTCTCACTCCTCTCTACCTCGCACGAGGCAGCCATGAAGGACTCAGCGTCGCCTCCCTCCTCAACGCGCTCCCAAATGCGCGCCGGGTCATTTTCTGAAACTGGTTATCAGGAATCGTTGATTCGCCAGATGATCGCACGCGCTGCCCGGGATGGCCGCAAAGATATTGAGCAGGAACTTCTCGATCTGTATCAAACCAAATTTGGCCGCGCTCCGGACGGATAGCGATCCTTACCCGACGCGGTCAATCGCCACATCCAGTTCGACGGTCACCGCCCTGCGGCACTCTGTTTCCGTGCACGCTTGGTACATCATCGTCAACAGTGGCCGCCCCGACCACTCCCCCTCCCGCTCTAGAACCACGCGAAATTCGATCTGACCGTGATGGATGAGTAAGCCCGCATCCGAAGCCGACGGTTCCCCCGCCGGATAGTCCGCATAAGCAACCACACCCGTCCCCCCCGCGATATCGACACGCAAAGGAAACAGCGAAGCCCCCGAAGGGCCGGGGTCAGCCGCCAATATGTGAAATGGAGGGTCAATTCGAATCACAACATCAATGACCGCTGGCTCAGAGTGTGAGAGCGATACCCGGTCAGTGGAGGCAAAAACCTGAACTGGCGAATCGGAATCATCACCAGCAGAGCGGCCAGACATCACGCCACCCGTTTCAGTACCGGAGCCAATCGACGCGATCGCCACGGCAAGCTCTGGCGTATCACCAGTGAGAATGTGCAAGAGGCACCGGGTGCTGTTGACATGATTCACCGGCGATTCGGCCAGCGCGCCCGATATCGACTTCATCACCCGCAATAACCACTTTGTCAGAATTGGACTGCCATGCGCTACATTCTTCAAAGCGTGAACCAGCATGGAACTGGGGCTCGGCACCGCACCATCGTGCAGCGATCGCCCACGCAGGAAAACATCCGCCTGCCCACTCCGGGTATCACACGCCCCAAACACATCATCAGCAAACTGGCCGTGAGCCAAATGCAGCACACGCACGGCAACATCTTCATACGTCGTTGCTTCTGGAAAGGCCAGATGTGGCTTTGGCGCAAGATTCTGGCCTGCCGCGTGCACCGCTTGACACGCCAAGGCAAGCGACGCGTAATCCTCAAGCACGCCCGGACTCCCCGGAGCAACGCCCGCTGTCGGACGGCTGATACGCAGAATCTCACCCTGCGAAGTCACATGCGCACCAATCAATGCATCGATGGATTGCTTTGCCCACTCAATCCACTCTGTTTTCTGCAACAATCGACCGCAATCCGCAATCGCTGCGATCATCATCCCGTTCCAACTGGTGATCACCTTGTCATCGCGTTGAGGTTGCTTTCGCCGGTTGCGTGCGGCAAGCATCGAATCCCGGATGCGTTTCAACACCAGCTCATCAGTCACTGGGTTTTCCTGCGACAGGTACAACACATTCTGCGCCGGATCGTGCGGATGATGCGGATCGCGGAAATTCGGACCCTTATCCAGGCCAAAGTGCCGGACCGCAGCCGCGGCATCCTCCGGGCTCAAGAACGCCTCAACCTCAGCCCGTTGCCACAGGTAGTTCAACCCCTCGCGATGATCCACCTCAGCATCGATCGCCGAGCAAAAACGACCATCCGGAAGCGTGAGCTCCAATCGTACAAAGTCGATGATCTCTTCCGCCACGCCGCGGTAGGTACGGGATTGATACTCAACCGAGGCAAGGGCATAAACCTGTGCCAACTGGGCCTGGTCGTACAGCATTTTTTCAAAATGCGGCACAAGCCAGTGCGCATCCACGCTGTAGCGATGAAAGCCCCCACCCAGGTGATCGCGAATGCCGCCGGTCGCCATGCGATCCAACGACAACTTCACAGCGTCATCAATCGCCTGACGACTGGCATCATCGACCGCAGACCTGGCATCGAGGAGAAATTGCAGAAACACGGGCTGCGGAAACTTTGGAGCACCGCCAAAACCTCCATGCGTGCGATCCACCATCTTCAGCAGAGTCGCCACGGCATCCGCTACGGGTTCCGGCCCCAGCGCGACTGGTTGTGTCTTGGCGGCAAGTTGAGCCGCGACAGCATCAGCCAGATGCGCGGCTTGCTCCAGGACCTCCGATCGCTGTTGTCTCCACGCCTGGCTCAATCCGGCAATCACCTGACGAATGCCGGGCATGCCTTGCCGCGCTGTCGGCGGGATGTAGGTGCCGCACCAGAAGGGACGCAGCGATTGGGGATCCAAAACGACGTTCATCGGCCAGCCACCACGCCCAAGCATGGCAAGTGTCGCCGCCATGTACAGATCATCCAGGTCCGGCCGCTCTTCACGATCCACTTTGATGCAGACAAAGTGTTCGGAAAGCAGCGCACCAATCTCCGCATCCTCAAAGCACTCGCGCTCCATCCCGTGACACCAGTAGCAGGTGCTGTAGCCGATCGACAGAAAGATCGGTCGATCAGTCTCTCTTGCATGCGCAATGGCCTGATCAGACCATGGCCACCAATCGACCGGATTGTGAGCATGCTGAAGGAGGTAGGGCGATGCAGAGTGAATCAGTCGATTCGGCGCGTGCTTCACTGGTTGTTGCATGAGATCACTCATCGACGGGAGGGCGAACCAAGTGGCTTCACGATGATGGATTGGAGAGGGCGAAGTCGCGCCGCCTTCACGTGCACGGGTAATCCGGGCTTCGCACTCGCCACGGCAACGTGCCGCTGCGAAGACATGCCACGGACCGCGGCGCACGAACTGGACAATACCGCATCAGCAGGTAGCACCTGCGCCTCGAGCATCACCGTTCCGATCACGACCCGCGGCTCATCGTCGGACTGCTCAGAGAGGAGGTCTCGCTCATGATCCTCAAAGGCCTGCGAATAAGCACGTGCCGCATCACGGAGTCGTGGGCTTGCGGGGCGCCGGGGCGATCCCGGCTCGGCAGGAGACTCGATGAGCGACATCCACTCCATCGAGAATGCATCCCGAAGATCGGCAAGCACATCCGCCAGCAGGTCTCTGGCGAAGATAATGCGTTCGCCTCCTGCCTGCATCAGAATCGGAATCGCCACCGCAAAACCGGATGTGGCCAGAGTCAGCTCGACCTTCTGGGCCACCGAAACCGCGTGAGAACGAGCCACCACCAGCCCATGTGTCGCGGCGAAGCGATCCAACCCGGCGGATACCGGCACGGAAATCGCCGGGTCCGGTCCACCCTTGAGCAAATCACCCGCGACAGCGTCGATGTAATGATGCTCATCATCAAACAGGTCAGTCCGCATGAAGGGACGCAACTCCGCCAGCGAGTGATCGCTCGCGATGTCCGACCAGATGGCGCGGACATCATCGGCGATGTCACAACCATTGTGCAGACTGGTGATGATTCCCTGCTCCCATGCCGCACGCGACCACTTCCACGATTCCATGAATCGCACATAGCGAGGAGCGGCGGCAGCAGCGTTAGAAAGGCGTGCTTCACTGACCTCTCCCACAGGCGCTGGCAGCATGGTGACGACAGCATCGCCAAGCAAAAGCGCCGCCATGGCCGGCGCCTGCCGCGAAGTGAGGTGATATGGAGACACGACCATCTGCACGAATCAATCGTATGAACTCAGGCCGAAATTGTCGCCTGCAGGCAGTCTATTTCTGCGTTGGCTCAGAGCGATTCTCAACCGTCGCGGGAAGCGCGATCACACCATCGATCCATGCCGTGATTTCAGCAAAACGGGCCGGCAGCGTGAGAAAAAGCGTCTCGTGAGAAAGGGGTGTCTTCCATCTGGCGCTGGGCGCCTCAGGTTCACCAAGCCGCGACCAGAGAACATCACCGAGTGCACTCGGCACCGCCCGATCCAGCGAACCCTGAATCGCTAGCACAGGCGTGGATTTCAGAGCGGCTATGGTGTGGTATGGATCGAGGCGTGCGTGGGAGAGATAGGCCTCGTCAAACGCCTGTCGCGCTGCAGATCCCTCTGCGGTATTGACTGACTCGGGAAGCCAGTTTGTCTTCACCGCCCCAATGAAGTCGTTGTAGTTTGAGCGCGAAAGCGTCAGCCAGAAATCGGCACTGCCACCCATAATCACCGCCGCGTTCCATTGCCTGGGCATGCGCGCCACTACCGGTGGCAAGCTGATGGCTCCGCCTGAAATACCCATGATCACGTGAGGCAGCTTCGCGGCGTCCGTATCGAGCGAATGGACGTGTTTCAGCGCTGCTTCGGCTGAATAGGCCACTTCGGCGAGTCGGTTGTCAATCACAGCTGCGGCACGCTCGGCTTCTGCTTTCCAATCGGCCTCACTTTGCGTATTGATCGTGATTACCACTTCTTCAGTAAAACGCGATGGCTGAGACAACATGCGAAGCACGCTGTACCCCTGCAGGCGCAGGTGCTTGACGAGAGGATCGATGATCTGCTCCGGCGTACCGAACATGCCGGGCATGAGCATGATCACCGCGCGGCCCTTGATCGTGCCTTGTCCGGCTGGATTGATCGGCACGTACCACGCAAAGGTTGTGCGGTTGATCGCTGGCGTTTGGTGCGGTTGATCGGGCCCCTGTTCCTGCACAGTGAGCACAGAGAATGTCTGCACGGAGTCCGGCTCACCGGCGGCTGCTGTACGCGGCTTGCGACTGGGGTTCTCAGCGCGTACACGCACCGGCGTGGCATTGTCACCCTCAAGTTTGATCGGATCGGTGGGTCGAAGCCCCAAGCCAACTCGCGCGGCCGAGATATCGGCGGCATCCTGTACCTTGGCGAGTCGGGCCTCCTCAGATTCGACGCCGCCGGCAAGCAGTGAATTGAAGAAACCACTCGCACAAAAGAGTCGCGAGGCGGGTAACCCGAGTTCGCGAATCACGGTTGTTCTGCCGTTGCTGGTCACACGAGCGGGCCACGCTGGGGTGAGATATGGAAATTGGATCGGGGGCAGAAATGTGTCGGTCCGCGATGCGGGAACGCGCGACTTGGCTTTCGCGGGCGATACTGATGTCGCCGGTTGCGATGCCGGAACTGAAGGCGAAGCGGGCGGTGTGCTTGGCGTTGGGGCGGGCTGAGCGCAGGCACCTGCAATCCAACACACGGTGCCGATGATGGTGAGCAAGCGTCGATTGGATGAACTGAGCAAAGCCATAGTGCCCTCACCGAACTGAACTGCGATAGCCATCCGGATGGTTGCGAAACCAGTTCCATGCAGAGCGGACGATGTCATCCAGCGAGGTCACGCTCGGAGTGAATCCCAGATCGTTTTGCGAAAGCCGTGTGTCGGAAAACAACCGCGCGGGGTCGCCAGCCCGGCGTGGTTGCTCGATCACTGGAATAGCGTGACCAGTCACTCTGCACGCTGATTCGATGACTTGCCTGACGCTGAACCCGGAACCCGTTCCCAAGTTCCAGGCTCGTTGCTCAAATGACATCGGATTGATACGAGTCAGTGCTGCCACATGGGCTCGCGCCAGATCATCGACATGCACATAGTCGCGAATGCACGTGCCATCGGGCGTTGGATAATCGGTTCCAAAGATCTGCACGTGCGGTCGCTTGCCCAATGCGACCTCAAGCACAACTGGAATCAAGTGCGTCTCAGGAGTGTGATCTTCACCCAGCGTGCCATCCATCGCGCAACCAGCGACGTTGAAATAGCGCATTGCAGCAAAGGCAAAGGGGATTCCAGCCCGACTGCTGGCCACGCTCAAATCGCGAAGCAGCCACTCTCCCACCAGCTTGGTACGTCCGTACGGAGACACGGGATTCTGCGGGCACGTTTCCGGTATCGGGATCAACTCTGAGGGCGGCTCGCCATACGTAGCACACGATGATGAGAACACAAAGCGTGGCACTTTTGCCGCATGCACTGCATCGAGCAGAACCTGCATTCCGGCAACGTTGTGCCGGTAATAGCTTCCAGGTTGATCAACGGACTCGCCCACATAAGCGAGCGCGGCAAAGTGAATAACTCCCTCAACCCGTCGATCGCGGAGAAGTGACTCAACCAACACCCGATCGCCGATATCACCAACCACAAGTTGAAATCGGCCGGATGCACGCGAAGCGAGGATCTCTCCGGCGGCAGCATGCCCACGGAAGAGATTGTCCAAGCCGATGACATGATGACCCGCATCAAGCAAGGTCTTGCAGCAATGTGATCCGATGTATCCGGCAGCGCCGGTGACCAGCACGTTCATAACCAATCTTAGGGTCGGGAAGCGGGAGGCGAAGTTGCAGGTGCCGCCTGCGACTCACGAGCGGTGATCGCTGGATCCGGGGCTGCATGCGACTCCGGTTTGCGAAAGACCTTGAGCACAAGCACACCGACGATCACCACTACACCGAGGATGACGGTGGCGATATTGAAGTACTTTTCGATGATTCGCTTCATCGGTGGCCCAAAGGCCCAGAGCATTGCCGCGACCGCAAAGAACAGGAGAAACCTCCCGACGATGCTGGCAATCATGAAATCCATCCAATTGGCTTTTAGGATTCCGGAAGCCAATGTGAAGATCTTGTATGGATGGATGGCAATGGCTCCGCCAATGAGCAGCCCCAGTGAACTGCTGGCCTCGCGAGCCAGATCCATCACCTTGGGCGATACCCAGTTGCTGACCTTGTCCGCGAAGTGATAGCCGATGCCATACCCGACCATTCCACCGAGCACGGAAGAGACGCCGGAAACAAGGGCATACCACCACGCGCGATCGCGGCGGGCGAGTGTCATGGGAATCTGCAGGGCGATGGATGGAATGGGAAAGAAGATCGACTCGGTGAAATTCAGAATCGCAAGCCACCACGTGGAATGGCGATGATCAGCAAAGCCCAAAGTCCAGTCGTATAAACGACGATGAATCGCCCATCGGGGCACCGCCGGTTTGGTCACGCTCTCGCTGGCTTTGCCCACTTCTTTGCTAGTCACCTCGGAACTTGAACTCATGATGCAACCACATCCTTGATTGGCGACGGACGACGGACCACAGTGAACAGGAGCAACACCCCCACCATCACCATGCCGACACTGAACCACTGACCCCGTGACAATCCCATGATCGTCTTCACAGCGAGCTGAGAATCAGGAAGACGGAACAATTCAGTGACAATGCGACTCATGCCGTAGCAGATCATGAAAGAGCATCCGATCACGCCTCGATATCGCGGAAAGAGATTCCATCTCGGCATCGCCATAACCCACAACACCAAGCCGGTGCATAGACCTTCGGCGAGTGCCTGATACAGCTGGCTGGGATGCCGAGCCGAAATCAGTGGTTCGAGTTGCTGGGCCAGCGATTGATTGCCACCCAGCACTTTGTGCACTAACGTGGAGAGAGCGACTTGGCGATCCGGCTCCCCCGGCGCAGCGACAGATGCGAGGGACTGGATTCTGGCCATCTGGTCAGCTGTCTGGACGAGTGCCTGCCCGCTGGTCAATTCGTGTGGAAAGCGAACGGACCACCAGGGTGCAATCTGTTCAGGTGCCGCGGCGACTTTGCCAAGCAGTTCACCGTTGATGAAATTGGCAAGTCTTCCAAGGCCCAATCCAACAGGTGTGCAGAGCGCCAAGACATCAAAGAAATGCATGAGGGGCATGGAACCCGATCGAGATCCATCGCTTTGCTTGTGGCCGCGTGCGAACCACCATGCAGCGACAATGACGCCAATCAGGCCGCCGTGAAATGACATGCCACCGCGCTGTAACTGAAAGAGGCCCCAGAAGGGAAACGAAGAGTCGAAGGAAATCAGAATCGATGGTTCGTAGAACACGCAATACCCAAGCCGCCCACCCACGACCACACCCGCCATCAGCGCGAGCATCGCATCGGGAACGCGAGGTGCAACCAGCTGCGATCTTCCTGATTTTGCCAATCGCACCATCATCCAAAACGCAATGACGAACGACAGCACGTATGAGAGGCCGTACCACCGCACACCAAAGTCACCGGAGATGTGAAAGACGAATGGATCAAAGGTGTTATAGAACGCTGCGAGAAGAGTGTGCATTACGCATCTCCTTCAGTGGGTCGCAGGTGCACGCGTCCATCGGCTTCCTCGATTAATCCAAAGAAGCGGGCGGTGTTGGCACGCAGATGATCGTGCAATTCTTCAAACGCGATATTCAATGCCAGTGCGAGTGACTTGGCGGTGAC
>CAYTYD010000045.1:0-16529 GCA_964441555.1 uncultured Phycisphaeraceae bacterium | reverse complement strand
ACCCGCTTGCTGGTTCGTCGGCGCGGAGGGTGTAGCGTGCGGCGGGAGCGCCGAGTGACAACTGATCGGCACCAGCGGCGGTGGCAAGCGCCGAGATGAGAGCGGGCATGAGCAGAGAGGATGCGGGGAGTCTGGTCATGGTGGCAGCGTAGCGAATCAAGCGTTTCGCCCAGCGCAAACGACAAATGGCACAGGCATCAGAAGGGAGGGGTTTCAAGATATCGAGGGGTTGAGGAGGTGCGCGTGTGGTGGGATGAGTGCGGCGTTTGGTGCGGAAGGGAGATTAATGTGCAGGGGGAGGGGTGGAGTGGGGCGCTGCGTGGAACTGGACTTGTTACGGGGAGTGCCGGCGGAATACAGAAGAGAGGCGGCGGAGGTGGTGGGTGATCGGGGTGTGGGTGTGATGCGGGTTGATGGTGATGCGTGGTGGAGATCGCCAGCGGATTGCAAAAGCGAATCGAATTGAGACTTGAGGTCGGTGACGTAGATGGGTGAGGAGTTGGGGTTGGTTGCGGAGTCGGCAGTGAGGTTGGGGGAGGGGTTGGGGGAGGGGTTGGGAGCGCGATTTGATTTGCGCTTGCGCGGTGATGTGGAGATGGTCATGCGGACGAGTTGGTGCATGACGAGGCGAGCTTCGCGGCAGGCGGAATTTTTGTGCTTTTCGGCTGAGACGGAGTTTTCGGGGCGGATGGCACTCTGTGAATCGGCGGCGTTGTCATAGGCGAGAGAGAAGAGGCGTGAGAGCTTTTCACGGATGGGGCGGCGGGCGGCTTTGGCGGAGTATTCGTCGACGAATTCGATGGTTTGGATGGCGCGGTCTGCCGCGGATTTGATGTGGGGGAGTTCGAACCACTCGAGAAGTGAGAGGATGCACTTCTGGGCGGGGTGCGCATCGGGAGCACGGGAGAGGAGAGCGGGGAGAGAGAAACCGTCGAGGATGGCTTGGGAGAGGAGGGTGCGGTCTGCGGGATTGAGAAGTTGGAGGGGATGGGTGTTCATGTGGATCAGGTTACTGTTTGGGTGCAAGCGCGCGAAGGGAGAATCTGGAAGAAAAGTTGTAAAGTGATGCTGGATAGGCACTTGCGCCTGGACTGCGGGGAGAGCATGGCACCAGGGAGGCGAATGCGAAGACACGTGAAGGGCAGAGGTTGTGCGGAGCTGCGTATGGCTCCTCGCGCTGGCAAGCAACGACGGCCCCATTTACGGGCGAAGAGAGAAGGCAGGTTTGAGAGTCAAACCAGTGGCGCGGGGAAGTGTGTTTTGTCTGCTTGAGAGTTGAACGTCAGTGCTGATCTGGTTGCGGTTTGTCGTGGAGCGCATCGGAGAGTTTGGAGAGGCGATCGCGCTCGTGATCGAGTTGTGATTTCAAGGAATGGATGAGGGTGCCGAGTCGGAGCACTTCGGAGGAGAGGTCTTCGATCTGACGTTCGAGGAAGAGTTGGTGTTCTTCGAGTGATTGGATGCGGGCGTGAGGGTCGGGTGCCGGATTGGACATAGGAGATTGTTGAGGGGGAACGGGGCGGCGAGCTTGGCAACGTGGCTTGCAGTGTGGCGTGTTATCGGTGCTGACCCGTTCTTGCCATGGGATTGCAACCACGTCACAGTTGGGCACTATGAACCGCAGACTCATTCGAGTCTGGTCGGGTTGTTCGGTGGGATTCTGTGTTGTTCAAAGGGGATCAGTTGTGCGTCGAGGAAATCAGATGAGGAATATGGGGTTTGCAACCGGTTTCACTGCTGCAGCAGTGTCGGCGTTGCAGAGCATGTGTGCGGCAGGCCAGCCGACGCTGATGGATCTGAATGTGAATGCGCCGGTTGGGCAGCCATTGACAGCGCCGTCGGTGATGCAAGTGGGGCAGGTGGGATCGACAGCGAAGCTCGCGTTCCAATTCGGAGCATTGCGTTCGTCGAGTGTGATTGACAATGAAGGCACGGCTGGCGTGTGGATGACGGATGGGACGCAGGTGGGAACGGTTGTGCCATTCACGCCAAGATCGCAGCTGGGTGCGCCAGTGCAGGACGGATGCTGGTTCGGAGGGCGGTATTACTTTCGCACGTTTTCAACAATTGATTTGGGACAGTTGTTTTCGACAGATGGGACTTCGTGTGGCACGGTGACGATGCCGGGGACGGTCGTGAACTTTGGAGTTCGACCGACGGCGGTGAATGGGCGCGTGCTGACGGTTGCCGGCATTCGGGATCTTGGTGTGGCATCGGGATCGAAGATCTGGGCGATTGAGAGCAACACACCGGTGCTGGTGGCGGACTTGGCACCTGGGGGTGGATTGTCGGTGACGGCTTCGGTGGTGGCAGGGAATCGGTTGTTCATGGCGGCATCGCGCACCAACGGCGAAGGCAATGAACTGTTTGTGACGGATGGGACGTTGTCGGGATCGGGATTGGTACTGGATATTGCGCCGGGAACGACTTCGTCATCACCGCAGGATCTCGTGGCGGCTGGGAGCAAGGTGTATTTCACCGCGCAGACTTCCGCGCAGGGACGGGAGTTATGGGTTTCGGATGGGACGCCGGGAGGAACGGTGGGGCTTGGTGATTTGAATCCCGGTGGGGGAGCCAGCTTCATCACGATGATTGCGCCGATCGGCGAATCGATGTTGTTCGCGGTGTCCGCAGTTGGTGACGGGGCGGGAGAGGAATTGTGGATTTCCAATGGCACGCTACAGGGGACGATGCGGGTGAAGGACATTTCGCCGGGGTTGAGTTCGAGCTCGCCGCGATTTGCAGGACGACTTGGTGATGTGGTGTTTTTGGCAGCGCGGCCGGATGGAATCAGCCGGCGGATGTGGCGGACGGATGGGACCGAAGCGGGGACGTATGAATTGGTCGCGGCGGATCCGTTCTGGGGGACGAACAGCACGACGCAGGCGATCAACTGTGTGACGATCGGCAATGAGGCGTATTTCACGGTGAATGGTGGCGCGACTGGGCCGCTGTATCGCACGGATGGAACCAGCGTCGGCACAGAAGGCCTGGGGGAATCCAGTAGAAATATTGTGGCGGCGGGTGGCGTGCTGTACTTCAACGGGCCTGGGCCAAACTCGACGACGCGGCTGTGGGCATTTGATACGGCGACGCAACTGCGAGCGCCGGTGGCGGATGGATTGTCGATGCATGCGCCGAATGGGTCATCGATCTATGCGACGGACCTCAATGGTGATCTGATCTATGTATCGGGTCAGGTGGGCGCACTGTGGAAGGCAAATGCACGAACGGCGAGCGCAGGGAAGTTGAAGGATCTGGTTGCGGCGAATCAATCGGCAAAACCGATTTTGGGAGCATGGAGCGGCGATGTGGTGGTGGGCCAGAGGCCAGGAGTGTGGCGATCGGAGGGGACGCCGGGGACCACCGGACCTGTGCAGTTGCCGCAAGGAAATTACAGCGGATCGGCTGTGACATTTGGCGAAGGCAACCCGATGTTTGTGCTGACGACCGGCACGGGCAATCAAGTGTTCCGTTTTGATCCGCCGTATGTGACGCCGACGCTGGTGGCAACTCGGGGGACGGGGGGGCCATCGATTTCATTCTGGCGGGGCGTTGGCGCGAACAACGTGGTGACATTGTCGAGCACCTCAACGCGGCAATGGCAGATCGCGCAGGATGGTTCTGTCTTGGAATTGGATGCGGTGAATCAGCCAGCCATGTCGGGCGGGTTTGTTGAGTGGAATGGTGCGTGGTATTTCCTGGGAACTGCGGGGGCGGGCGCGAATTCGGGAAAGAGCGGGTTGTGGCGCACGCTGGGAACGCCGGAGAGCACGGAACTGATCACTCTGCTGCAAGTTGGTGAATCGCCGGTGACATCCGCCCGTGGTCTTGTTGCGGCTTCGCAGGGCTTGGTCTTTGTTGCTCTGACAGCGGCCACGGGGCAGGAACTGTGGATCAGCGATGGCACTTCCCACGGTACGCAGATGACTGCGGAGCAAGTCGTTGGCCCGGAGTACGGAGTCGGATCTGTTCTTCAAGTTTCAAACAATCTCGTGTACGCACAAAGCCCGAATGGCAGCCCCGCCGCGCCGCGTCTGTATGAGACGAATGGCACTCTCGCGGGCACACGATTTCTCACCGAGTTTGATGCGCCCTATTCCCACGGTTCTGGAATCGGTGTCGTCAGCACCATCGGAGCCAATGTCGTTGCCCCAGTTCTTGATTCCCGCTACGGCACCGAACTCTGGTTCGTCGCTCCCGATGGTTCCAAGCGTGTCATGGATCTCATCCCCGGCCCGCAATCTGGTGTCATCCGCATCCTCGCTGCCAAGGACGATGTCGTCTACTTCACATCTGCCGCGAACTGCGAAGCCGGCGAAGAAATCTGGCGCACCGATGGGACAATGCGCGGCACGTACATGGTGACTGAAGCGATGGTGGGGGAGAGATCGTCCGGCGTTGAGACGTTGCGTGTCGGGGCGACGAAATTGTTCTTTGATGGGTACAGCGATGCGAGCGGAGTGGAGTTGTGGTCTCACCCGATTCCCTGCCGCGCGGATATCAACGGTGACGGAGTGGTGGATTTCTTTGACTATCTGGACTTTGTGGCTTCGTTTGCCGCAGGTGAAGCCGATGCGGATTTCAACCAGGACAATGTGGTGGACCTGTTTGATTATCTGGATTTCGTCAATCGATTTGCGGGTGGATGCCAATAACAGCGGCCCCTGCGTGAGCAAGGGCCGTGTCGGAGTCGAACGAGAATTCGGGGGATGATCAGCGGCGTCGACGGGCAGCGATCATGCCGCAGAGGGCAAGTGCACTTGCGGAGCCGGGTGCGGGAATGGTGACGATCCATCCGCGTTCGAGGCCGTCGTAGACGCCGAGGCCGACAATGGTTTTGCCATCCGCAGAGAGGCCCGTCGTGGTTGTAAGTACCCAGCCGGTGAGGTCGATTCCCAGCGTAGGGAGATAGGTGTTCAGGTCGAGCATGCCAGTGGAGGACATCCAGATGGTGGCGACGAAATCTCCCGTGGCGTTGTCGCTCACGCCGCCGGTGGTGAGGCCATCGCCACTGATGGCGTAATTGGTTGAGAAGGTGCCACCTTGGAGAGTTCCTTGTACCTGCAGCACTCCGTTGGTCCAGAGGGCGGCATACTCGCCGTGATATCCGGCGATGTTCTGCCCGTTTGCATCGACGGCAAATCCCGCGGCAGGTGCAGTGCCTTGCAAGGCCTGCATGCCATTGGAAGCGGTCCAGACGAAGGCGGCCTCACCATCGGAATAGGAACTGACGCCGGTGACAGTGTTGCCATCGCCACTGATGGCAAGTCCGAAGGAGTAATCGCCACCGGTGAGCACGCCGAGATTCTGCATTCCATTGGATGTCCAGCGGAAGGCCCGATCGCCATTGGCAGAACTGCTTGTGCCGGAGACGACATGGCCATCAGCACTGATGCCAGTTGCACTGGCTCCGAATGTGGCGCCATCGAGAGTTCCGAGATTCTGATAGCCACCACTTTCGGTCCAGCGAAATGCCACATCGCGATCGGCGGTGTAGTAGGAGCCGGCGATGGCGGACCCATCGGCATTGATCGCCGCGGCGAGGATATTGACCGCATCGGATGGGACACCCAGATTGATCGTGCCGCCCTGGCTCCAACGGCCGGAGCGCATCTGCTGAAAGAACTGGACGCCACTCATGACGACGGCGTACTGCCCGTTGGCACTGACGGCAACGCCTGCGGCGTAGTTGTGGTCTTCTTGCAGAGCGCCGAGATTGAGAATGGACTGGGCCTGGGCGTTTGCCGCGAAGAGCGCGGCTGTGGCCCAAAGAGCGGTGCGGGAGTGACGAACGATGGGTGATTGCAGAACTGGCATGGTTGACTCCTGTGATGCCGTGCCCACCACGGATCGGGGCGGACGAGCCGCGATGTGCGGGGCCTTGCATCAAGCGAGTGAAGTGCGAAAAGACTGCCAGGAAATTCTGAAATGTGAAGATGGGGGATATTGGCGGTCAGGATGCAGGTGGGAGGACGGGGACCAGGTCGAGGCCTTTGGGGAGAGCTTGACGCAAGGCGTTGGCGAGAGACTGAAAGCGGGGGAGATCGGAACTTGTGCGGCGGAAGCAGAGACCGATGCGACGGGAGGGTGACTTGGAATCAAACGATCGGAGGATGATGCGGTCTTGGAGACCCTTGGGAATGTGGCTTGTGAGTGCGGGAAGGAGTGTGTAGCCATCGCCTGCGGCGACGAGGTATTTGAGGGTTTCGAGACTGGTTGCGACCAGACGCGGGGTGTTGCCACCACGGCGATTGCAGACCGCGAGCGCTTGATCGCGAAGGCAATGGCCTTCGGAGAGGAGGATCATGTCGCTGGCTTCGAGTGCGGTGGGAGAGAGAGGACGCAGTTTCAGAAGATCGTGTCCGATGGGAACGAGCAGGCGAAAGGGCTCATCAAAGAGGGGTATGGAAAGGATGGAGTCGTGACGGATCGGCAAGGAGAGAAGGGCGGTATCGAGCTCGCCGGCGAGCAATTTGCTGAGCAATATGGCGGTGTGTTCTTCGGTGATGGCGAGCGGCAGATTGAGAGATGAGGAGGCGTTCAGCAAATAGGGGGCGTAGTAGGCGCCGAGGGTGGGAATGATGCCGATGCGCACGGGAGCGGGTGTGGAAGATGATGCAGTAGCGTGTGTGAGTTGCTCCAGAGTGTGGAGTGCCTGACGTATGTAGGGGAGTAGTCTGGATCCCTCGGGAGTGATGAGGAAGCGGCGAGTGGATCGTTCGAAGAGAATTTGGCCGAGTGATCGCTCCACTTTGCTGATTTGGGCGGAGAGCGTGGGCTGCGCGATCTGAAGCTCTTGCGCAGCGCGGCCGAAGTGCTGGTGGCGAGCGACGAGGTCAACGGCAAGAAGATCGCGGAAGGAGAGATCTGAAGTATTCATAGCCATAGACTATCAAAGCTATTGCATTATGTGAATGGACCGATGGCAGTGGGTGGGCTATGACTTGTGAAGTCTGGGCGGGGAGTTCCCTCTTTCTCCGCGAGGCGATTTCTTGGGAGGCCGCGATTATGGCAGATTCCACACGCAGCGAGTCAAAATGTCCGGTTCTGACGACCTCCAACGGCGCCCCCATCGGCGTCCAGCAGGCCCTGACTGCGGGTCCGCGCGGCCCTCTGCTGATGCAGGATGTTGCGCTTCTTGAGCAGATGCAGCATTTCAATCGCGAGAGGATTCCCGAGCGCGTGGTGCACGCCAAGGGCTCCGGCGCGTACGGCACCTTCACCGTCACCAACGACATCACCGAGTACTCGCGTGCCGCGCTCTTTTCCAAGGTCGGCAAGAAGACCGAAGTGTTCTTGCGATTTTCCACCGTCGCCGGAGAGCGCGGCGCGGCGGATGCAGAGCGCGATGTGCGCGGCTTTGCCGTGAAGTTTTACACCGAAGAGGGCAACTGGGACCTGGTAGGCAACAACACGCCAGTGTTCTTTGTGCGTGATCCCTACAAGTTCCAGAACTTCATTCACACCCAGAAGCGGCACCCTCAGACGAATCTGCGCGATCAGGACATGCAGTGGGACTTCTGGTCTCAGTGCCCCGAATCGCTGCACCAGGTGACGATTCTCTTCTCAGATCGCGGCATTCCCGCCACGTATCGCCACCTGCACGGCTTTGGCAGTCACACGTTCTCGCTCATCAATGCTGAGGGGGAGCGGGTGTGGTGCAAGTTCCACTTCAAGAGCAAGCAGGGCATCAAGAACATGTCGGATGAGGAGTCGGCGGCGGCGATCGGCACTGATCGCGAGACGCACCAGCGCGACTTGTTCAATGCGATTGAGCGGGGAGAGTTCCCCAGGTGGCGCGTCTGCATTCAGATCATGACGCAAAAGCAGGCCGACACCTTCCGCTGGAATCCCTTTGATCTGACCAAGGTGTGGCCGCACAGGGAGTTCCCCCTCATCGAAGTGGGGGAGATGGAATTGAACCGCAACCCGCAGAATTACTTTGCGGAGGTGGAGCAGGCGGCATTCAAGCCCAGCGCGCTTGTCCCAGGAATTGGCTCCAGCCCCGACAAGATGCTGCAGGCACGCCTGATGTCGTATGCGGATACGCACTTGCACCGGCTGGGAGTGAATCATCATCAGATTCCGGTCAATAAGCCGCGCTGCCCGGTGATGAACTACATCCGCGATGGACAGGGAACCGATGGCTCATATGGAGCCGCCGCGAATTACTGGCCCAACACCATCGCTGCCGCACCCAAGCCCGATGCGTCGTACGCCGACCCCGCCTGGGCCCTGGAGCAGACGGTCGTTGATCGCTTCGACAGCACGACCGATCACGATGACTTCACCCAGGCCGGCAATCTCTACCGCATGTTTGATGATGCCCATCGTGACCGTCTCACACGCCGCATCGCCGGCGGTTTGAAGCAGGCGCGAATGGAGATTCAGATGCGCCAGCTCTGTCACTTCTACCGCGCTGATCCCGACTATGGAATGCGCATCGCCAGGCACCTTGGCATTGATATCTCTGCCATGATCCCGCCAGCGGGTGCAGCACACAAACCCGTCGGCGCGGGTGTGTGACTGTGTGAAGCCAAAGCACAACTTGGAACAGTGAAGAGGCCGGGCGGGCGGGGTGCTCGCTCGGCCTTTCACATTGTTCGAGGGTGGTCTGAAACGGTGGGAATGACCAAGTGAAAAGGCAACCGTGAACCTTGCACGAGTCAAGGTTCACAGTGCTCTCTCACGCACAGCGGGTGTGCGCTGTGATGAACATGAAGTGGTGATGCTCTATAAGCGAGCGCACTGAGAGCTGACTGCCAGGATTTCGGAATGTTCTGAGAGGAAAGTCGGCTATTTGGCCGTCTTAGCGAGAGCGGATTTGGAGCGTTCGAGCATGTCGCGAAAGGTGCGAAGATTGCTGTTGTCGGCGGGGAACACCCGCTCTCCGATGGCCAGGGCTTCCTGATACAGCGTTATGGCTTGGGCGTGGTCGGGTGGGGATATCTTGGTGTGCCAGGCCCCGAGGCGGTAGAGTGCGCGGGCTTGAGTCTGGGAGCCCTCGGGCCAGGCGACTTTGCCTGCGATGATGGCCTCTTCGAGTGGGGCTTTTGAACCGAGAAGATCGCCACGTTTTTCACGACAATCGGCGATTCGGAGGAGAATGTCGGGATAGACAGTCGGCTCTGTGAAAGCGAATGATCGCCGCATGGCGAGCTCTTCGACGAAGAGGGGCTCGGCTTTGTCGTACTGCTTCTGGGAGTAATAGCAATTGGCAAGATTGGTGAGTGTGTTGGCGGTGGCGATGTGGTTGCTCGGATAGAGACGGCGATTCATCTCGAGAGCCTGCACATACACCGGTTCGGCATCGGAAAGTCGATTCTGCAGTTTGCGCGAGTTGCCCACGATGGTGAGACTGGTGGCGACGAGCGAATGATCGCCTTTGAACATTCGGCGGGCCATTTCCAGTGCCTGGAGGCTGACCGTTTCGGATTCGGCATATTGCCCGGCGTTCAGCTTGCGAATGGAGTCGTTCACCAGACTGGCCAGCAGAACGGGATGGTCATTGGGATACAGCCGCCGCGTCATGGCGAAGGCCTGATCGTACAACTGGTCGGCTGCTGCTGAGTCACCCAGCTTTCCCATGGTCATGGCAAGCTGGTTCATCATGCGAGCGGTTTGCTGATGATCGCCAGGCGAGAGGCGCTGGCGCATGTCCAGTGCACGCTGGAGCATGGGTGCCGCACTCTTGGGTTCGTTCATTTCCAAATATGTAACGGCACAGATCTCGAGGGCTTCCGTGGTGAGTTCGTGGTCTCCGCGGTGAAGCCGCTCACTCATCTCGATTGATTCCTGAGCCAAGGACCTGGCCTCAGGATGCTGGCTCAGGGCGGCCTTCGCGCGGGCGAGAGCAGTCAGTCCCTTTACAATTGAGACGTCAGCTCCCTTGTGCAGCGTGCGGTACATCTGCAGAGACTGATTGATGAGTTGTTCGGCCTGGACTGGTCTGCCGTTGTTACAAAGAATGTTGCCGATGGTGAGAAGAAGATCTGCTTTGGTTTGAGGGGTGCTGTCGAATCGCCCTGAAGAGATCTCCTTCAACGCGTTGTCCATGGCGGCGATGACCGTCATGTCCTGGCCAAAGTTGTTGGAAGCGTCGCGAGCCTGCACATCGCTGGATTGAAGTGTTGCGATGACAAAGTTGGCGATGGCGTCGGAGTTTTTTCGGGCAGCCGCTTCGTTGGCACTTGACTGTCGGGCCCGCTCGGTTTCGGCCTTTGCGAGGATTTCATTGTTTTGAGCCGAGACTCTGGCGGCGGCTTCGGAAGTTGCGAGCTTGGTGGCGCGGTCTGCCTGCCTCTGAGCCAGTACAAGGCCAACGGTCGTGCCAGCGATGCCGGCAATCAGCGTTCCGGTCAGAAGGACACCAGCAGCCACTGGCAACTTGTGGCGGCGGACGAATTTGCGAACGCGATATAGACTGCTGGGTGGGCCTGCGGTGACAGGTCGATCGAGCAAGTAAGCTCTGACGTCGCCGGCGAGTGTGCTGGCGGAGTCGTATCGGCGGGAGCGGTCCTTTTCCAGGCACTTCATGACAATCCAGTCAAGATCGCCCTTGAGCATGCGCGACACACTGGCAGGATCATGCGAGATCAGCGAGGATGTGTTTCCACTTGAGAGGAGTGTGGAGACTCGCGTGGAGGGTTTGTTTGGTTCCACCTCGCGGATGATCCGCATCATCTCGTGATAGCCCTTGCTCATCAATTCGTCGTGGGGGAAAGGAGTAGTGCCTGTGAGCAACTCATACAGCAGGACGCCCAAGGAGTAGATATCACTCCGCGTATCGATGTCCAAGCCGCTGAGTTCGGCCTGTTCGGGGCTCATGTATGCTGGAGTGCCGATCATCTGCCGATGTTCGGTAAAGAGCGTCTTGTGGGTGAGTTCAGCACTCGTGGCCTTGGCGATGCCAAAATCAATGACTTTGGGCACGGGCACACCGTCATGCATGGTCACGATGATGTTGCTGGGCTTGATGTCTCGGTGGATAATGCCCTTGGTGTGAGCGTGTTGAATGGCGTTGCAGACATGCGTGAAGAGTTCGAGGCGATCACGAGGAGAGAGCTTTGCGGTCTGGCAGTATTCCAGGATGGGTATGCCTCGGATGTACTCCATGACGAAGAAAGGCCGACCGGAATCGGTGGCGCCAGCATCAAAGACCCTGGCAATATTGGGATGGTCCATCAAGGCAAGCGCTTGGCGTTCCGCCTCAAAGCGTGCGATGACCTGTTTGGTATCCATTCCCAACTTGATGATCTTCAAGGCAACTCGGCGCTTTACCGGTTCTCTTTGATCGGCAAGCCAGACCGTGCCAAATCCACCGGAGCCGATCTCCTGCAAGAGCTTGTATCGACCGATCATGGTGCCAGCCAACTCCGCGGCGGTCGATGAAGGCGATTCAGGGACTGGCTGCTTCGACGGGACATTCGGAACGAGTTCGCCGGTTGGGTTTGCCATGAAATCGCCCGCATTGGCTTGAGCGGCGAGCAGAGATTCCACCTCCGACCGGATCAACGGCTTGCCATCGCACAAGCGGTCAAGAGCTTCGGCTCGCTCATTGGGCGTCAACATGACGACTTCAAGGAAGATGGTGCGAGCCAGCGGATGAGATTGGGGCGAGGTCATGGTCAGGGATCTCGATGCGACTGATGTGATTCCAAGGCGCGATAGAGCACGGCCCGGGCGTATAGCCACAAGCGTGCCGCGGAGCGAGGGGACATGCCCAGTGCCTCTGCGGCTTGGTCGACGCTCAGACCTGCATAGAAGCGGAGGCGCACGAGCGCTGCCGCATCGGGGTCATCAGTCTCCAAGCGAGAAAGAGCGGCATCGACTGCCAAGATTGTGTCGGAATCGGTGGCCGCGAGAGAAGCGACATCGGCAATGCTGGAAAGCGGGGTGGTTTTGGCGTGTTTGGCGACACGAGAGCGGGCGTGATCGATCAAGATTCGGCGCATGGATTGTGCGGCCGCCGTGTAGAAATGCCCGCGATTCTGCCAGGGGATCTGTCGTGGACCGATGAGGCGCAAGTATGCCTCGTGCACCAGGGCAGTGGCAGACATGGTGTGATCTGCCCGCTCATGGGCGAGATCCAGCTGTGCGGCCTTTCGAAGTTGGTCGTAGACGAGGGGAAGCAGGCGATCGGCGGCAGAGGTATCGCCGCTGGCAGCTGCGTTCAGGAGAAGTGTGGCGTCTTCTGGAATGTGGTCTGCGGACACGCCGGGATACTAAGACGCGCGTGCGGGGGAAATGATTCGTTTGAGGGGTCTATCGTGCGCTTTGTCGATACGCATACGCGAAGGGAATATGAACTATGGGAATGGTTTCTCGATCGGGCGGACAACGCGGAAACCTCACATCCGGCAGCGGTCGGAAGGAACGGACAGCGACGAGTGGCAGTCGCAAGGGGAGTCGTGTGGAGCCATCTCACACGGCGGATAAGGTGAGTGCTGCGAACAAGAAGTCGAAGGCCAAGAGCACGGCGAAGAAAGTTGCCAAGAAGGTGGCAAAGAAAAAGTGATTGGGGGCAGCGGTTTTACCCGCGGCTGAAGTACTCGAATTCGAGGGGTTCGAGTTCGGTGGCGAGCTTGGCGCGCTCTTTGCCCAGCTTGTCGCACTTACCGGGATCGCGCCAGGTGTCGGCTTCAGCCAGGGCCATGTCGATCTCCTTGATGCGGGTTTCGAGCTTGGCGATCTTTTCCACGAGCTGCTCGGTCTTGACCTTGGCGAGTGGGTTGTTGAATGAGTTGGGTTTGGTAGCGGACTTGGTCTGTTGCTCGGCTTGCTTGGCGGCGGCAGCGGCCTGTTGCTGGGCTTGGCGTTGCGCTTCTGCACGCTCGCGTTTTTCCTTGGCTTCCGCCTCGGCGCGGGCGGCTTCGCGCTTGCGCTGGGTGTCTTTCTCTTTCCATTCCGTGTAGGTGCCGACAAAAATCTCGGCATTTCCCTGCCCATCCAAGATCAGGAGGTGATCGCAGGTGGCATCGATGAGGGCGCGATCGTGGGAAATGAGGATGAGGGTGCCTTCGAAACCCTGATCATCGTCTTCATCGGGCATGGCGAGGGCGAGTTCGAGCCGCTCTGCGGCAGGAATATCCAAGTGATTGGTGGGTTCGTCGAGGACCAAGAGGTTCTTCGCACTGGCGAGGAGACCGGCGAGCACCGCGCGGGCACGCTCACCACCCGACATCTGCTTGAGGGGGCGATCCTGGTCCTGGCCTGAGAACATGAAGGCACCGGCCAGGTCGCGAGCGGCTTGCTCGCTCATGCTGGCGCCGGGGACTTCTTTCAGGATGACCTTCTGGAGGTATTCAAAGACCGGCAGATCGAGGTTGAGATTTTCGTGGGTCTGCGAGAAGTGTCCGACGACGACATTGGCACCGACCTGGACCACGCCGCTATCTGCGGGCTGTTCTTTCAGGAGGGTGCGGACGAGTGTGGATTTGCCAGCCCCGTTGGGGCCGATGATGCCCCAGCGTTCGCCGCGGGTGACGGAGACTTCGAGTTCGCGGAAAAGGACCTTGACTGAGCCGTCTTCGGTCGGATAACTCTTGGAGACTGCGCGGCCGGTGAGAACCATGTCGCCACTGCGGGGGGCCTTGGGGAGTTGCAGGCGAAAGGTGGAGTATTCGCTGACGCGTTCGAGAGCGTTCTGCTCTTTGTTGCGTTCGAGCTTGGCGAGGCGGCCCATGGCCTGACGGGCCCGCTGGCCGGCCTTGAAGCGGCGGATGTACTCCTCTTCCTTTTTCCAGAAGTCCTGCTGCTTTTCGTACGCGCGATGCTGCGTGAGACGGCGCTGAGCGCGGATCTCGCGGAAGGCCTCGTAATTGCCGGGGTAATCGATGAGGCGGCCTTGCTCGACCTCGATGATGCGTTCGACGACGTTGTCGAGGAGGTAGCGATCGTGGGAGATGAGGAGGACCGCGCCTTGGAAATCTTTGAGGAACCCTTCGAGCCAGAGGCGGCCATCGATATCCAAGTGGTTGGTGGGTTCGTCAAGGAGGAGGATGTCGGGCTCTTCGAGGAGGAGCTTGGCGAGGGCGAGGCGGCCCTTTTGCCCGCCGCTGAGGCCGCGAACGGGGATGTTGAATTGGGCATCGGTGAAGCCGAGGCCGTGAAGGGTTGCATCGATCTTGTGGTCGACGGCGTAGCCACCGGCGGCTTCCATGTCGCGCTCGACGCGTTCCTGGAGCTTCATGAGCTTGTCGAGTTCATCGCCCTGAGCGGTGGCCATTTTCTCGTAGATCTCATCGAGGTGGCGGTGGAGGGCGTGGAGGCGTTCGAAGGCGGATTCGGCAGCGCCGCGGAGGGTTTCGCTGGGGTCGAGGATGGGGTCTTGGTGGAGGTAGCCGACGCGGCAGCCGCGTTGGAGGAGGACTTCGCCGGTGTCTTGTTTTTGGATACCTGCGAGGATCTTGAGAAGGGTGGATTTGCCCTGGCCGTTGCGGCCGACGATGCCGAATTTATCGCCGGGTTCGATGGCGATGGAGACACCGTCGAGGATGGTGCGGGTGCCGAAGGAGAGAGTGAGGTTGTTGGCTGCGAGGGTGGGCATGGTGAGGGCCCAATGGTAGTTGCGAAAATGGGAGTTTTAGCGGAGTTTGGAGCAGGGTTTGTGGCGAAAGCAGGAGATTTCGCTGGTCTTACGGCAACTAGAATTGTAGAGACTGTGACAATTCTGCTGGGAGGTACGCAAAACCATGCCGGTCTATCGAATCAGTCCTGATGCCATCGAAGCACTATCTGAGACAACGTTTCCGGATCGCGGAATCACCGAGCGGGGTGATTTACAACGGCTTTTGCGGTCGAACATCGGAGTGGTCGCTCCGGGGGTCTTGATTATTGCGGAGGAGTTTGCGGGATGGGAAGATTCCAAACGCCGGATCGATCTCCTTGGAATTGATGACAAGGCGAATCTTGTCGTGTTCGAGCTGAAACGAAATGACGATGGTGGTCATATGGAGTTGCAGGCGATTCGGTACGCGGCAATGGTGAGCACGATGACGTTTGCGAGAGCAGTCGAGTTTTTCCAAATGTATCTCGACAATCGATCCCCGGGTCAAAGTGCCAGAGACAAGATTCTAGAGTTTCTGGGGTGGGAAGAGCCAAGAGAAGACGAGTTTGCTGCGGATGTTCGCATCGTGCTCGTATCGGCAGAATTCTCAAAGGAACTGACCACAGCGGTTATGTGGCTCAACGAAAGAGAGTTGGATATTCGCTGCGTTCGGATGAAGCCTTATGCCAACGGCGAACAGACGATCGTTGATGTTCAGCAGGTTGTGCCCCTTCCAGAAGCAGAAGAAAGAACGATTCAGTTAAAGCAGAAAGAGCATGCACAGCGAGTCGAAAAGGCGGAGCGGCACTTCGAACGCAAGGCGTTTTGGGCTGGCGCTCTGCCAATCATCGCCAAATCATGTTCTCGTTGGCAGAGGATTTCTGCGGGGGACACTGGGTGGTTGGCTGCGGCCTCCGGCATGCCTGGAGTTGAGTTCCACTTGTGGACATACACCGACAAATGCGGCAGTAGTTTGTACATTGATGGTGGAGCGGGCAAACCCCTGTGGGCGAAGGCGGTCTTTGATGCTCTTCTCTCCAAAAGGAGCGAAGTCGAGGGCATGTTCGGAGGGCCATTGGAATGGAGTCGTCTTGACGACAAGCGTGCATCCATCGTCGCGTCGATGTCAATCGTTGGTGGATATCGAACTGCACGATCTGAGTGGATGGCGATTCACACCGCATTAGCAGAAGAATGCAAGAGGTTCGAGCAGACGATGGCAGCCCATCTTCCTACTGCGCTAGCGATTGCGAATGGAGCAAAATAGCGCATCGCTTCGAGCGATGTAGTAATTCGAACGATTTTGATCACCTCAGTTTGGAGCAGGGCTTGTGGCGAAAGCAGGAGGTTTCGTGGTCGTTGACCATGCCGTTGGCCTGCATGAAGGCGTAGCAGATGGTGCTGCCGACGAACTTGAAGCCGAGTTTGGAGAGGAGCTTGCTCATGCGGTCAGAGAGGGGTGTGCGAGGCGGGATGGAGCGGATGTTGGTGATGTGGTTGTTGATGGGGGTGTGATCGACGATGGACCAGAGGGTGTGAGAGAGGGTGGTGCCGCTGTCGAGGAGGGCGAGGTAGGCGCGGGCGTTGGTGATGGCGGCGTTGACCTTGAGTCGATTGCGGACGATGCCGGGGTTGATGAGGAGCTTTTCGATTTTGGCGGGGGTGTAGCGGGCCATGCGCGCGGCATCGAAGTTGTCGAAGGCCTCGCGGTATAACTCGCGCTTTTTGAGGATGGTGTGCCAGGAGAGCCCGGCCTGAGCGCCTTCGAGGTTGAGGAGTTCGAAGAGGGCACGATCATCGCGCAAGGGCACGCCCCATTCGGTGTCGTGGTAGGGGATCTCGATATCGTGGCGGACCCAGGAGCAGCGATGTGGCATGGCGACTTTCACTTCAACGCAGAGGCGCAGAGACGTAGAGGTTGATCTAAGGGAGAAAGAAAGGAGGGGAGGAATGACAAGAAGGAGGCAAGAAAGGTAGA
>CAYTYD010000044.1:4128-16537 GCA_964441555.1 uncultured Phycisphaeraceae bacterium | reverse complement strand
CTCGGCAGATTACAACGCCGACACCGTCGTCGACCTCTTTGACTACCTCGACTTCGTCGCCGCGTTCGCTGCCAACGCACCCGAAGCAGACTTCAACGCCGACACCGTCATTGATTTCCTTGATTATCTGGATTTCGCTGAAGCGTTCGCAACTGGATGTTGACCCATTTCACCCCACATCACCGCTTACTCACAAAGAAAGTTCTATGCGGTCCTCACGCCGAAGGCGTGTTCGTAAGAAACTCCGCATCACTTCGCAACCGCCGCCTCCGCACGAACATCCTTTGACATGGCCTCCTGCTCCATCCGCCGCTTTCCCTCCGGCCCGAAACGCCCACCACTCTTTCCATCCTTGATCTCTCTGATTTGCGCATCGCGAAACCACAGCGTATTGCCGTGATTCTGCAGCTCGATCGGCCCTGACGGATACAGGGTCTGGCTGCGATCAAAATAATTCTCCAGCACCACGTCATCAACCACCAGCGTGTCATTCAACCAAACCGTCACTCGGTCGCCGATCAGCGTGATGTCAAACTCATTCCACTCACCCACCGCGCGATCTGCGAAAATCAGTGGCTTGCTCAACCCCTTCTGATTGTTGTACAACCCACCCGACCCGATCGGATTGTCCCAGATCTGCACCTGTGGACATCCACGCAGATAAATGCCGCTGTCTCCACCCTTCTCAATCTTCCAATCAATCAAGAGACGAAAGTCGGTGTATTCATGAGCAGAAACCAGCGACTCACCTTTGCCATCGTACTTCAGCACCCGCCGCCATCCATCGGGAACAAACGTCCAATGGGCCCGCGCACTTTCATCGGCCTTCTCCTGTGCCGCCTGGTCCATCGTCGCCCGCTTGGGCGGGTCGGCCGTAAAGCCCTTCCACCCCGAGAGGTCTTTGCCATTGAACATGGCGTTGAAGCCAGGCCCCAGTGTGTCATGTCGGCCAGCACACCCGACCTGGATCGCAGCAAGACAGACCAAAGACAGAAGAATCGCGGCAGTGATGATTCGCATGAATCAAAGAGTAGCGAAAAATGACACGCCCGGGTGGCCACGTGGCCAGCCCGGGCGTGGGATGTGTCTTGCGCGGCTACGGAGCAAGCTCCGGCTCCGAAGCCGCGCATCACGGAGGTTCGATCAATCAGTCGTAAAGGCCGGTGGCACTGGGAATTTCAAGCGTTCTCAACTGCAAAGATGTTTCGATCTTGCAGTTGGACTGCGTGCGGTGACGCTCAGCAAAGAAGAAGTTGAGGCGGTAAGTGCCGTTGTCCTGCAACCACGAGAGGCGGTCCAGGTTGATCGTCTGGCTCACCGCACCGTGCACGCCACCGATGTCGATGACGAGCTTGTTGTCGATGAACACCCAGACGTCATCGTCACCGGTGAAGGTGAAGACCTGCCCCTGGTTGCGCTTGTAGACAAAGTCGGTGGCAAGTTCAAAGGTGAAGTGGAAGTTCTTGCTGTCACCGGCCGAGTTGCCGTACAACTCACCGTTGATGGGGAAGAAGCCGCCGCGGCTTGAGAATGTGGGATCGGTACGATCGTCAAAGGTGTAGATGGTGCTGTTGGTAGCACGGGTCAAGTTGATGGTGAGCGGCTTGCTGACGTTGACGCCGCTGGTGTCGCGGAACCAGGAGCGAATTGTGTCACCCGAGGTCAACGCACCACCGGTGCTGCCCGCAACCGAGCCAGCCACATCACCGCTCAGGGTGGAGATGTACGACTTGGGACGGATGATGTTGCGACCAGCTGAGTCGCGCCAGTTGCTGCTCACCTTGTAGCCAAGCGAGGAGAAGACGGGCTTGCCATCGGAGCCCAGATCGTCAGCAACGATGTTCATGTAGTGGCCAAAGCCGCCGGTGGGCTGACGTTCGAAATCCTGATGGCCGCCGTTGACAGAACGCTCCTTGAAGTCACGGACAGTGCCGGTCAAGGAGAGAGAAGTCGGAATCGTCGTGTTCTCGCCGCCCGCGATCTGGGCGGCGGCAATACCGGAGATCCCCAACAGGGTTCCGGCGACTGCGGCAAAGGTGACTGACTTGTTCAAACGGCTGCTCATGTGCGTGTACTCCTTCTGGGCCGCGGCTTGTGGCCGACCGACGTCCGCCGGTCCCCTCCGTGCGGGACGCCCGAAACCAACCCTTCTTGGACACGATGAAGCCGTGCGATCGGCTCCGAATCAGACTGTGCAATGCGGCTGGCACGAGGGCCAGCAAAGTGGGAAAGGATTGTCGGTCGGTGATCGGTCTGGGGGGATTAAGACGGGCCTGTCAACTTTGCAGCCGAGCCGGGGGTGCGGTCCGATCTATAGTGCCGCGGAAGGGCGAGAGGGCAGCGTCAAGCGGCTCCACGTTTGCGGCATTGGAGGCCGCGAAGGCGTTCTTTCCCGGACATACCTACCTCTTGCAATCAGAAGGGGTCGGCCAGGCAGGGAAGGTTTTGACCCATGGATGTGTTTGTGATCGAGGGCGGACGGCGCTTGGAAGGCCGTATTCGGGTCAATGGCAGCAAAAACGCGGCTTTGCCTCTGATGGCCGCGGCCCTGCTGACGGATGACAAAGTGACGTTTCGAGATATCCCCGACCTGGCGGACATCCGCAACATGGTGCGGCTGCTGGCAGAACTCGGCTGCCTTCGCTTGAATGAGGCGGAGGGGTTTGAGACCGGTGTGCACACCTTCCGCAATGTGGAGCAATCACAGAGCCACGCGACGTATGACATTGTGCGGACGATGCGGGCGAGCATCTGCGTGCTGGGGCCGCTGCTGGCGAAACGCGGTCAGGCCCGCATCGCTCAGCCGGGTGGGTGCTCGATCGGTGATCGGCCCGTCGATCTCCACCTTCGCGGGCTTCGCGCTCTGGGCGCTCACATCACGCTGGAACAAGGTGACATCGTGGCCAAGGCACCGGCTGGTGGCTTGCGCGGCGCGACGATCTTCCTCGGCGGGCGATTCGGCTCGACCGTGCTGGGAACAGCCAACGTTCTGTCAGCGGCGGTGCTCGCCAAAGGCACGACGGTGATTGAATCCGCGGCGTGCGAGCCCGAGATCGTGGACCTGGCGGAAATGTTGATCGCCATGGGTGCGAAGATCACCGGGCATGGCTCTCCCCGAATTCGGGTGGAGGGCGTGAAGGAATTGAGCGGCGTCAACCATCGCGTGATCGCCGACCGCATCGAAGCGGGCACGTTCATCGCGGCGGCGGCGATCACCAACGGCGACCTGACCATCGAGAATTGCCCGATTGACGCCATGCTGGCGGTGCGGGATCGCTTTGATGCCGCGGGGGTGAACATTCGCACGGTGAATGGTGAGGATGAATTGATGCGAGCGACGGTGCGCGTCACTGCGGACCGAGTGCTCAAGCCGGTGGAGCTGACCACGCAGCCCCACCCCGGATTCCCGACTGACCTGCAGGCGCAGTTCATGGCCATGCTGTGCCTGGCCGACGGCAATAGCGTGATCACCGAGCGGATTTTCCCCGAACGCTTCCTGCATGTGGCCGAGCTCTCACGCATGGGCGCGAACTTGTTCCGTCAGGGGGCGACGGTGGTGATCAGCGGTGTGCGCAAGTTGGTGGGAGCGCCGGTGATGGCAAGCGACCTGCGCGCTTCGGCGTGCCTGGTGCTCGCGGGTCTGGCTGCTGAAGGAACGACGGTGGTGCACCGCGTGTATCACCTTGACCGTGGATACGACAACATGGAAGGTCGCCTAGCTAACGTCGGAGCACGCATCACGCGAACCAGCGATGCGAATGTGCCGGCGGCGGCGACGGAGTGCTGAGTGCTGAGTGCTGAGTGCTGAGTGCTGAGTGCTGAGTGCTGAGTGCTGACGGAACGATACATGACGACCGCCCGGGCCAATGCTCGGGCGGTTTTTCATTTGGGTCGATCAACAGCCCGCGGCGAAGGCCGAGACAAAATCCAGGTAATCAAAGAAGTCGATCACCGCATCCTCATTGAAATCGGCGAGCGGAGTGGCGCCTGCGAATTCGACCACAAAATCCAGGTAGTCAAAGAAATCCACCGCGCGATCGTGATTGAAATCAGCAGGACATGTGACTCGCAGTCGGACGCTGGTGGCAGTGCGTTCGACAATCACCTCCAGACCAGCGGGGGCGATCACGCTTGCGAAATCGCCGGAAACACTCGCACCTGTGATCACGGTGAACACGTCTTGGGGAGCGGGGATAAATCCATCGAGCAAGAACACTCGCAGCGTGCCACCGAGTGAAACAGTTCCCGTCACCGCAAGCACATCGTGCTGGGTATCCGGGGTTGTGCCCGCGAGCTCGATCTGGATTTCACCATCAGGAGCGGTCTGGGTCAGGTTGCCTTCGATGGACAATCGTCCGGGTGAACGGCCGGGCTTGATCGTGCCTTCGTTGATCATGCCGGGACTGCGAATCAGGCCTCGACCACCGAGTGTGCCTCGATTGAGCGTGGGTCTGAATTCGTTCCACGCGCCGTCAATATCGACTTCCACACCGCGCGCCACGTAGCTGATGGAGCGGCCGCCAAAGGTCATGACTGCGCCAGGCAAAACCGACCAACGCCCGCCGCGCAATTCGCCGCCGGAGTATTGGACGATCGGGCCGTTGATATTGAGAATGCCCTGCGCGGCCTCCACGCGTCCCTGATTGTCGAGGGTGGTGCTGATGAAACTCTGTGATGCCGCACCGACCCTGGACAGGATGCCGTAATTGATGAATCTGCCCTCGAGATTCGACGTGGCGTCGTTGATAAAACCGGTCAACGAGCAGAATCCACGATTGATGAAATCCACTCCGGCCTCTGCCATGACGAGTGTGTCGAGGATATTGGCTGATCCGTGATTGATAAAGTCAGACCGCAACTGGCATGAACCGCAATCTGCGGTGAAGCTGTCGAGGTTCTCCACGGGCGGTTCAACACCCTGGGGGAATCGAATGGCACCGGCTCGCCAGGTCCAGCGGCCTTCGTTTTTGAATTTGGCGTCCGTTCCGGTGACCAGATCGGCGCGGACCTCTCCAAACTGAGTGAATTGTCCGGGTTGCGTGATATCCACACCCATGTCCATGGTGAGGGTGGCGGGACCGACTGTGAGTGTCGCACCGCTGAGGAGTTCGAAAGTTCCCTGGCCCTCGATGCGGGGTGTGCCACTACTGGCGACGGTGTTTCCAGAGGCACGCCAACGTGCTCCGCTCGTGACGACAGACCTTGAATCGCCGTTCATATCGAACACGACGGGTGAGCCATTCACGCCGGTGTTGAAGTCTCCAGAATACACGTAGAGATAGGCAAAATCGCGCATGGCGACGTAGGTGTTTGTGATCGATGCCGGATTTCCCGGAGTGGGTCCGTTGACACCCATGACACCTCGGATCGTGAGCACCCCGCTGCCATCACCATCGACTTGCGTATTCACAAGCGAGTAGACAGCGCCCAACGCGATTTCCAGGTCGGACTCTTCAAGCAATCGCACACGGGAATACTGCCGCATGGTTCCTTCGACGAGGAGGTAGAGGTCTCGGGCATCTCCACCGCCAGTGAATCCTGGCGCACCGATGGCATTCAACAACCCACCTGCAGCAACGCGGATATGTGGTGTCTGAACTTCCGGTGTGCCGGCCAGAGTTCCTCTACTCCAGGTCATCAAACCATTCTCGGCGACGTAGACACCACTCTCGCGAACCGTGACAGGATTGACGGATGTCACCCACAGGCCGCGCGCACCATTTTCGTCACGAGCGGAGACGCTGACATCTGCCAATTCCAGAAAGCCATTCAGCAATTGCAGAGAGCCGACTCCGGAGACCTGCACCGGTCCGACAGGAAACACAGGAGTTGTCCCGACTTGAACACGAACCAGCCCCCCCTGCTCAAGCCGGACATCGCCTCGGAGGAACCCTTCAGCGGCGATCGACATCGTCCCCAGGCAGTGAATGGTCTGATGATTCTGCAGACCGCAGGCCAATGAAAATGATCGCGTCGCGGGAATCTCGATTGTTCCATAATTCGCCAGCAGGCCCGAGCCACGATCCCTTCCAATCGAACTATCGGCTTCGCAATTGATCGTGCCAGCATTGATGACCATCGCTGAGTCGTTGACCGTAAATCCCTGCCTCAGGTTTATGGTTCCATTGTTTGACAACAGACTACCACCAGCCATTTCCCGCGGTGCGGCGCGCCCGCTGATAAAGCTCCGCTCGACCAGAAGGGTTCCTTCGTTTCGCAAGATGCCGCTGGAGAAAATGCCACCCTGCCACACTGAGGCGGTACCTGACACCGAAATTGTTCCGGCATTCAAAACCGGATCACTGGAAAATTCAAAGACTGGGTTGGTTAAGTTCGCGTCCGCCGCGAAACGCACGGGGGTGTAGAACCTGATCGTTCCTCCGGCGGTGATCGGCCCCAGAACCCGCAATTGATTTGAACATTGCGACATGTCGGCATGCTTGCCACTGGGAACGATGATCTCAGCACCATCCGGCGGCACGGCGGCGGGACTCCAGTTGTTGGCATTGCACCACTGTGCTGGTGAGCCCGAGCCCGTGAAGGTGTATTGCCGGGCGGAGGCGACTGCGGCCACACTGGTGGCAGCGCCAACGGCTGCGATCAACATCCGGCTTTGATTCTTCATTGAACACCTCCCACACAGGCAGCGTCCATGCCGCGCACACAGCGAAAAGCTCGATATCCAAAGCGAAGCACACGGAGAATTCGTCTCAGGAATCTGGTCTCAGCGTTCTGATGTCAGGACACATGCGGTTCCCATGTGCATGAATCCTGGCGGCGATCATTCCTGCAGCAAAGCGTCACTGGGCCATTCAGGATACCAAATCCATCCCTTACATGCAAGGGAAATTCTAGAGTTCACGCTCAATTGAAGCGCGAGATTCTGGGTTCCGGCGTCTAGCTTCTAGCTTCTGGCTTCTGGCGTCTGGCGTCTGGCGTTGAGCCGCGAGAATCGCCATTTCCCAAGAAAATGACAAACCGACCGAGCAGATGCCCGGGCGGTTTTGGTTTCCTGTTCACTTCACCGGCGGAGCCGGAGGTTGAGCGGTTGAGACTTAGCAGCCCGAGGAGAAGGCCGCGACGAAGTCGAGGTAGTCGAAGAAGTCGGTGACGGTGTCGGCGTTGAAGTCTGCACCGGGCTGATTGCCGGAGAAGTCGGCGACGAAGTCGAGGTAGTCGAAGAAGTCGACGACGCCATCGTGGTTGTAATCAGAGGGGCAGAAGGCGGCGAAGGCGACGTTGAGGTTGCCGCTGCCGCGGGCGGTGCTGTAGCCACCGACGCGGATGGTGTAGTACTGGCCGCCATTGACGGAGATGTTCTGGATGCGCGACTGGAGGCCGCAACCATCATCGCTGCAGGCAAGGAAGTTGCTTGCACCGCAGGAGTACGAGGAGTAGATGGCCATCTTGGTGTCGAAGCCGCTGCCGCAGGTGTCGAGGGTGAGGAGGCCATCGCTGGGCGGAATGAAGGACCACCAGAGATCGCCATTGACTTGGTTCTGGTTGTTGACGACGCAGGAGTTGAGGACTGCGCCATCGGTGTTGGCCATGGTGTTATCGAAGGGGTTGGCACCGAGGAAGGCGGGAATCATGCTGTCGCAGCGATCGTTGGTGGGACCGACGTTGAGCTGGTAGTTGCCGACCGCGCCGTTGTAACCACCGAGGCGGAGGAGGTAGGTGGTGCCTGCGGTGACGGGCAGAATCATGGCAGATTCCTGGTTGATCATGTTGCCGCAGGTCATGCCGGTGGGGGCATCATCGTTGCACATGATCATGTTGTTGATGTTGCTGCCGCAGGTGTTGGTGTTGAAGACAGCAAGGACGGTGTCGAAGGTGCTGCCGCAGGTGGTGATCTTGAGATTGCCTGTGACCTGGGCGGTGTAGGTGAACCAGACGGCGGGGGCGAAGGCGGGGCTATTGCACGCGGCAACACCATCGGCGGAGCCGGAGGCCATCAGGGTGCTGCCGGTGTAGGTGCCGTTGACGATCGTCTTGGCATACTGGCAGGTGTCGTTGCCGGGGCGGAACGTGAGGGTTGCGCTGGAATCGAGCTGGCCACGATCGAAGGTGTCGATGTTCTGCTCATAGGCGTAGAGACCGGCGGGCATGTGCGCGAAGGAATTGCCGGGGCCACCGAGGACGTTGCCGTTGGTGGAGCGGTTGTAGAGACGGAAATCAGCGCCACCGGAGAAGATGTCGCCGCCGTAGCCACCTTCGAAGTAGACATCCATGGGCTCGGAGATGCTGAACTCGACGCGGTAGCGCGACCAGATGCGGCCGGCTTCGCCATCGCTATTGGCAAAGTTGGTGCCATTCATGGTGCACGAGAAAGTGGAGTTTGAGATGCTCGAGGTCTGACGGATGGCGTTGTTGCCGCTGGACCAGGACTTGGAGGCCTGCTGATTCCAGGAGTTGTTGTTGGGAGCCGTGAAGGAGGATTGGCCACTGCCATCACCGGCCTGTGCGGTCACGTAGCGGAGGGTGGAGGTGATGTTGATCTGCTGGGCCGAAGCGGAAGCGGCGAGGCCAGCGGTACAGGTGAGGGCGACGAGGGTGAGGCGGTTGACAGTGTTCATGGGCGAGGTCCTTTCCGAGGGGTTTTGCAGGGTCTTGCAGATTCCGGGGCGTGCCGAAGGGGCCAACTGAGCCGGGATCGACACAGGCAGTGCGACGTCCGGAAATGGGCGGCTATGTTTTTTCATGGCGACTGAGAATTTTTTTACAGTTTTTCTCAATTCACCCCTGGGCAGGTATGGAGTGCCGGTGGTGCTGCTGGTGCTTTCGAACGTCTTTATGACGTACGCGTGGTACTACCACCTTGGGAAAAAGGGGTGGACGCCGCTGGTTGCGATCGCGGCGAGCTGGGGGATCGCGTTCTTTGAGTATTGCCTGCAGGTGCCGGCAAACCGGATGGGGTCGGCCCAGTTTGGCGGGCCGATGACGACGCCGCAATTGAAGATCCTGCAAGAGGCGATCACACTCAGCGTCTTCACACTGTTTTCGATCTGGGTGTTGAAGGAGAAGCCGCGAGTGAATGACTATGTGGCGTTTGGGTTGGTACTGGCGGCGGTGGCGGTGAGTTTTTGGGGGCGGGGCGGAACGGGAACACACTGACGAATTTGCGCACAGTCACTTTTTCCGGGACCCCTTGGCTTTCGGTTCATCTGCCGCGGCCTGGTTTCTTGCCGCTTGAGATAACAGACGTTGCACGGCGGGATGCATGGCGCGCCGGTGCACGGAGATGGCGTAGTAGGTCTCGCGCATGCCCCGAATCCAGCCGACTCGCTCGGTTCCAAACTGGTTGCGAACGTCAGTTTCGAGAATTGCCGCTGCGGGAAACGCGGCCATGCCGCCACTGCCGAAGGTTTTGAGCAACTCGCGGTCTTCAAATTCTCCCAGCACCAATGGCTCAACCTGGTTTGCCTCAAACCAGCGATCCAGAGAGGTTCGGAGCGTGGTATTCCGGACAGGCAGATACATGGGTGCCCCGTGCAGACTGCGCGGAAATCCGCGGCGGAGCTGCCGGGCCAGCGCAGGTCGCGCGTAGATCGCCAGTGGCGAATCAAGAATGGGGTGACTGATCGCGTGGACCTTCTGACTGTCTGGATGAGGCCGGTCAGCGATGACCAGATCGAGGTGAAAAAGAGCCAGTTCTGACAGCAGTTCGTCGATTCGCCACTCCCTGCACACAAGTCTTACGTCACTTTCTTCCTTCAGAAGGGGTTCGAGAATCCGGCGAATGATGGGCTTGGGGACAAAGTCAGACGTTCCCACATGCAGCGTGCGGGGCTGACCACTGAAACGTCCGGCCAGCGAATCACGGATTTCCGAAGAAATCTGGAACATCTCTTCGGCGTGACGAAAGACAATCTGCCCCGCCTCGGTGAGCTCAATATTGCGGCCTCGGCGTGTGAGAAGCGCGGCATTGAGCTGCTCTTCGAGTGAGCGGATCTGCGCACTGACTGTGGGCTGGGCAAGCCCGAGTTCCTTGGCGGCTCTCGTCAGATTGCGGTGCTTGGCCGCCATCCAGAAATAGAAGAGGTGATTGTGATTCAACTGCAATGACATTGATGCAGTGTAGTTCATGGCGGCACCGCCACGCACGCTATTGGCTCTATGGCTTGCCAAGGTTAAATCTATTGGTCTGGGAAGTGGTTCAAGTCTACAACTTTTCGTGACTTTGAACCATTCCATCTCTGCAACATCGCAACGCGGCCACACGATCCGTCGGATCGCGCAATCGCAGAGCACATCGCGGTCCTCCCGCGTATCCGACCACTGAGTCATGCGCGCATTCACGCCGCGGATATTGAAGCCACGGATGTGACACGAGCGAGAACGCGGAAACAAATTCCCTTCCGAACCGTCTCACGTCATCAACTCCCGAACGCAAGGAGTGCACACGATGCAAACAGAATTGAGGAGCCGCCTTGAGGCCCTGGCGCGGACACCGTTGCTCCTCGTCGCTTGTGATTACGACGGAACCTTGGCAAACCTCGTTCCCGATCCGTCGGCGGCGCTTCCGGCCCGCGGTGCATTAGACACCATGACGGTGCTCGACAAACTGTCATGGACAAGCACCGCCATCGTTTCCGGGCGCGCGGTGAAGGATCTCAGGCAGTTTCTCGGAGGATTCTCTCCGAGCCATCTTGTCGGATCTCACGGGGCAGAATGGCAGCGCGAGGGACTCACTCTCGCCGATGACGAACAAGACCGGTTGAGGCAGTTGATCAGAATCATCAGTGAGATCGCGGATGCCCACGCGGGGGTGAGATGCGAAATCAAACCCGCCGGGGTGGCGCTCCATGTGCGATCTGCAAGTCCTGATGTGAGCCAACTGGCGATTGCCTTGGCTCTCACACGCTGTGAATCAACTCCGGGCGTCCATATTCGCCATGGAAGCCAGGTCGTCGAGTTTCTTGTCGTCAATGCCAACAAGGGCGATGCGCTCAAGCGCATTCGGCATGCCTTGGGAGCAAGTGGAGTGCTGTTCATAGGTGATGACCTCACCGACGAGGATGCATTCCGAACTCTTCGCGAATCCGATGTGGCCATCAAGGTCGGAGAAGCTGAAACCATTGCGCGTCATCGCGTCGATAGCGTCGCTGATGTGATTGAGGTGCTGGGCTTCATCGCCGCCGCTCGAGCAGAGTGGGCGGGATCGCGAAATCTCATCCAGCTCGACCGATGCGCCATTCTCTCAGATCAACGGACCGCCGCTGTGATCTCGCCCGGGGCAAGAATCTCCTGGCTGTGCCTTCCCAGACTGGATTCATCCGCCGTGTTTGCCGAGCTTCTCGGCGATGCCGCGGCTGGCTTCTTCGAGATCGCACCGATCGAGAGCGCGGAACCCATTCGATCCGAGTATCTCACCGATTCGTTCATCCACATCACCGAATGGCCCGAGCTCAAAGTCACAGACTATCTCGACTGTTCAACCGGGAGAGCGTTCCAAAGAGCCGGCCGCACAGATCTCATCCGAGTGATCGAAGGCACCTCCGCAGCCAGAATCCGATTCGCACCTCGGCTGGATTATGGACGAATCGCCACTCAGTTGAAACCTCGCGAAGGCGGGATCTTTGTTGAGGGATCAAACGATCCCATCGCTCTTCGTTCTGGCTCGGTCTCATGGACGATTCACGACGAGGGTGTTCATCAGACCGCCGAAGCGATCGTGGATCCATCTGCCGGGCCAATTGTGCTGGAATTGTGCTATGGAACTGCACGGCTCACGTCCTCCCCTGAACCTGAGCCGGAGAGACGAGAGAGCAATCGCCGATTCTGGTCGGGCTGGGCCAGTTCGCTCAAGCTTCCTCGCGCGTATCCCAACCTGGTCAAACGTTCTGCGCTTGCGCTGAAATCTCTTTGTTACGGCCCCAGCGGAGCCATTGCCGCCGCCGCGACCAGCAGTCTGCCCGAGCATGTCGGGGGCGTACGCAATTGGGACTACCGCTATTGCTGGCCAAGGGACGCCGCCAAAGCGGCCGCATCGCTGGTTCGCCTTGGAAACATGGGACATGCACTGAAACTGCTCGACTGGCTCCTGGAGGTCGTGGATCGATGCGAATCACCCGATCGGCTTCACCCGATCTACACGCTGACCGGAAATCGACTCTCTCCGGAAGCGGATATTGGACACCTTGCGGGATACGGCCAGAGCTTTCCGGTTCGAACTGGCAACGCCGCGGCCCATCAGGTTCAACTCGACGTCTTTGGACCAATCGTTCACCTCGTCGCCATGCTTGCCGAACGTGGTGCGCCCATCTCTCCGGATCACTGGCGTCTTGTCCGCGCCATGGTCCGCGCGGTCGAATCACGTTGGACCGAGCCGGATCATGGAATCTGGGAGATGCGACTCGAACGCCGCCATCATGTCCACTCCAAGGTCATGTGCTGGCAAACCGTCGAC
>CAYTYD010000044.1:1191-4118 GCA_964441555.1 uncultured Phycisphaeraceae bacterium | reverse complement strand
GTGCGTTGGTCGTCGAAGAGGCGATGAGCGGAACCCAGAATTCGGATTGGATTGCCCTGCGTGCCGCGATTCAGGCAGATGTGCTCTCACGCGGCTTCAACCAAGCCGTCGGCGCATTCACGGGCGCCTATGGACATGACTATCTCGATGCTGCCGTCTTGAAGATTGGCCTCACCGGCTTTCTTGATTCTTCCGATCCTCGATGGCTTTCCACGGTCAACCTGATTGAACGCGAACTGCGGGATGGACCAACGGTGCGCCGGTATCGCATCGATGACGGCCTCCCCGGAGGGGAAGGCGGCATGCACATCTGCACCGGCTGGCTGATTGAATCACTCTTGTCCGTCGGCCGCGTCGCCGATGCCCGACAGCTCTTTGATCAATTCGCCGGCATGTTCACCGGCTCAGGCATTCTCACCGAGCAATTCGACACGCGGCACCAGATGGCGGTTGGCAACCTGCCGCAGGCCTATTCACACCTGGCGTTCATTGACTCCGCCGTGGCTTTTGATCACATTCGCGAATAGACACGCAAAGGAACACATTTATGGCAACTACTCGAAGCCCATTTTCATCCAAGTCGCTGCGTTTTGGCCTCCTGATCGCCACTGTCGCAAGCATTGCCACTGGTGCGGTCTTCTGGTTTCAGATTCATGGCGAGCATCAACAGGGCCTGGAGGATCTCACGAGGCGAGCGCAACTTCTGGGCCATCGTGTCGCCCCGTTGGCTCGTGCCGCACTTGACGGCACCGACGATCGCGTGACCTCGATCGTCGGAGATCGTCTCGACGGTCACCAGCGCCTGCTGGGCATGGCAATCTACAGACCAGAAGGAGCCCTCATCGCCAGCGGGCAGGGGCTCACTGATCTGGCAAGTTCAGTCGAAAATGCTGTACGACGCGGACTGGCCGACAAAAGCGATTACAGCGAATTGCACCGCGACGGCGGCGGCAGCACGCATGTCCTCGTGCAGCCCCTCACCGACGACAAAGGCGATCTCACCGGCGCAATCGCCGTCTTTCACGATGCTCTCTATCTGGAAGACCGCATGACTCGCGGCATCGTTCGCGCCATGCTCTGGTCCGGCGGAATCGGCATGGCCCTGTTCTTCATTACGACCGGCCTGGCGTGGACGCTTTTTGAACGACCACTTCACAAGCTCGCCGACTGGATGCGTCGCCTGCGATTCGGAAATACACCCGAACTCCCACCCCGCGGGCTTCCCGTCCGCAAGCTCACCGACGAAACTGTGCACCTCGCCGCATCGTTCCGAGCCGCTCGCACCAAGGAACGCGAAGAAGCGCAGGAAGTTGTTCGCTCCGACAAAGCATGGACGCGTGACCGCCTTCGCGCCCATGGCATCGACGCCCTGGGCGGTCAGCACCTGGTCGTCGTCAGTAATCGCGAACCCTACATGCACCAGCTTCGCGATGGCAAACCCTCGCTTGTTCGCCCCGCGAGCGGTCTGGTCACCGGACTGGACCCGGTGCTGCGTGCCACGGGAGGATTGTGGGTGGCACACGGCGCGGGTGATGCAGATCGCCAGACGGCTGATGCTGCCGGGTGCATTCCGGTTCCGCCCGAAGATCCCCGCTACACCCTCAAGCGCGTCTGGATCACAAAGGAAGAGGAACAGGGGTATTACTACGGCTTTTCCAACGAAGGACTGTGGCCACTCTGTCACCTCACGCATGAACGTCCCATCTTTCGTGCCAGTGATTGGGAGCAGTACGTCCGCGCCAATCAGCGCTTCGCCAATGCCGTGCTGGAGGAGATTGGCAATGAGAACGCCGTCGTCATGGTGCAGGATTACCAGCTTGCTCTTGTCCCCGGAATGCTCAAAGCGCAGAGGCCGGATATTCGTGTTGGGCTCTTCTGGCACATTCCGTGGCCTAATGCTGAGGCGTTCCGCATCTGCCCATACCGCGTGGAGCTGCTGCGGGGCATGCTCGGTGCCGATCTCCTGGGCTTCCATCTTCAGCAGCACTGCAACAACTTCCTGGAAACCGTCGATCGCATGGTCGAAGCAAAATTGAATTGGGATCAGTTCTCCGCCGAGATCAAGGGCCACACCTCGTTGGTCCGCCCCTTCCCCATCAGCGTCCAGAATTGGTCCGAACGGGGCGTCGCCTCCGGTGACCAACTTGCACACCGAATCGCCACCCTCAGGCAGCAGCACCAGCTCAATGGCTGCATGGTCGGTGTCGGTGTCGATCGCATCGACTACACCAAGGGCATTGCCGAGCGCTTCCGCGCCATCGAACGCCTCTTCGAACAGCACCCCGAGCACAAAGGCAAATTCGTCTTCGTGCAACTCGGCGCTCCCAGCCGCGTGCACATCCCTCGTTACCGGGACCTGGTGACCGAGTTGGAAGCGATGGCAGATGCCATCAATTGGAAGCTGCAGGACAACTCCACGGGATGGAAACCCATCCAATTCCTTGTCGATCATCACGACAGCCCCACCGTTTACTCCTTCCTCAAAATGGCCGAAGTGTGCATCGTCAGTTCGCTGCACGATGGCATGAATCTGGTCGCCAAGGAGTTCGTCGCCGCAAAGGCAGAAGGTCCCACGACCAGTGACGAAGGCAGCCGCGAAGGCGTGCTCGTCCTCTCCGAATTTGCTGGTGCTGCGCGAGATCTTCCCGAAGCACTCATCATCAATCCTTACGACACGGAGGAATTCGCCCACGCGATCCACCAGGCCATTGTCATGGACGATGCCGAACGTCGCAATCGCATGAACAGGATGAGCATGCAGATCGCGGAGTTCAACATCTATCGCTGGGCCGCGGATTTCCTCACCTCCCTGGCTCAATCCAAGGGGCGCGTGGACACCCCCCCCCCCCCCCCCCCCCCCCCCCCAAAAAAAAAAAAAAAGGCCCAAACGGAAACCGGTAAACACAAAGGGAAACCAAAAAAAACGG
>CAYTYD010000044.1:0-1181 GCA_964441555.1 uncultured Phycisphaeraceae bacterium | reverse complement strand
AGATACAAAGTGCCCAAAGTTTGCTGAGCCTGTACCACCCCCACCACTTCCAACATCGTCGCGGCAAACGGATAGCCGTATCCACACTGCTGAAGCCATTCAATCCTGCGAGATGTGGAAGGAGTGCTCACCCCAGCCAGCGGCAATGATGTCATCCGCGCTTGCATCTACACTGGCCACTTCGATGCTCAGAAATCCCGAATCTGCATCGCTCAAATCGTGCGGATTGTTCCAACCCGTATAACACTCTTCACATTCAAGGAACAGATCTCGTGAACTAGTCTTCCGCTGAACGAACACACGACCTTGGTCGCATACGGGACAGTTCTCATACCAAAGGCGAGACATGGCTACTCCAGCATCTGCAAAACATCTTGCATCGGCGAATCTACATGCCTCTTGGATTGCAGCCACCATTCTGGCAGGCAGCGGGTCGAGGCCATGCGTAGGCAAGTGTATTGGGCTCGATGTTCGACCCGGCGCAGCCGGGAAACCTACCCTCATCCCATGAGCACCACCGCCACACCGTCGTCCTCTGCCGCTGCTGCCAACTTTGCCAAGGGTTTGGAAGGGATCATCGCTGGTGAGACAGCGGTGTGTTCCATCGAGCAGGGCGGGCTTTGGTACCGCGGGTATGAGATTCATGACCTGGCGCAGAACGCCACCTTCGAAGACGTCGCGTTCCTCCTCTTGGAAGGCCACAAGCCCTCTGCCGCGGAGCTCACCCGCTTCAAATCCGAAATCATCGCCGAGCGTCCTTTGCACCCGATGGTGACGAGCTTCATCGAATCGGCGGGTGGGTATCTGGCCTCAGGACGCGCGGTGCCGATGGATGTCCTCCGCACCGCCGTCAGCATCCTGGGTCACACCGACCCTGATGCTCAGGACAATTCCCCCGCCGCCGGACTCCGCAAGAGCAAACGCCTCCTTGCCAAGATCCCCACCATCATCGGCCACATGCAAAATGTCATTGATGGCAAAGCCATCATCGGCCGCGAACTGGGTGGCGATCCCACCCTCTCCCACGCCGCCAACCTTCTGTACCTCATGACCGGCAAGAAGCCCACCGACGCCTACGCCCGCGTCGTTGATGTTTCCCTCATCCTCTACGCCGAGCACGATTTCAACGCCAGCACTTTCACCAGTCGTTGCATCGCCGGCAGCCTCAGCGTTATGCACGG
>CAYTYD010000043.1:0-16538 GCA_964441555.1 uncultured Phycisphaeraceae bacterium | reverse complement strand
GAACCATTGCAGGCACATTTTCCTTCTTGATACTTCGACTTTGAACATCGTAGAATCGAGTCCTATAACCGTTGTCAATTATCCTATCAAATTGCAAACAATTTTGCCTAGCCCTCTTGCGTGTTTGGTCTAAATAAGGTATACTGCCCTCATGTCCAGCGAGAAAGTCATTCAGTGCCAAGGGGTGGTGCGGCGTTTCGGGGAGAAGGTCGCGCTCAGCGGCATCGACCTCGAAGTCCGCCGCGGTGAGACCATGGTCATCATGGGTGGCTCCGGCTGTGGCAAAAGCACGTTGCTGAAAATGCTCATCGGCGGTTCGCGTCCCGATGGTGGGACGGTGCACCTCTTTGGCCAGGATCCCTATTCGGTCTCTGAGGAAGAGTTGAATGCGATCCGCCGCCGCTTTGGAATCCTCTTTCAGAGCGGGGCTCTCTTTAACTCCATGACCGTCGCTGAGAACGTCGCGCTCCCCTTGCGCGAGCACACCGATCTGGATGACAACATCATCGATATTCAGGTGATGCTCAAGCTGAATCAGGTGGGCCTGCGCGAGCACGCCCAGAAGATGCCGGGCCAGCTCTCAGGAGGTATGAAAAAGCGTGCCGGGCTGGCGCGGGCCCTGGCCCTGGATCCCGAACTTCTCTTTTATGATGAGCCCAGTGCCGGGCTTGATCCTGTCACCAGCGCTCAGATTGATCAATTGATCGTCGGCCTCTCGCGCGAGCTTGGTGTCACCAGCGTGGTGGTCACGCATGAAATGGATTCGGCCTTCACCATTGCTGATCGCATGGCCATGATCGACAAAGGCAAAGTGCTCAAGGTGGAGACCCGCGATTGGTTCGATCGCCTCCGCAAAACCACCGAGAAAGAAGCCGACTCACTTGCAGAAGATGAGCGGCTGATGAGGCAATTTTTGCGTGGTGATCCCGACGGGCCCTTCGCCGCTCGACGCGAGGCCAAAACCTTGGAAGAGGACTTGCTCGGCATCACCGGGGCCAGTGTTCACATTCCCAGCATCGAGGCCACGCGCAGTGGCATCATGAAACGCGGTGCGGTTTGATTGAGAGTTCGGATCCCAGACTTGGACAGGAGCCGATTGCACGCCATTGATCACGCAATTGATATAGTGGGGACTCATGCTCGCGACTACGCGCAACAACATTCTCGCAGGTTCCTTCCTGGTTGGCACACTCATCGTCGGTGTGTGGGTGGCCTTCTTGCTTTCCGATCGTGCCGTCGGCATGAACGCCACCAATTACGTGGTGCGCTTCCCCGTCTCCACGGGTGCGCACGGCATCAAGATCGGCGCTCCTGTCATGCTCGGTGGCCAGCAGGTGGGCAAGGTCACCGCGATTGATTTTTCATCCGCACTGAATGACGACACCAAGGCCCGCAAGGTCAGCGTCGATTGCCTCATCTCTGTGAGGCACGACATCCCCCTCGGCCCCGATGCGCTCGTGTATCTCGAACGATCTCTCCTGGGTTCGCTGGCATCCATCAATGTCTCTGACCCTGGCGGCGGGCCTGGCTCCAGTGGCACATCGTGGTATGGCTCAAGTGATCTGGACAAAAACGCCAAGGTCCTCGCCGGGCTGGTGGCTCCTCCCAGTTTCCTCTCTCAGGCCGGCATCACCAGCGACGACATCAAATCCGCCAAAGAGCTCATCACCAAGGCCAACAAAGGCGCAGATGAGATCAACGCGATTCTGGAAACCAATCGACCCAAGATCGATGCCCTCGTCACCGATGCCTCCAACATCGTCTCGCGCATCGAAAAGAAAATGCCCGAGTGGGAAGCCCGCGTCGACCGCATCACCGCCGATGTGGAAAGCAGCACCAAGGTCTTGCCCGGTGTCGCCGAGAATCTGCGCGTGCAGGTGGATAAGGTCGGCGCGTTGATTGATCGCAACGAGGCAAAGGTCGATCGCATTGTGACCAATACCGATCAGGCGATGGACAAGGTCAACCACCAGGTGATTGACCCCCTCCGTGCGTCTTTGACCGAAGCCGAATCCGCGTTGAAGCGATTCAGTCCCACCATCGACAAGGTTCGCTTGCTCGTGGATGAATCCGTGCCGCAGGTGCAGGAGACGCTGGCGAATGTGGAGTTGATGAGCCAGCAGTTGAAACTGGTGTCGGTCGAAGTGCGCAGCCAGCCCTGGCGGATTTTCTATCGCCCGGATACCAAGGAATTGCAGGAAACCCTGCTCTACGACGCAGCACGGACGTATGCAGATGCAGTGACGGATCTCCGCGCTGCGTCGGATTCCCTCCGCGCTGCCCAGGCGATGGGCGGCACCATCGGCGAGGCCCGCGCCAAGGATCTCGAACGCAACATTCGTGAAGCGCTCGATCGCGTCCGCGCCAGCGAGGCCGAGTATCTCAAGCGGCTCAAAGGCGAATAACTCAAGAGAAGATCAACGGATGTCTCTGGTGCGGCGGCCCACTCTGCTTGCAATGGCGGAACTCTGCGCCCTTATCGAACGAAAGGACCAGAAGCAGCAGGGGGTTCTCGTGGTGTTTGGTTCTTCCCATCGAAATGTCCCGCCCGAAGTTCGCGAACATGCGCGGAAGGAATTGTCGCGGATTGTTGGTCTCGCCGCGGCATGCATCTTTCTGCTGCTGGTTGCTGCCATTGCCGTGATCGCTTTTGGTTTTTCGAAAGGGCGACATGCCACTCAGCACTTGAAAAGAGGGACTGCAATCCGCGGCATCGCCCAGGGTCTGGTGATTGCCGAACAAGGTGGCATGCACTTCGATGCTTCATCCGACTGGAAAAAGTTCCTGATCGAGAATGGCTATGTCCCCAAGGAAATGTTCAACCATGCTGCCGCTGTCGGTGGAGTGATGCCATATCGCATCATCTGGAAATCTGAGTCGACGACGTCGATTAGAACGAGTTCCCCGTGGTTGTGCATTCACGAAGACCCTGCATCACTGCGGGCAGGAGAACGCGTGTACCTCATGATTGACAATAGTGTGATCTCCGCCCCGCGAGAGAATCTACTTGCAGAGATTCGAGAGAACCTGAAGCAACTGGGTATTGAAGTGTCGGAAAAGCAGCTGCAGGAGTTGTCAAAGAGGTGAAGTATGCCAGAGCCAACTGAAGACATTTCTGCTCCAGTGTTGTCCGAGCGATCTCAACAGAAGTCCTCTTGGTTTGTTCGCATCGCGATAGTGATCGTCTTGCTGGTGTGCGCTATGGCCGCGTTGTCATTGCTCATGGGACAGCTGTTTGCGCGAGATAAGGCAAAGTGGTTGAAAAGAAGTGAGTCGGTCAGAGTGCTCTCTGAGGCAGTGGCGAGGTATGAGCAAACGCATCGCATAGCGATGACGGAGCTGCCAGATTGGAAAGGAGCCCTGATTGACGGCGAGTACATCACAGAGGAAACGATTGAAAGCAGAGAGGCCGTCAATGGAAAAATCAACTACATCCTTCTGTCTCGACCCACCGATCAGTTCAAAGCCGGTCAACCGCTGTGGGTGGCGGTATACGAAGACCCGCAGTCGATGAAAAGTCCCTACAAGCAAATTCTGTACATATTTCAGGGCATGAGTTATGCCTTGGCATCGAACCCGGCAGAACTTTCCGAGCGTGTGCGGCAGAAATGTCTTGAAGTCAAGGTTTCCTACGACCCCGCCACATCGCGTCTTCGGGTGCCTGTGAAGCCAACTTCTGAACCTGCGAACAGCAAGTGATTGAACTGAGAATCGCTCATGACGCAAACTCACGCAACAGACTCTGCATCGCCCGTCGCGCCATCCGTCATTGTCGGCTCACATAAGCATCGAATTGGCTGGATCGTCTTCGGTGTAGTTGTCGTGTTGTTGACAGCCGCCGCCTTCACCTTCTATTCGGTGGCGAAGGCCACGTACCGAAACAACATGCGAATGGTGATGATGAGCGGCGCGGCACATGCGTACAGCATGTACGAAAAAGACAAAGGCGTCCGTCTCGCGGATGATCCTGATTGGGAAAGCACTCTGATTGCAAATGGGTACCACGCGCCGGAGATGTTGTGGTGTACGGCTTTCATCAATGAGCGAGCCAAGTATGTCGTGGTGACATACTCACCCGACGTCACCACCAAGGTCGGCTCTTCCTGGGCATGCTTCTACGACGACCCGACATTGTTGAAACCTGGTGCCAAGGCGTGCATCGTCTTTCCAGATATGGAGGTCATTCAGGTGCCGCCACCCGAATTGCTGGATGAGATTCGCAAAGGGCTGGCGCAGCGAAACCTGCCCTACGACGCGGCACACCCGGGCTTGCAACCGGCCAAATCAGTTGCCAAATGACTCTCGCGGCCCAAAAACCAAAACCCCCGCCATCACAGCGGGGGTCTGGATCAGTGGGCCTGATTGGACTCGAACCAACGACCTCACCCTTATCAGGGGTGCGCTCTAGCCAACTGAGCTACAAGCCCAACATGCCGCGGCATCGCCCCGAGGGGTCCGGCCAAGGCAGGGGGTAAGTATATCTGCCAGTCGCCGTTTGGCTACTCCGTCGGTTTTTCCGCTGCCACGGGCCGATCCGCCACTAGACCATCGTTTTCAACCTCTGCCGTCGCGGATTCTGGTGTCCGAAGTTCAGATTGCTGCTGGATTTCCGCGGGAATCCGCAGGCGGAAAATCGCTCCAAATTCCCGTTGAGAACCCAGCAAAATCAAGTCGCCACCCAGGTCTCGCGCGAGTCCGCGAGCAAAGGCCAGGCCCAGGCCCAGCCCGGGCTTGCTGCCATCCTGCTGGGCCTTGCCACGCTCAAAGGGGGCGAAAATCCGCTTGGCCTCATTCGCAGGGATTCCCGGACCATGATCCGCCAGGTCCAGGTTCAGCCAACGGCCATCCAGTGTCGCCGTCAGGTGCAGGCGGTTGTCGCGCCCCTCTGCCGCGGCGTACTTACCGGCATTCTCGACAAGATTTTCCAGGATGCGTTCGATGCTGTCGCGTTCGGCCCGCAGAGTGACGTTGGCCAGATCGGGTGTGTCCAGGATCAGGTCGAGGCCATTGACGCTGGCGCGGGAACGCAGGTGGGGCTCGAGCGCTGCGAGCAAGTCTGTCGCGCCGATGCTGGGGCGGATGGTGTTGCCGTTGGCATCGCTGCGTTGCTTGCCGAGTCGTGCGTAATCCAGCACGCTCTCGACGATGCGTGAGAGGCGATCGGATTCTTTGCGCAGAGTCTGGTGATATTCGCGCTGGGCCTCGGGGTCTTGCACCATGCCATCAGCGAGCATTTGGCTATAGAGGGCAAAGGTGGTGAGGGGCGTGCGAAGTTCGTGGGTGACGGCGGAGACAAACCTGCCGCGACGCTCGCCGAGTTGAACACTTTGGCGCAGGACCCAGCCGATGGCAAAGATGCCGCCGAGGACAGCGATCCAGCCGCCGATGATGGCGATGCGCGTGGGCGTCCATGTCGCACCGGATAGCAGTGAGATCATGGAGATGTGCATGGCCGGCTGGTCAGGGAGGACCAGTCGCGCGGGAATGCTGGCGAGCATGAGCCCGCCGTCTCCTGCTGCCGCGCTCGAAGACATGGGGGCGCAGAGTTCCAGAGTCGCGCCGGGGAGAAGGTCTTGAGACAAGGCGAGAAGGTTGCTGCGCAGCATGGGCCAATCCAGCCACATGCCTTGCACGACGCGTCCGGAATCCAGCGGCACCTGTCGCGTCAGAAAGAGATTGAAAGGGACCGATGCGTGCACGATGGGTGTGCCGGTATCTCGCGAGGGTGCCAGCGTGGGTGATGACGTGGGAGAGGGCGCGTTGCCAGTGAAGATGGACGTGCTGCCTGCCGGGGAAGTTGGCGCGGCAAAGAGCGGACTCGACGGCTTGGTGAAGACTTCCTGTGGCCCCGCAACACACGCGGTGATGAGTGGAGTGGGTTCGACGGCCAGTGAGCGCACGACGACGGGGAATGAATCGCGGTCGTAGCGGCGTGCGCTGGCCTTGAGTGGTTTGTCATCCTGCGGGTCGAGCCATTTGCCCACATTGTTCACGCCGCTTTCGCCGCTCTTATCACGGGTTGTGCCGGGAGCGGATGGGTCGTCAGCAGGTGGTACCGAGTCGGCAGTGGGGCGAGTGGCGGTTGCTGCGGCTTCCTTCAACTTCAGATTTGCAAGATCAGCGTGTGTGCCGCTGCCGGTTGCAGAGCCAGTTGAGGAGCCAGTGGCGGGCGGTGTGACAGGTGGCGCGGCGGCCTTGTCATCCACTGCTTTGACATCGGCTTTGGCATCGGCTTTGACATCCGTACTGGGTGCGCCGGAGGAAACGATTCGCACCTGGTCTTCCTGACGATCGGGCTTGGCGATTTCTTTGCTGGATTCCCTAGTGGCTTCCTTGGTGGCTTGTTTTCCGGTGGGCACGCCAGGAGGCAGTTTGGAAGCGCCCTCGACACCGGACTCTTTTTTAGCGGCCAGTTCTTTTGAAGTCGGATCAGTAGACGCGTCCTTGGAATTCAGTTCACGGCTTTCCGCACCTTCGGACCCGGAGCGACTGCGATCGGCCAGCGCATCGGGCTGTTTGGCAGAATCCTTTTCTTCGAGCTGGTTGGCGCGGCTTTCACCGGTGGACTTGCGCAACACCGCGTCTGCGAGGGCCTTGGGGTCTGCGGCGTTGGTCGGGTCGTTGGTTGCCGCGGTCTGCACATGTGCGGTTGGCGCGGCGTTGGCCGCCGCGCTTTGGTAGGCAGGTGCGCGATTCTGTGAGAGGTTGCGGGTGGTTTCCGCGACCTGCTGGCGCACTTCGTAATCGTTGGATGTCTGCCAACGCTGCTTGCCATCCATTTCGGCCTGCTGGCCACGAGGATCATTCTGTGCGGCCATGCGGTTGTTTGGCGCTCCGCCGGGGCCGCTCTCAGATTTGGCTTGTTCCTGAGCCGGAGGAGCACCGACGTTGGGAGCGCCTGGAATCTGCATCGCATCCAGCAAGGTCAATGATTCGTTGGAGGTGAGGGCGCGCGGCGGCTGTTCACCTGCGCCCAGGGCGCGGCGCGATTCACCACTGGCCAAGAGTTGCGAGAGCTCGGCGAGCGTGCCGGATGCGGTGTCGATGGAATTGCCACTGGCATCGGCGAGCAAGGCCAGCCCACGCAGACCTCCGGTGGGGACCTGAGGCGACGTGATGTGCCCATCGGGCCAGATCTGAAAGAAAAGCTTCACATCGGGTGGCGGCGATGTGAGGAGTGGTGATGGTGAGACGGTTTCCGATGCGCTGAGTGCATCGATGGTGAACTCGGAGGAGTAGAGCGCGTACGGCCGGTCGGTGGGGTAAAACGACACATAGTGGAAGTAGGGGCGTGCGGCTTCGCGCGCGATCAGCGAGGTCATCCACGAATCCATGCGCCAGAGGGCGAGACGCACGGCTTCCTGGCGGGTGGCTTCGGCGCGGGCCTTGGCTTCGGCGATTTCGAGGGTGAGGGCGCGATGCGTGATCCAACCCATCGCGCCCAAGACTGCGATGGCGCAGCCGGAGAAGGCGATGAGCCAGGGGGGAACAAGTTGGTTCAATCTCCTGGTCAACTGGTCGTTCCTGCCGTGGTGCCTGTGGTGTTGTTGTTGGTCAGGGAGTTTGCCGCGTTGGGGGTGTTGGGGGTGTTGGGGGTGTCACCGCCCAGCATGTATCCCTTGCCCCGGACGGTGAGGATGATGCGGGGTGAATCGGGATCGTCACCCAAGTGCTCGCGCAAGCGAGCCACGGTCATATCGACGGTGCGAGTCTGAACACCTTTGGGGTCTAGGCCCCACACGCGCAAGAGGAGTTCATCGCGGTCGATGGCGCGGCTGCGATTCTCGGCGAGATAGGCGAGAAGGTTGGCTTCGGTCTCTGGAAGGACGACAGAGAAGCCATCCTCACGCAGCACCTGGCGGCGTTCAAAATCGATGGTCTTGCCATCGAGGGTGATGGTGGTGAGGGGTTTAGGACGCTCGGAACTGCGGCGGAGAACCGCCTCGACGCGAGCCAGGAGTTCGGCAGCAGAGAAGGGCTTGACGACGTAATCATCCGCGCCGAGGCGCAGACCCTTGATGCGGTCTTCTTCAAGACCCTTGGCGGTGAGGAAGATGACCGGCACAGCGCGGCGGGCTTGGCGCAGAGCACTGAGCACTTCCAGCCCGGTCATGTGTGGCATCAGGATGTCGAGCAGGATCAGATCGACCTGGCTCGTGGTGGCGAGGGCGAGGCCAGATTTGCCATCGGCAGCATCGAGGACGCGATAGCCGCTGAATTTCAGGGCATCGCACACGCCGCGACGGATCGCGGCATCATCTTCGACGACGAGGACGGTTTTAGCGGTTCCGGTGGGCATGGGTGATGCACTCAGATCGGCGGGTGGCCTGTTGGGGGCGCGTGAAGCCGATGGGTAATCGTACAGGGTTCGAGGCAGAGTCGTTCAGCAGGCCGGGCCCATCTGCAGCACGTTGCGTGTGATGCAGATGAGCCCGCCAGTCAGGGAGGAGATACGGTTTATTGAGGCGTAATCAGCACGCGCTTGCCATCCAGCAAGAGTTCAATCTCACCTTCCTGGGCCAACAGGGTCTGGCGGCCTTGCTGCTCCAGCGTGTTGCAGAGCGTGAAGTACTCGGATGAGCCGACGGTGATGGTCTGATCGACCTTGGTGGCATCGAGCTTTTTGGCCTGCACGGCCTGATAGACCTTGGTATCGACCCAGCGGTTGTTGCGGCGGAGCATGGCCTGATCGCCGCAATTCTGCACGCTGGTGATGCGGACCTGACGCATCTGCCCATCGACCCAGCAATTCTGAGTGGAGAGTTCGGCCTGATACTTCTGGACGTTTTGGTTCATTTCCTTGGCGACACCTGACATGCCACCACGATCGGACGCGGCTGAAGCAGCAGGTGCAGCTGCGAGTTCGCGGATCGCACCCGCATCGGCCAGGTTGGTGGTCTCATCTGCGAGGAAGGCGGTGTACTCGGTGAGGATGCCCCAGCGGGTGCTGAGCCGCACGATCTCATCGGTCAATTCCTTGACTTCGGCAGCGTGAGACGCGGCAGAGCTTTCTGCGCCCATGCGGCGGATCTGGTCTGTGAGGAAGGCGATCTTGCGGCCCGCCCACAGCCGCGGCACAAAGGCGTTGCGGACACTGGCGGTGCCAGGGTCGATGGTGATGTTGTGCGTCGCGGCACTTCCGAAGGATTGACCGGCCAGGGTGATCGTGCCGCTGGTTGTGGTGAGGTATTGCCCGACGATGACGAGTTGGTCGCCCTCGAAGAGGTCGGGAAGCGTGGCGGGCATCACTTCGGCGATGAGGGAGGATTTTCCGCCCTTAGATGAGGGATCGGCGAAGGTGGGGGAGGCGAGAGTGGGGCCGGAGAGTTGGCGGAAGACCTTGCCGACCTTGACTTCGACATCTTCATCAGGCATGACGAAGGTGCTGGTGCCGCGCGCGGCTTCGGCGACGGTGGTGAGGAGTGGCGCGTTGACATCAAAGCCCACTCCGAATGAGAAGACGCGACGGTTGAACTGATTGGCCTTGGCGGCATTGTCGCGGATGGCGATCTCAGCGGTCTGGCCGATGGTGGCGCGACCATCAGTCAGGAAGAGCACCAGCGGCATCGCGGACGTGTCGACGGGCTTGGCGGAGAGGGATTCGATGAGAGCATCGTGGAGGTTAGTGCCGCCGACGGCCTTGATGTTGTTGATGTAGTCGCTGGCGTTTTTCAGGGTTTCAGCGTTCTTGACCACGGCGGTGGGGTTGAAGGCCTTGACGGCATCGCTGTAATCGATGATGTTGAAGGATTCGCCGTTGTCCAGTGCGGAGATGGTCTGCAACGCCGCTTTCTTGGCCTGCTCGATCTTTTGGCCCTGCATGCTGCCGGAGCGATCGATCACGACGGTGACATCGCGCTTGACCTTGGGACGATCGCCAACCGTGCCGGGAGAGGCGACCATCAGGAAGTAGCCACCTTTGCCGCCGGCGACATCCGGATCGGGGTAGGTGAAGACGGTGGTGCTCATGCCATCGGATGAGCCGTTGAGGACGTATGACATGCGAAGCGAGCCGGGAGCGTTGCCCTGCTCCTTCGAAATGGTCATCTTGAGTTCGCCTGCGCCCTTGCGCTCGACGGACCACTGATGACTGGGGGAATAGACCGCGCCGATGGGCTTGGCGTTTTTTACGCTGATGGAGGCGGTCCACTGCGTGCCGCTGGCGGTGACGCTTTCAGTGCGGGGAAGGGCGTAATCCACACGGTTGCCATCCACCTTGATGATCTGTTCGTACGACAGGCGAAGTTTCTGCGTGCCGTTGGCGGGGACGGGAAAGACGCTGGTGCGGATCGCGGCAGTGCCGAGGAACTCGACCAGACCGGGGTCGCGAGTCTGACGCACGATGGACTCATAAATGCGGCGGGCTTCTTCCTTGGGCAGAATGCGGGCCTGCCCCTCGTTGGTCTTGATGCCATCGAGCACAAAGCCCTTGACGATGGCACCTTCGGGAACGGGGAGAACCATTTCGGTTTCGAGGGCTGAGCCGGAGGCGTTGCTCAGCACGATCTCCAGCGTGGTGGTGGCCACCTGATCTTCGATACTGATGTCGGCGTGGACGCTCTGGATCGCGACGGCTTCGATGCCTGTGCGTGTGCGGATGGTGCGGCCTTGGGGGATGACGATGTTGGCGGCGGAACTGATCCATGCCTCGCGGCCTGAGGTCGGATTGGTACTGGTGACGGTTTGAGCGAGTGTGGAGGAGACGGTACCGAGCAGTCCGGCAATACCCACGAGACCCGATGCGGTGATGAGGCGGAATGAGGACGAAAGGCGAGGCGTGAGCATGATTCATCTCCTGGGGTAAGAGGTGGTTGGCACCTGTGACCCCAATTCCGGGTTGGCGATTGGCCACGGCCGTGCCGCGGGCGCGGATCGTCAGTGATAGGTATACGCCCGAAGGGGGTCGGTTCTCGTCACGGTTTGGTAACGGGGATTGCAGACCCCGCCTGCCGAGGCAGAAACGCGATGAGCGCTCCAGAGATCAGGAGCAGCACACCTGATGAAACAAAGGCGGTGCGCAGGTTGGAGTGATCGAGGATCCACTGTGCCAAAGGTGGTCCGAGAAAGGCAACACCCCAGGCACCACCCATGAGGAGGCCACTGGCGAGATTGGTGCGATGGGGCAGCAGTTGCTGACCCATGGAAACAGAAATGGAATAGGTGCCACCGAATCCTGCTCCGGCGATGGTGAGGACAAGGAACGCTGCCCAAGTCGGGGCATCGGCAGATGGAAACAGGAAGAGAGGAATCGCACACGCGATGGGTGTCCAGAGCAGCCATTGACGCTGGACACTCTTTGCCGCCAGCAGTGCGATGGCCAGGCCGACAAAACCCATGCCGACCTGCATAGAGGCCTGCAATGGACCATTGATGGCGATGGCCTTGGTGCGCAGGGCGTCGTCGAGAATTGCAGTGGAGTTTCGATGCAGAATGGCTTGCTCGCTCCAGCGGATGGCAAGTTGAACCAGCATCATGTTGACGATGAAGCGAAGGACATTGCTGGTGTAGAGGAGCCAGATTCCCCGCCAGCGGGCGCGCTGTTCTTCAGTCGTTAGCTCAGCATGTGCCGCGCGGGCGGCGATATGTCCATGTTCCACGTTGCGCATGCTTTGCCACAGAATCCATGCCGCAAGCAGCCCGGGCGGAATCAGCCAGAGCAGCGATTCAATGCCCAAGCGATTGACATATGCGGGTGTGGTCCAGTTGCCGAGAATGCCGCCAGTCATTCCCGCGGCAAAGAAGGCGGACATGCCCACGAGGCGGCGCGGGCCGGAAAGTTGGCCGACCACTGCCGCGGCAACCGGGTGATACGCACCCACACCAGCGGAGCCGATGATCTGAATCAGGAGTAGATGCCAGTACTGCGTGGCGTGTCCGACCAGCGAAATGGCGAGCACTGCCAGGACGAAGCCGATCCACCCGGGCATGCGAGTGTGGTAGCGATCGCTGATCCAAGCCACCAGTGGCTGAATGGCTCCACTGGCGATGGAGCCAAGACCCAGCAGGAATGCACCTTGTTCATGAGAGAGATGCACGCGCCCTTCGAGCAGCGTCACGATGGGGACGATGACATAAGAGAAGAAGTCGATGACGCCGTGCGTGAGCAGGATGCCACCGATGCGAAGCCGAGAGCGTTGATCGAGTGAGTGATCCACAGTGCGAGCCGATCGGAAGACGTGCGTTCGAAGCAAGGGGCCAATGAGATGCGACGGGTGGTCATCACACGACCAACTCATGTGAAGTAGAGACATTGACATCAGCGTCTGTCACATCTTTACGTCGAGCGAATCTCCGCCTTCAGCGTGTTCTTCAAGAGATCGGTCACGCTCGCCATCTGGGGATCGACTTCTTCATGGCGAAGGGTGCGGGCGGGGTCGCGGAATCGCAGCCGCGCGGTGACGGACTTTTTGCCCTTGCCAATCTGCTTGCCGCGATAGGTGTAGACGAAGTTGACATCTTCGAGGAGCGCGACGCGCGAACCCTGGATGACTTCGGAGAGTTTGCCCCACGTGACCGTTTCATCGACAATCGCCGAGACGTCGCGTTCGATGGCGGGGAAAGTCGGCAGGGTCCGCACCTTGGTGAGAGGTGGGAAGTTGGCGATCAGCCCTTGCAGTTCCACCTCGGCGATGGCGACTGGATTGGCCAGTCCATATTCATTCTGCACCGCTTGCGACAGCAGGCCCATCTGTCCGATGCGATGGGTTGTGCCGCCACTGGTCACATGTACCTCGCCACTCGCCGATGCGTCGTAGCCGCCGGGCAGATTCGAGACAGTCTTGATGCTGATCGTCGCTTCCGGACCCAGCAAGGCGCGGATGACGGCCTCGATGCTGCCGCGAATTGTGCGAATGCCCGCTTGCTTGCGTTCGATGGATGAACCGTCGATCGGGCAATCTGCCAGCAGGGCGAGCATGCGTGTTTCCACGCTGGTAGTGTTCTTGCCCTCGACCCGCTGTGCAAAAACGGCGGAAGTCTCAAACAGTCGCGCACTCAGCACCCCAGCATCCTGATTGGCGCGGCGGCATGTGAGTAATCCCGTCAAGGCACTGGGGCGAAGCGTCGGCTCATGCTTGCGCCGATCATCATCCACGGCAACGGTCGAGAGTCCCGCAGAAAGGAATGGCTTGGCCCTGGCCGGACTGGTGAAACTGAAAGTGAGTGCTTCGTAATACCCAAGCCCTGTGAGGATGGAGCCCAACTCGCGCATGGCCCGCTGCGTTCCCTGCGGCGGGCGGACGCGAATGTGCATCGCGTCGTGCGTCGGAATCGCATCCAAACCCTGCATGCGAGCGACTTCTTCAATCAGATCGATCTCGCGGGTGATGTCATTACGCCAGGCGGGAACCGTGCAGTCAACACTCCTGTTTGAGCCTGGCGAGAGTTTGAAGCCCAAGGCAATCAGCTTTGAGAACACAATGTCTACTTCACTAATCGGGTAACCGATGATGGAAGCCGCGCGAGCCGGACGCACGTTCACAACACGCGGCGCGGGAAGTGGCTGGCCTGCTGTCGCCATTGGTCCATCGATCCTTCCACCAGCCAGTTCGATGATGAGTGCACACAGGCGATCAGATGCTGTCGCGAGAGTTTCCGGGCGCACCACGCGCTCAAACCGGTGCGAGGCCTCGGTGCGAATCTGGTGACGACGCGCAGCGCGGCGGACGGCGACGGGATCCCATGTTGCGACTTCAACAGCAACATCCGTGGTCGCGGCGGTCACTTCGCTCTCTTGACCACCCATGACACCGGCCAAAGACTGTGCCTTGGTCGCATCGGCGACGACAACTTCATCGGCGCTGAGCTTGCGGGGCTTGCCATCCAGCGTGGTGAGCACTTCGCCTGCATTGGCGCGGCGGACGATGAGCTTGTGACCGGCGAGCTTGTTGAGATCAAAGACGTGCGATGGGTTGCCCAATTCGAGGGCGACGAAATTGGTCGCATCCACCACGTTATTGATGGAGCGTTGCCCGACACTTTCCAATGCCTGCACAAGCCACGCGGGGCTGGGGCCGACTTTGACTCCGCGGATGATGCGAAGCGTGAACAGCGGACACTCCTGGGGAACTTGGTTCTCAAGCGCCGGTGCGGGCCCATCCGCGGCTGGGGGCAAATTCGTCGCGGGCATCTTGAGCGTGCGGCCGGAGCGTGCCGCGATTTCGCGGGCGCAGCCGCCAGCACAGAGCATGTCGCCTCGGTTGCTGGTGACTTCGACATCCAGCATTTCGTCGCCGCCGGGGAGCGCGGTCCGCGACTCGATCGGGAAGCCCGAATGGGTCAACAACGATTCGGCCTCGTCGGCGGTGAGGGTGGGGGGGGTGAGAAGTCGATTGAGGAGCGAAACCGAGACGTGCATAGGGGCCAAGGGTAGTGAGACCGTTTTCGTTCCGGGTTCATACGTCGCCGCAGGTCCGGAAACCCTATTCAGTGTAATCTCTGGGAGACCCTGTTCCGCAGAGTTGATCAGTCAGCTTTGAGTCCAAATAACTCCCCGACAAAACGCTCAATCCGCAGAATCGGCGCGTTGGCGGCGGTTTTTTGTTGTGGCTGTCGGTTTTGTGTGATATAAACAAGGAATGAAGGTCGGCGCCGCCGCGATGGCGAAGCCGCGCCTTGATTGCACACCAATTCCCATGATCGCCACGCGATGTTCGGGTGTGGGTGTGAAAGTCGAGTTTGATCGCGTCACGCGGGTGTTCTTCGTGGCGCTTTCGGAGTTTGTGGCCTGTCGGAAGTCGTGTACACCTTCCGAAAAGGTCTCCTAGAGGGAGGTTTCGTTCATGAAGTTCGCACACAAGTTGAGCGCGGTTGCAGGATTCGCGATGGCTGCTGCGGCATATGCCCAGCCCGCTTCGTTCACCGATCTGGGTGATCGCAGCTCTTCGCAGGTTTTCACGCAGACCGTCACCCTGATCGCCGCTAACGACGTCCAGTGGTACAAGGTTGTTCTTCCCGCCGTGTCGTCGACCGATGGCTGGGTTGATATCTACACCAACACCCCCGGCACAATGACCGATTCTGAGATCGGTCTGTACGACGCGTCTGGCAACATTGTCAACGGGCTCGCTGGTGGCAGCGACGACGACAGCGGTAACGGCCTCTTCTCGCAGCTCACCTACGGCCAGACCTCCCCCACCCGCGCTGCCATCGGCACCGGCAACGTTCGCGACGGCGTTGATGGCGTCCTCGCCGGCGGCACCTACTGGCTAGCCGTCAGCCACTTCAGCACCGCCCACGTGGCAACCGGCTGGGGCGTGACCAGCACCTACACCGGCACCGGCCGCACGATTGATTTGACCTTTGATATTGCCGCTCCCGGATCCCCGATTCCTCCTTCGGGCATCGGCAGCTACACCCCCAACAGCGGCGGACCCAGCGACGTCACCGTTGCCGCGGTTACCGTGACCCCGGGCGCGAATCCCGTGAGCTCGGGTCTTGCCGTTTCTCTCGATGCCTCGCTGCTCGGTGCTGGCACCGTTTCTTTGCTTGACGATGGCGTGTCCCCTGACGTCACCGCCGGCGACAACATCTTCACGGCCAACGTGACTGTCGGCACCGTTCCTGGCGGCCTGAAGAACACTCCCTTCACGGTTTCAGATGCTGAGGGTCGTTCGACCAACGGCACCATGGGCTTCACCGTCGTTCTTCCTCCTCAGTGGGATGAGAACACCAACGGTGGTGGCGATGCTGGCGATGCCCTCGCCACGGCTCAGACCCCCACGGGCACTGATCCCTTCGTCTCCATCGGTGGTACCTTCAACACCGACGACGTGGACATCTACAAGATCCGCATCTGCGGCGGCGGCGCTTTCAACATCACCACCAACACCACGCCCACCGGCACCCAAGACACCCAGCTGTTCATGTTTGACACGAACGGCGCGGGCGTTGTCATGAACGATGACCAGGTCGGCGGCGCTGCTGGCCTCCGTTCCACCATCGATAGCACAGTCGCCGTCCCCGATGGCACCTACTACCTCGCCGTCACCCGTTACGATCGCGATCCGCTGAACGCTGGCGGCTTCCCGATCTGGGAAGATCAGCCCTTCCAGTCCGTCCGCGCTCCCGATGGTCTGACCAACGGTGGCGATATCACCTTGGCTTCGTGGACTGGCACCTTCACCGCAACCAACATCGGTTACGAGCTCGCCATGTCTGGCGTCTGCTTCGCGACCAACGTCTGCGTCGCTGACTACAACGGCGACACCGTCGTCGACTTCTTCGACTACCTCGACTTCGTCGCCGACTTCTCCAGCAACGCCCCTGGCGCTGACTTCAACGCCGACACGGTCATCGACTTCTTCGATTACCTCGACTTCGTCGCCGCCTTCTCAGTTGGCTGCTAATTGCAGGCCCTATAACTCTCTGGTCACTTGATCAGTCACCTTCCATCCCCCGGGTCTTTGACCCGGGGGATGTGCTTTTTGGAGCTCTCAATGAGGATTCATCTGAGGTATCTGCCCCAAAGTCTGGTTTTTTGGTGGTACTTTTCCAAGGAATGTGTCACACTTGTTGAAGAGGGTTTGCCCTTGTGGTAT
>CAYTYD010000042.1:0-16552 GCA_964441555.1 uncultured Phycisphaeraceae bacterium | reverse complement strand
ATCCTTGTTCTCGGCCTTCCGCGCCTCATCCGCGCCGGGGCGTGTCCGCTCCAGATCCAGTGAAATCTCCACTGGCTTGCCCGCCCGCACCACAGTCAACTTGGTCGGCGCATCCACTGGCAATTTGCGGATCGTCCGCTGCAAAAGCCCCGCATCCTGCGGCCCCTTAGGTGCGACTTTCTCGGCACCCAGCACGGTGATGATGTCTCCGACTTGAATGCCGCTGTTCGCCGCTTTGGTTCCCGGATAAATCCGCGTCACACGGAAACCAAACGTCCCCTCCACACCCAGCTTGTTCGCCAGGTCTTTGGTGATCGGCTGGGTCGCCACGCCGATCCAGGCCTTGGGCACTTCGCGCGGTGGATCAGTCTGCTTGTCCTGCCGCGGCTTCAGCAGCGTCACCTGGTTTTTCCCCTGCCGATCAAACTCCACCAGAATGAACTCCGGCAGTTTCTCCTGCTTCATGATGTCGCGATACCGCTCCACCACCTCTTTCAGCGAATTCACTGGAACATTGTCAATCTTGGTGATCACATCACCCCAACCCAGCGGCGGCTCCGCAAGCCCGGCCGGGCTTCCCGATCGCACGCCACCCACCAGCGCCCCCGTCTTGTTGTCCAAACGCCGATCACGCGCGATCTTGTCGGTGATCTCTCTGGCCACGATTCCCCAGCCACGCAAAAGCGTCTCATCGCCCCGGTCGCGATACAACTTGTCAGTCGTGATCGTCGCCGTACCGGCACTCCCGCCGCGCTCATACCCAAAGGAAATCTGTGATCCCACCGGGCGATCCGCAATCAGTTTCAACAGTGGCGGCACTTCCTCAGGAAAACGCACTGTCAGGGGCTGCCCATCCACAGCAGTCACCAGATCTCCGGCCTTCAGCCCGGCCGTCGCCGCCGGAGAATTGGAAATCACGCTCGTCACCAGCACGCCCTTGTCATAGCTGGTGCGACCGATCTGCTTGAACGTCGCACCCACCCAAGATCGCGGCACTTCACCATTGGCGATCAGCTTTGCCGCGATGTCACGTGCCAGATTGCTCGGGCTCGCAAAGCCCATGTTCCCATTTCCCAGCGTGTTCACACCCACCACTTGCCCGCGCAGGTTCACCAGCGGCCCGCCCGAATTTCCCGGGTTGATCGCTGCATCATGCTGAATCCACTGTGTAAAGAGCCCATACCGCTCTCCGCGTTCTTCCTGCATCATGTCAATGGCATCATCGCCAATGCCCTGGCTGAAGACCCGCTGCGTATTGCTCACAATCCCCAGCGTCACCGAGCGCGACAAGCCCCAAGGCGAACCCATCGCCAAGACGTTGTCCGCCGTCTGCAAGGTGCTCGAATCCGCCAGCTCGGCCGTGGGCAGCGTCGTCCCCGCCGCCATCTTGCTCATGTCGATCTTCAGGATCGCCAGATCCGTCAACGGATCTTCACCAACCAATGTCGCTGGGAGTTCCTGCTTATCTGAAAGCGTCACTCGGAACTTTCGCCCATCGTTCACCACGTGGGCATTGGTCAACACATGCCCCTGCGCATCGATGATCGTTCCCGACCCAGTCGCCACACCTTTGTGCTCCTGGCCGCCGTAGTAATCCACCGTGACCACACTGATGTTCACCAGTGCTGGAAACACCTTGTCTCGGGCCTGGGCGATCAGTTCGCGGAGATCTTCACCCTCAGCAGCGCTCACGCCGCTACCACCACCCTTTTGAGCAGTACTGCACGCTCCAGTGAAACTCGCCGCGAAGGCAACAGCAGCGAGCAGCATCAACACAGTCTTATTCTGACGACGCATGCGATCTCCTGAGAATTGATAACGCGAGCAGAGTGTACTGGGATTCCCCGGCCAAAGTTCATACTGCGTGAGGATTGATTCGGGTATTCTCCCCGTGCACGTGCCCTGCAAGATCCTGCACATCTCCACTCGCCTCATTCTGGGGGGCTCGCAAGAGAACACCGTCCTCTCATGCGAAGGCCAGGCCGCACTCGGCCACGATGTCCATCTCGCCTTCGGCCCCATTTATGGCCCCGAGGGTTCACTCCTCGATCGCGTCACCCGCTTTCGCACCTCCACAGGCCGCGGCATCACCACCCACACCATCCCCCACCTCATTCGCGATGTTCGCCCCACCGCCGACGCCCACTGCACTCACGAACTCATCGCCCTCGTCCGCACCCTGCACCCCGACATCGTCCACACCCACTCTTCCAAAGCCGGCATCCTCGGCCGTCTCGCCGCGTGGTACGCCTTTCCAGATGGCTCACCTTTCACCCCCGGCATCGTCCACACCATTCACGGCCCACCCTTCATGCCCATCGATGGAGGCACCCTCAACCAACTCAAACGCCGCGTCAACAACACCATCTACACCATCGCCGAATCCCACGCCGCCGACCACTGCCACGCCATCGTCAGCGTCGCCGATGCCATGACCTCCCAATTTCTCGCCCGCGGCATCGGCCACCCCGCTCTCTACACCACCGTGTACAGCGGCATGGAGATCAACCGCTTCCTCACTCCTGAATCAGGTCAAGACCGCACCACCATCCGACGCTCCCTTGGTCTCACCGATCAGGATTTCGTCGTCGGCACCGTCGCCCGCCTCGCCGAACACAAAGGCCACGACGACCTTCTCGATTGCCTCGCCCCCGACATGCGGAGCAATCCACACCTCAAGCTCCTCTGGGTCGGTGATGGGTGGTGGCGCGACCGCCTCTGCGCCCGAGTCGATTCTCTCGGCCTCACTTCCCAAGTCCTCCTCACCGGACTCGTCACCCCCGATCGTGTCCCCGGCCTGATGCGCGCGATGGACATCCTCGCCCACCCCAGCAGCCGCGAAGGCCTCCCCCGCACCGTCCCCCAAGCCCTCCTCGCCGGAACCTGCCCCGTCGCCTACGACGTGGATGGAACCGGTGAAGTGTGCCAAGACGGCATCACCGGCCGCCTGATCCCATTTGGCGATCTCCCCAAGTTACGCGCGGCCATCCTCGATCTCATGCAACACCCCGAACTCCGCCAGCGCATGGTTCAACACGGGCAACAGTGGTGCCGCGACCGCTTCAGCGTCCAGCGCATGGTCAGCGACCTCGAACTCGTCTACGAAAGGGCCATCCGTGCGGCACGCTCGTAACCCCATCCTCCACGCCGCCGTTGCCCTTCTCTGCGGCACAGCACCCATCTTCCTCAGTGTCGCACACGCCCAAATCCCCACCTTCGACAACGGCCCACCTCTCCTCTCCACGGGCACCGATCGTGCCCTCGCCAATCTCATCAAAGACCTGCAAAGCGCGCTCAAAGACGAACCCAGCACCACATCCACCACATGGGCGAAATTGCCGAAGTCCGACCGCGCTTCCCTGGTCCTGCGCCGCGCGGCACTTGCCCTCGCCATCCGCTCTGATGAACTCGGCACCAAAGGCAATCATCACGCCCTTGCCGCCCGCATCTTCACTGACGCCGCCGCCAACACCACCGAACTCGCCAATCTGGTCGCGCGCGTCGATGAATCACTCATCGATCACGCTGCCAAAGAACTCGACGCCCCCTGGCCCGAAGATCCTGCCGCGCTCTCCGCCGAACTCCGCCGCCGTCTCGGCATCTTCATCACAGGCGACGAATCCACCCTCACCTGGAATGGCGCCACCGTCGCGCCTGCCACCACACCCACCGGCGTCGAAGCCCTCGACCGCGCAGTCCGCGATGTCGAATCCGCATTCATACCCACGCTCCCCCTCGCCGCCTTCGCCCCCGCGCGCAACCACACCCGCGCCCTCCTCACCCGCGCCTGCCAGCACGCCAAGGGCGACACCGGGCTCTCCACTTCATCTCTCACCATCTTTCACGCCCGCTTCACGGCGATTCTCAACGACCTCCGTCAATCCCCTCTCGATTCCTCCGATCTCAACACCCTCGTTCACAGTGCCGATCTGATCGCCACCCTCTTTCCCTCATCCAAAAACCAACCCAAGCCCCCCGCCTCCGACCCCCTCTCCACACTTTCTGCCGCAGAACGCGATGCCATCACGCGCTTCGCTCTCTCCTCCGGCCCTCAGTCGATGACCCCCGATCGCATCGACACCGCTCGCACATGGCTTGCCACCATGTCCCATCTCGCGGCATCCGCCGGCAAGCCACGCTCCATGCCCCCGCCCCTCAAGCAACTCGACAAAGTCATCACCTCTCGCGCCCTCGCCGCCGCCAAAGACGGCACCAAGGGCTTTGCGGATCTCTTCCGCACCCAAACCTCCCCGCGCGATCCCGCCATCCTCGCCGCCCTCTCCGCCATGCGCAAGGCGAGCGCGGATCTGGATTCCCTCGAAGACCTGCGTGCTCTCTTCAGCACCAATGACTCCAAAGGCGACACGTGGGATCCTCAATTCCCCCTCGCCGCCGCCCGCTTCACCAAGCTCGGTGTCGAGTTCCAGAATCCCGCCAAGCGTGATGCCGCACTCAACACCCTGCGCTCTTGGGCCAGTGGCACCAACGCCTCAACCATCACCTCCACCACATCAACCACCACACAACCTCGCGATCCCTCCTGCATCGCCACGCTGCAACGCGTCACCACACTCGCCGCCACCTTGCAGGATCGCAAGAAATCACTCCTCAATCAGAAAAGTGATCCACCTTCATCAACGCTCACTTCCCTCGATCAGCAGGTCACCGACCTTCGCGCCCTCGCCCTCGATCTGCGGCACGCCGCTCGATACATCGACCTTCCTCTCCCCTTCGCGCAGCGTCGCGCCGAGTTCACCCGCGTTCCCGGCCTCTACCTCTCTAAACCCGCTGCCGATGAACTTCTCTCCCGCCTCCGGATCACATTCACCTCCGCCGATGCACTCCTTGATGCCTGGGCCAAAAACACTCCTCCCAGCCGCGCACAACTCCAACAACTCCGCGACGAGCTTTCCCTCACCGCCGCCATCGGCCGCTCACTCCCGATCCGTGCCATCACCACTTCTACTCATCCTCTTCAATCCACACTCTGTTGCACACCACCCGATCAAGCCGACCGCGCTGCCGCCCTCTCCACACTCTGCCGCGCTATCGAGGCCCACATCGCCGCTCAGAAGAATAAAGACGCCAACGCCACACCCCTCCTCACGCTTGCGCGATCAGCGGCTGCACGCGTGGAAACAGAAGAAGATAAGCAATTGGACAAATAGGCAAATTTGCCTATTTGCCGATTTTGTGTTGCATGAGTCTTAACTGATACCGGGTGCCAGATGCCTTGCCTTCACTCCTCCTCATGCCGCGGCTTGTACGCGTTCATCAGGTTCTGCTGCACCGTCGTCGGCGCATATTCATCATGGCTGTAATCCATGGTGTATGTCGCCGCGCCAGCCGTCAGCGCCTTGAGTTCCGTCGCAAACGTCTGCAACTCTGCCAATGGCGCGATCGCCTTCACCACGCATGTATCACTCCCCACCAGCAGTGTGTCCTGCACGCGCCCCCGCTTGGTCGACAGATGCCCGGCGATATCACCCATCTTGGCGCTCGGCGCATTGATCTCGATGTGCACAAACGGCTCCAGCAACCTGGGCTTGGCCTTGGCCACCGCCTCTAAAAACGCCTTCTTCCCCGCGCTGATGAACGCGATTTCCTTGCTGTCCACATCGTGGTACTTCCCATCCGTCAGCGCCACCTTCACGCCCGTCATCGGATATCCCGCGATCGCCCCATCCGCCAGCACCTGGCGAATCCCCTTCTCCACCGCCGGCCAATACTGCCGCGGCACGGTGCCACCCACCACCTCACTCACAAATTCAAACCCCTCGGCATGATCCGTCGGCAATGGCTCGATCCGCAGATACACCTCACCAAACTGCCCCGATCCCCCCGTCTGCTTCTTGTGCCGATGGTGCCCATCCGCCCGCCCCGTGATCGTCTCCTTGTACGCCACTTTCGGCGGGCTCGTCACCAGCTCGATGTGATACTGGCTCTTGAGCTTCTCCAAAATGATCCGCAGGTGCAATTCACCCAACCCCCGCATCACCGTCTGATGCGTCGCCGCGATTCGGTCCACCACAAACGATGGATCCTCGCTCATCAGCTTGTGATACGCCGTCGCGAATTTGGCCTCATCCGCATGATTCTTCAATTCCACCGCCAGCCCATACATCGGCCGTGGCAACGGCAACGGCTTCACCCGCACATAGTCCAGGTCGTGGCTGTCATGCAGCACACCGTTGAATCGCACTTCATCCACCTTGGCGATCGCCGCGATCTCTCCCGGCCCTACCTCCTGCACCTCGACATGTTCCTTCCCTTGCAACTTGAACAAATGCCCGATTCGAATCGGCTTCTTCTGATCATCAATCAAAAGATCCGTCTTGGCACGCAGCGTTCCCTGATGCACTCTGAACACACCCAGCTTGCCCACAAAGGGGTCCGTCATCACCTTGAAGATGTGCGCCACCAACCGCCCACCCGCATTCGGCTCGGGGTAATAGTCCTTCTCATCCGACCGCTCATTGTCCTTTCTCGCAAACTCAATCACATGCGCTTCCACCGGGCTGGGGCACAAACTGGCAAACACGTGCAGCATGTCATCCACACCCGCCCCACTCCTGGCTGAGCAATACAGAATCGGCACCAGATGCGATTGCTCCAGCGCCCGCTCAAACGCGGCATGCAACTTCACCGGATCAAACCCCTCACCCTTCTCCAGATAATGCTCCGTCAAATCATCATCCACCTCGATCACCTGCTCCACGATCGACTTGTGCGCCTCATGCACACTCGAAAACAACGTCTTATCCCCGGCGCTGTCATTCCCATCATGCTCAAAGACGTTGATCACACCCTTGCGATCCGGCGTCGGCAGATTGATCGGCAGGCAGATGTTTCCAAACTCCTCGCGAATAGCCTCCGTCACCGCCTCCACATCCGCGTTCACATCATCCACCTTGTTGATCACGATCATCCGCGGAATGCCCCGCTCCGCCGCGGCATTCAGCATCCGCCGCGCAGTCGTCTCCACACCCCGCAGCGCATCAATCACCACCACCACCGTCTCCACCGCCGGCATGCACGCGATCGTCTGACCCAGAAAATCCGCCCGTCCCGGCGAATCAATCAGGTGCACCTCGTGCCCTTCATAATCAAAATGCACCACCGTCGGGTAAATGCTGTGCTTGTGGTGCTTCTCCTCATCCGTCCAGTCGCTGACCGTGTTCCCTTCCTCCACCGTGCCGACCCGCTTGGTCACACCCGTGGCGAATAGCAGCCGCTCGGTGATGGAAGTCTTTCCCGAACCACCCGTGCCGCTCAAGAGAACGTTGCGAACATCGGCGGGGCTGCGTGCGGGCATAAAAACCTCCTGAAACACACCGTCCGTGCGTAGCTCCCGCAACTATCGGGAACGCCGCACGGACGCAGGTTGAATGGGGCAGATGGACACCAGATTCAGTTTACCGCGCATGTCAAGGCCGGCAACGGCCCAATGTCGGCCCCGTGTCTTCGGTGGAGAACTTCGATGTTCCCGCCGCAAATCTCTGCTATCTGGGGGCTTACACCCGCTCCCCCACAGTGGGAATCTGACTCTTCGCCGCGCCGCGGCATGCCCCCAACGACCTGTATCAGGGAACCCTGAGCGCAAACTCAGGGCGTGTTGGCAGGCGACACGACCCTGCCCTGCTTCGTGCCACTGTACCGCTGCTTTGAGCGGTCAGTGTGTTCTCCAGCCCGCAAGGGCTGATGGTGAATAGGCAGGGGTCATCGCTTTGCCGCACTCCAGTATGCCCGGCCCCATCCACGTGACACGGCCCCACGATGCACACGCCCCAAACCACCAATTCATTTCCCGCATTCCTCACCACCACTTACGATCAACTCGATGGGGTTGCACCCCAAACTCCGCACCTTCAATCGCTGGATGCTGACCATCCTGCTGGTTGCCCTCACCGCGGCGTGGATTGCAAGCGGCTGGTTCACCTTCGGCTGCGTTGTCTATTGGTGCATTTCCGCGAACAAGGAAAAGCTCCCTCTCAGTTTCAGCGCGGGCAACTTCTATATCTCACTCGAACAAACCACCGGAAAATGGCCGAGCACCTTTGGAGTGCTGTGGGAAGGTCAAAGAGACTCCGGATTCGATCTCCTTCCCTTGATCTGGAATTACTCAAACCAGTATTTCACAAAGAACATCACATTCCCCGCGTGGATTCCGCCTCTTCTCCTCGTCATCCCGACAATCCTGATGTGGCGATCGCACATCATCAACCCCCCTCACAAGCCCGGCATGTGCAAGAAGTGCGGCTATGACATCACAGGGCTGGTGGGCAAAGCAGCGTGCCCGGAGTGTGGAACGACGTTCGAAGTTGCGACATCATGATCCCGTGCATCATGAAATCGAAGGAAACTCCCTGAGTTCGCGGCAGGCGACACGACCCTGCCCTGCTTCGTGCCACTGACCGCTGCTTTGAGCGGTCAGTGTGTGTTCCAGCCCGCGAGGGCTGATGGTGAGTAGCCAGGGGTCGCGGCGTAGCCGCACCCCAGTATGCTCCGCCGCCTCGCCTTTACTCGACCTCTCGATGCGCGAATCAACTTCCTCACTCCATGCTCTCGGCCCGGAGGGCCGCCGGGATGTAGCCACGGGTAGAGCGAGTCTTCGAGCGTCACCCGTGGACTCGAACTCTTTCACCTTCTACACGGTCTCACAATGCGCTGGCCTGTGACAACTCTGCCCTGCTTCGTGCCACTGTACCGCTGCTTTGAGCGGTCAGTGTGTGTTCCAGCCCGCAAGGGCTCATGGCCAATAGGCATGGGTCGCGGCGTAGCCGCACCCCTGTATGCCCGGCCCCATCTGCTTGACACGGTCTCACGATGCACTCGTCCCATACCGCAACACCTTTGAGCCACCTGCCCTCCCACCCCCACCAGTTATCATGATGGAGATGAAGCCCCGTCACAGAGTCCGCGCTTCGCTTCGCTGGATGCTGACGATCCTCGCGGTTGGGCTTGTGGTGATTTGGATTGGGAGTGGGTGGTACAACATGAGTTACTCAACCATTTCGAAGCGCAACACCAGTTTTGCCGACATTGAATGCTGGATTCATGGTGGAGAAGTCGTAGTCTTACTTCCCAAAGGAAATATCGATATTGAAGCTCTGCCCACTGGCGCGTGGACATTCCTCTCAAAGGACAAATTTGGTCTTCGTGTTTGGGCGTGGCGGTGGCATATGAGCAGAAACTCAAAATCCGTCCATTTCCCCCTCTGGCTTCCACCTTTTCTCCTCGCCATCCCCACAGCCCTGCTGTGGCGAGCACATATCCGCACCCGCCATCGCAAGCCAGACACCTGCTTCACGTGCGGCTATGACATCACGGGTCTGGCGAGCAAACACGCGTGCCCCGAATGCGGCACGGCGATCAACGCCGAGATCAGCAAGACAAGCGCATCGTGAGAATGTGTAAAGGTGAGGGGGATCGCTTCCTGGGGTGTCCCAAAGCTGAGCACTCTGCCACTTTGCCACTTTGCCACTTTGCCACTTTGCCACTTTGTCTGACCCTAGCACCCGGTGCCTGCCCCGATCACATCGAAGTGCCTTGCCTTTCCTGATGCCTGATGCCCTCTTGTTCTACTTCCCAAACTTCTTCGCCTCCAACACCGCCAATTCATCGCACCGCTCATTCTCCGGATGCGCACTGTGCCCCTTGATCCAGTGAAAATGCACCTCATGCATCTGGATCAATTCATCCAGCATCTGCCACAGATCCTGGTTCTTCACCGGCTGCTTGCTCGCCGTCTTCCACCCCTTCTTCTTCCATCCCGCCAGCCAGCTCGATAACCCATCCAGCACATACTTTGAATCGCTCGTCAATTCCACCCGCGTCGGCACTTTCAATAATCTCAACCCCTCGATCGCCGCCCGCAGCTCCATCCGGTTGTTCGTCGTCTGCGCTTCGCCGCCGCTCAGTTCCTTCCGCGCGTTGCTCGCAGCGTGCTTGAGCACACAAGCCCACCCACCCGGACCCGGATTTCCCGAGCACGCCCCATCCGTGTACAGCTCAACCCGCGGCACATCCGGCCCCAATTGCTTCGATGGCTCCCGCACGCTCACGCCGTCCCCTTTGCCGTTGCAAATTGCGCTTCACACCGCGCCAGCGCCGCATCATGCGCCTCGTGATACGCCACACCCAGCTTGCTCCAGTCAAAATCCCACGAATGGCGATCCACTTCATTCCGCAGCGCGATCCGCTCCCTCCGGTCCATGCGGCAGTAATTCAGCAGCATGTTTGTCAGCTGGCTCGCCGAATTGTGATAGTCCCTGAAGCGCCGATCGACGACATACATCCCCCAGTCATCCGGATTCACACCCTTGGAATGCTCCCGCACATAGCGCCCAAACCCCGCCAGATCGCTCGATACCGCCGGCACGCCCATCGCCAGACACTCCAGCGGCGTATACCCCCACGGCTCATACGCCGAGGGGAAAAGCCCCATGTGACAACCGCGCACAAATTCGTCGTACTCGATTCCCCACAGGCGATTCGTCGGCGTGATGAAATCCGGGTGATAAACCACCTTCACAGGGTCATCCTTCCCATTCACCAATCCCATCATGCGGATGTGGTTCAGCACCGGATCGTTCTGATCATCCTCCAGGTTGTGCGTCACCACCATCGGCAGCCAGTTCTGCTTCAGCGCGTGCTGCGCCCGCCGATACCGCAGCATCCAGTATTCATCCACCAGATCATCCAACCGCAACGCTCCCCGCGCTGCCGATCTCTTGAAAAGCTTCTCAGCCACTCCATCCGTGATCCGGTTGCACACCTCGCGCAGCTCATTCAGCACGCCCCGCATCTCCAATGCTGCCGGATTGATGCTCTTGGTCGGCCTTCGCGTGATGATGAAAAAGATCACCGTCTTTCCCGCAAACCGCTCATCACTCTGCCGCGCCTTCAACTCCGCATTCAGCCGCGCCATCGATTCCAGGCACAGGTCAAACCCCTTGTTCCTGGGCTCAAACCGTCCGCTACTGAACATGTAAATCGTCTTATCCAGATCAAACGAGTACGACGGGAAAAAGTACCCCATCGTGAATCGGTGAATCGCTTCCTTGAATTCCGCGTGCAATCTCTGCTGGTCGTGCTGCTTGTTGTAATGCTCGACATTCAACCCATTCGGCGTCACCAGATCCACCGGCCGCCCCAAAAGACTCGCACACTCCTCCGCCGTGATGCTCGACACCGTCGTAAACACATGCGCCCCGTGCGCACACGCCCGCTCCGCCACAAACTGAAACTTGATATTGAATTTCGCCGCCTCCGCCCCCGGGTCCACATGCCCCAGCGATCCGTACAAATCTCCCCCCGACAGCGCAATAAACCTTCCCAAGAGCGTCGCATGCGTCGTAAACACCGTCGCGATCGGCAACCCCTGCTTCCGCATCATCGGAATCGCCAGCCCACCCATGTATTCATGAAAGTGCGCGATCACTCCCCGTGGCCCGATCGGGCCCGTCCGCGCTGCCGCCTGCGGCAGGGTGCTCCCCAATCCCGCCTCAAAGCTGATTGCCTCAAACAGCCGCCGCACCGCATCCGCAAAGCTCACCACCCCGTCCATCATCGCATCGCCCGCCGGGCTCTCGATCCCATGATCCGCCCACAGGCGAAACTTCACCTTGTCCAATTCCTGCCACGGCACCTGGTGCTCAATCAACAGCACCCGCGGCCGCCCCGGAATCAGCCACCGCCCATGATGCACCCGCAATCCCTGCTGGTGCAACTGCTCGATCACCCGCCCCATCCACCCACTCGGGCTGGTGGGCTCAAACTCCACATTCGCCTTCCCCGGCTCATACGGCCCCACCAGCGTGTACCGATCCCCCCACCGCGACATCATCAGCGGCGCCTTGGATCGAATCACCTGATAAATCCCACCCAACTGATTGCACACTTCCCACGCAATCTCAAACAAAACGCTTGATGCCGGTGCGCGCACTCCGCCCGCCCCACTCACCCCATCGAGTGAGCCGCCACCACCTGCCAAACCTTCCTGAGCGAAAAGTGCGTTCATGTGCAAAGCCAGTGTAGTGCCCGCTGTCGATTGCGTGCCCGATCATCACACGCCTTTCGCTCTCACTCCGATCCCCGCCTCTCTCGATTCATACCCTTGGCCGTGAGCACCTCATCACCCTCCGCAATCTCCACTTCCACCCCCACAACCCCCACAACAGGGTCCCTTTCTCAGCGCGTCCATCGCTTCGAAGTCCGCATTAAGCCCGGACGCATCGACCCCCGCGCCGCATCCCTCGCCCGTCAGGCCTCAACCCTCGGCATCCCTCTCTCCCACACCGAATCCGCCCGCATCTATCTCATCCAAGGAAACCTCACCGACTCCACCCTCCAGCGCATCGCCACCCGCCTCCTCGCCGACCCCGTCACCGAAGAGTCCACCCTCGGCGGGCCCCCCCCCCGCCCCGGCGCATCCACCATCGAGGTCCACCCCCTCCCCGGAGTCATGGACCCCGCCGCCCAATCCGTCCGCGATGCCATCGCCGACCTGATCGGTTCCGATTCCGCCTCCTCCCTCTCCGTCTCCACCGGCCTTCGTTTCGATGTCGTCGGCGCGTCCGGCGACTCCGCCAAACTCCTCGCCCAGCGCACCATCGCCAACGAAGTCATCCACCAGATCCACCTCTCCCCATGGACTCCCGATCGCCTTCCCAGTGGCGCACCCTACTCCCTCACCCTCCGCCACATCCCCATCCGCAACCTCACACCCGATCAACTCGCCAAGCTCAGCCGCGATGCACACCTCTTCATGTCTCCCGAAGAGATGGCCGCCATCCAAACCGAATACCAGCGCCAAGGCCGCGACCCCTCCGACATCGAACTCGAAACCCTCGCCCAGACCTGGAGCGAGCACTGCGTACACAAAACCCTCAAAGCCAACATCAAGTTCACTCTCCCCTCCGGCGACACCACCATCAACTGGCACAATCGCCCCGGCCACGCCGTCACCACCGACGCCTCCGGCCGCACCGTCGTCACCATCGACAACCTCTTGAAGCACACCGTCGCTGCCGCCACCCACGAACTCATCGCCAGCGGCATAGATTGGGCCCTCAGCGTCTTCAAAGACAACAGCGGCGTCATCGCCCTCGACGACACCCACGCCGTCTGCATCAAGGTCGAAACTCACAACCACCCCTCCGCCATCGAGCCCTACGGCGGCAGCGCCACCGGCGCCGGCGGCTGCATCCGCGATGTCATCGGCACCGGCCTTGGCGCCAAACCCATCGCCAACACCGATGTCTTCTGCGTCGCCCACCCCACCATGGACCCCGCCGCGCAGCCCCCCGGCACCATTCACCCCAAACGCATCCTCTCCGAAGTCGTCGCCGGTGTCCGCGATTATGGCAACCGCATGGGCATCCCCACCCTCAACGGCGCCGTCTTCTTCGATGATCGCTACGTGGGCAATCCCCTCGTATTCTGCGGCTGCATCGGCCTCATCCCGCGTGACAAGATCAAGGGTCAGGCCAAAAAGGGCGACCTCATCATCGCTCTCGGCGGCCGCACCGGGCGCGATGGCATTCACGGTGCAACCTTCAGCTCCACCGAACTCGAACACACCTCCGCCGATGAATTCTCCCACGCAGTCCAGATCGGCAACGCCATCGAAGAGAAGCGCGTCATGGATGCCATCCTCCGCGCCCGCGATGCCAAGGGCGGTCCTCTCTACACCGCCATGACCGATTGCGGCGCAGGCGGCTTCTCCTCCGCCGTGGGCGAGATGGGTTCGCAGCTCGGCGCCACCGTCCACCTCGACCGCGCCCCTCTCAAGTACGCCGGGCTTTCCTACACCGAAATCTGGATCAGCGAGGCGCAAGAGCGCATGGTCCTTGCCGTTCCCGCCGCCAACCTCGCCGCGCTGCAGCAGATCTGCGATGAAGAGCGCGTCGAACTCGCCAATCTCGGCACCTTCGGCACCGACAACCAGGAACTCATCCTCAACTATCGCGGCACGGAAGTCGGCCGCATGAGCATGCACTTCCTCCACGATGGCATCCCCATGCCGCGTCGCGAAGCAACCTGGACTCCCGCCGCGCCAGCAGCCCCCGTAAAATCCAAGCAACCCGTCCCCGCCCTCGGCGCCGCGCTGCACGCCCTCCTCTCTCATCCCAATATCGCCAGCAAACACTGGATCATCCGCCAATACGATCACGAGGTGCAGGGCAACACCATCCAAAAACCCCTCGTCGGCCCCGCTTCCCGCGGCCCTGGAAATGCCGCCGTCCTCGAACCCGTCCCCGGCTCAAATCGCGGCATCGCCGTCGGCTGCGGCCTTGCCCTCGGCATCGGTGATCCCGCCCGTGGTGGCGATCCCTACCAGATGGCCCTGGCCGGCATCGATGAAGCCGTCCGCAACCTCGTCTGCACCGGTGTCGATCCCACTCGCATCGCCATCCTCGATAACTTCTGCTGGCCCAGTTGTGGAAAGCCCACCAATCTCGGCCTCCTCGTCCGCGCCTGCGCCGGTTGCTATGACGGTGCCAAGTCCTACCGCACTCCCTTCGTCAGTGGCAAAGACTCGCTGAATAACCAGCTCAGTTACATCGACAGCACTGGCACGCAGCGCGTCATCGAGATTCCTCCCACCCTCCTCATCACCGGCCTGGGCATCGTTCCAAAGCTGGAATACACCACCACCAGCGATGCCAAGCACAGTGGCAACGTGCTGCTCCTGATCGGCCAGGATGCAAACACACACGGCACGCGCATGGGTGGCTCGATCTACGCCGACAAATTCGGCCTGTGCATCGGCGATGCCACCGTCCCCACCGTCGATCTTTCCCGCGGCCCCCGCGCTGCCGCGCTCATGCACGAAGCGATCAAGTCCAACATGGTCAAGAGCGCTCACGATTGCTCCGAAGGTGGCATCCTCGTGACAGTCGCCGAAATGCTGATTGGCTCTGCAGATGGTTCCGCTTCCCTCGGCTTCGAGATCGAACATTCTGCAACTGCCGATGCCGCTTCCGTGTGGGGCTTCGGCGAATCCGCCAGCCGCTACATCATCGAAGTCGCCGCGGCAGATGTTTCCCGCATCACCGCACACTTCGCCTCTGTCGGTGTCACACGCCTGGGCACCCTCAATTCCAGCGGCACACTCACTTGGAAATCCGCCGCTCTTTCAGAATCCGTCGATGCCCTCACCACCTCCTGGCGCGGCACGCTGGATTGGTGATCCTGAATCAGGGAACCCTGAGCGCAAGCTCAGGGCGATGCTGTCCCTCACACCTCACTCCCGCTCCACCATCACCAATTTGTCATTCTCTGCATCAAACTCCACATCCAGCCTGTGTCTCTTGTCCAGCCACGTCGCCGCGCGCCTCTCACTCAGCCACTCCGATGCCTTGGGCAGTCCTTCCTCAATCAAGAGCTCCTTGATGCGAAACGCAATCTCTCGCGGCAAAGCTTTCACAATGATTCGCCATTCACGCGTGACATCCCATCCACCTATACCTCCGCGATGGATCCAGTACTCTGCGGTCAGCACCACTCTCGGTTCGCCGGATTTGGGCTCTTGTGTTTTGTAGCAGGAAAATCCAAGCCTCAACTGATCACGCCGCGTGCAATCTTCGAGTCCTTTGGTCACAATTTCTGCGCCAATTGGGTACTTCCACCCTTTCAACAATCGACTCTTCCACCGTGTCTCAATGATCTGCGGCTTTGGATCTGGGCTCCCTTCCATGGAACTTCATCATATTGACCTTGTTCGCGAGGATCGCCGAATCATGAATCATCTCTTCGCCCGTGAAACGGGCGGTTGCGACATTCTCATTCTTCACGCCGCTTCAGCGGCGTTGCTCGCTTTCAGGCCACGGCCTCAGCCGTGGTCAGCAATCCACACACAATCCCCACCCACACCATTGTCCCTCAGCCCGTTTCAACGGGCTTCACATATTTGCTCCTCGCCCCAACGGGGCGGCGGGCTGTAGCCAGTTGGGGGCTAGTCGAGCAACGCGAAGCATTGCGTAACAAGTGGAAAGCACCCTCCCAACCTCCACACGGTCTGCCTCTCTCCACTTCCTCCACATTGTGCCGCGACCCTCGCGGCATATGAAATCACCGTTTACTGCATCATGGCTGTATTCGCCTTTCACGCCGAGTGCGTGCACGTTTCCACTCTTCACCGCGTAGCGGTGGAGTTTCATAGCCGGGCGGTCGTCGCGTAGCGACACCCCCGGGAGAACCCACCAAGCACCTCTACACGGTTTCATGATGCACAGACCTGTGACAACTGCTCCTTCTCACACCCTTCCTTCGCATTGTGCCGCCCCACAACGATCACACCCCGCGGCAAATGAAGTCCCTTTCTCCTCTGAGCCGCAACGCGGCGACCGTTATGAGCCCGGGGTGCAAACCCCGGGATCAGATTCCAACATCATCTTTCCTTTGCTTCATCATTCCCGAGCACCGAAGGTGCGACACTCCCTCACACTCACGGCACACGCAATCACATCTTCGCCCGTGAAACGGGCGCGTGTTGGTTGCCAGAGCGTGGAGCGATGCGCAGCATCGCGCAACCTCTGGTCATCGC
>CAYTYD010000041.1:0-16760 GCA_964441555.1 uncultured Phycisphaeraceae bacterium | reverse complement strand
CGTTTGCTTGCTGCTTTCGCGGCTGGTTTCATCCACGATGATCGTGACCTGATCGTGAATCTGGAATGTTTTGGGCTTTGGCGGATCGATATAGGTCATGCTCACTTCCTTGAGCATTGCCCCAGAATCCACTTCTCCGCGCTCGTTGAGGGCGACTTTGGGCTTGCGCAGGTACAAACTCTGCGCACACGTCACCGAGACTGGACCGCATACGACGCAGGAAACCAGCAGAATTTGTACAACTGAATTCTTCATTGCTCGCTCCCAGATTCGGCGGCACCGCCGCTGACCGTCATGACGGCCCTGCCAGATGTCTCCACTCTTGCCAGAAAGCTGCGTGTGTCCTTGCGATCACGCACATCCAACGGTGCGAACTTGATGACCTGGCCGACCTTTCCTGCTTCGAGTGCTCGGGCTTGCACTTTGATAACGAATTGACCGGAAACACAGTGCACTGTGACAACCTGCCCTTTGCGTACCACGACGGCTGGTTCAACATCACCGACGAGTAAAGTTGCCCCCCCAGCGATCTTGGCAAGCTTCACCGCAGAACCTGGCGCATCGGCCGCATCCAGCGGCTGCTTGGTGAGCGGTAGCCACTCACTCCGCACGGTGAAATTGGAGGATTCGAGCACTTCGCCTCGCCTCATGGGCGCGATGGCCGCGATGACAATTCTTTCGACCTCTACCCCGACGCGGATCGTCATGCTGTTGCCAAGCAGGTATTCGCCATCCGCCTGCCTGCGATACACGGTCACCTGGACGGGCACTCGATCGGCCATCGCCAGAATCTTGATGTCAATCTTCGCACCATCAGCGCTTGCACCCAACACGCGACGATCGGCTTCGTCAAATGTGAGTCGTGTCTGGGCTGGATTGATACCCAACAAGCCGGGCAATCTTTCCACGATCACCGATTGGATACTGAGCTGGATCGCCGATTCGGGCGTTGGCGGAAGCTGGGCATCTGCCGACGCCACAGATATCGGCTCAACTTCCGTCACCAAGGTGAGGGAGCATGCCGAACCATGAAAGGCCACTCGACCGGCGTTCAGTGTGCCGCGGCGGGCCGCACTGGCAGCATGAACCATCTCCATGACTGCATCCAAGGTGAATCGTGATGCGGGAACTTGAGAAATGGACTCCGCCAGAACTACTTTGGAAAGCTCATCCTTCTGCGGTCCATCCAGTACAGCAACCATTCCCAACGTGATCTTTCCCGGCACCACTCGGGCTGCCGACATCAGATGCACGGAATCCGCAGGGGCAGGATCTCCGACCGAGAATTTCGCCTCGGCGATGGGGCAACAGACCGACCCCAGCAGAACGCCACACAGAATCAGAAGTGCTCGAATCATCACCCACTCGCTCCAATCACTCAGTGAGATTCATCAGTTTCGAAGCTGAGAAACCGACCTCAACGACTCATCTGCCGCCTTGATGCTCTGGCTGTTGAATTCAAAGGCACGCTGGGTGCGAATGAGCTCGATCAGTTCCCGAGTCGGGTCGACGTTCGACGATTCCAGCATCCCCTGCTTCACCGATCCGCGGCTGTCAGCTCCGGGGACTCCGATCAGAGGATCGCCACTGGCCTTGGTTTCAATGAAAAGATTCTCGCCGATGGATTTGAGCCCGGCGACGTTTACGAAATTGGCAGTTTCGATCGCACCGATCTCCTGCGGCTCGGTTTCCCCCGGAAGAGTGGCAAAGATCTTCCCGTCTGTCGAGATGGTCACCTTCGTCGCATTTTCGGGAATGGTCGTGACGGGAAGCAGTCGACGCCCCTGATCATTCGCCAGCACAATTTCACGCTCACTGTTGAGCGTGAAGTTGCCAGCTCTTGTGTACCCGGCGGTGCCCAATTCCGGCTCAACCGACACCTGGAAGAAGCCCTTGCCCTGAATCATGAGGTCCAGCTCGTTCCCCGTCACCTGGGGCGCGCCTTCCTGAAACGACTTCTGCGTGCCACTCACCTTGACGCCAAGCCCGACGTAAAGCCCGGTTGGGCGCTGATCGCCGTTGGCGTTTTCTGAACCAGGTTGGCCTTTTTCCAGGTAAAGAAGGTCCTGAAAGTTCGTGCGATCGCCCTTGAAGCCAACGGTGTTGATGTTGGCCAGATTGTTGGCGGTCACATCAAGGGCGGTGTTCAGAGCGCTCAGGGCGCTGGATGCGGATTGCAATGCGTTGATCGCCATGACTTCTTCACTCCGCCTTACCAATCAGTTCCGATTACGACAGACGACCAAAGACGTTGATGGCGCGATCCATGGTCCGGTCGTGCGCCTGGATCATGCCTGCATTTCCGGATACATCACGTGCGGCGGCCTGCATACTCAGCATCGCCTTGACCTCGTCTACGGAGCTCTGCTCGATGGCCCCCTGCACGATCTTGCCGCTGGCCGGACGCTTCGAGCTCATGGTGACGCTGTCCGCACTGAAAAGCCCCTCGCCCTTTTTTGAAAGTCTTTGCTTGTTTGGGAACTCAATGAAGGCCAGGCGTGCCAGACGTTCGCCGCTCTGAGTGATAGTGCCATCTGTCTGAATCTTGATCGGAGCGTCGTCGGGAATGGAAATCGGTCGGTTCTGCTCATCAAGCACCGGAAGACCTCCGGTGGCCTGAACCAGCATGCCCTGCGCATTGCGCAAGAACCGCCCATCGCGAGTCAGGCGAATCCGATCGGAATTGCTGTCCCCAGCTTCCTTGATCACAAAGAAACCATCGCCCTGAATCGCAAGATGGAATGGATCGTCAGTGGTTTCCAGCGAGCCCTGGGTGTAGTCAACACGATTGCGATCAAGCAACAGGCCGCCACCAAGCCGCTCAAGCATGATATTTGAGGGCATCTGAGGCAAATCGTCTTCAAGGCGAACAGCATCGCGCTGTCTTGTGAGCGGGTAATCCGCCTTGAATCCGGCAGTACCCACGTTCGCAAGGTTGTTGCTCCAGACATCCTGTCGGTACATGGATGTCATGAGTCCGGAAGCCGAGATTTGCAATCCGTAGTTCACGCTATCGCGATACGCGAAAGGCGTGCCACCCTGAACATCATCATCGAGGTGAGGGTGCGCCCCCCGGAACAGGTGTGCCACCAGCTGCTTTCATGGCTGCTTTGGGGGCGACTTTCAACCGTCGGACCGTCAACATAGAAAGTTCGCGTCCATCCTCCAACGCCTTGCCCGTCATCCGGAGATCTTCCTGGAATTCGAAGTTCTTGAGCATTCCTGAGCCGGTCTCCACTTCGATCAGGCCTTGGCGGCGACTTCCCACCACCTTCACTGGCCCATCCGTCTTTTCCGCGGTGATCTTTCCCTCCATGGTCATCAACGCCACATCGTCGCGCACTCCTGTCAATACGTATTCATCCGCAACGACAACCTTTCCTGTCGCCAAGGCGACGGGCTCCTCAAAAATCCAGCGATCAGCGATTCCTAGAGACCTTGCTGGGACCCTCGCGGTCGACAGCACTGGCTCCAGCAGTTCGCGAAGAGTGTTGACGTTAAACAGCGGGCTACTCAGCGGATTTCCTTGGGCGGCCTCGAAAGACTGTCCTCCCACCGCTTTGACGAGATTGCCTTTGCTATCCACCACAATCGTGAAGCTCGTCCCAATCAGCGGCTTGATCGCAGACTTGATCGGCGTTTCCTCTGCCAATCGCTTGTTGGTCTCTTCGTTGTATACGGGATTCGGGGCCAGCGTGCTGTCAAAAAACAGATTGACACCGCGTCCGCGCAAATCCAGCTTTACTTCGTCGATTCGAACATCGAAGCTGCACTCCCCGCCTGGATCAGCCGTGATGCAGGTCAGCGTCAACACCATCTGTTGCTGGGTTCTCAGATCGCCAGATTCATTGGGACGTTTGCTGTCCTGTTTGTTCTCTCTCACATCCAGACCGAACCACAGCGAGTCGGTCCAACCTTTCTTGAAACGAGGATGCAAGGCGATTGGGGCAGGTGCCATTTCCGGACCCATGACCAGCGGGCCACTCGCAGGTTCCGGGGGCTGGACAGTGGGCAGAACCGGCGCTGCTCCGGGGCGATCCTCCGGATTCTTCCACTGGCCCAAAGCACTGGACGCCACCAGAAAAACACACAAGCCCGCGCTCATGCCTGACCACCCGCCGACTCGCATGTCGTGTTTCATTCGCTGCATATCTGAACTTTATGTCACTTGGAACCCGCGGAAAGCCGCGTGATCTTTGTGGTGTTTGTTTGTGTGAAACTGACTGACTGCCCCCCGGGCGACGCTTCCAATGCAATCGATTGATTCACATCCATAGTTTGGATCATGCCGCGATCGGTGTCCCATTTCATCCGCCCGGAATACTCGCTTTTCTTCAATTTCACACCCAGCGCCTGTGCCATTTCACCGGATTCAGAGTCAAGAGACAGCTTTCCCTGGATGGGTACATCCGCCACATTTCCAACATGTGAAGCCAGCTTGTAATCCGTGGTCATATTGAGCCGCCCAAAGGGTGAATCGATCGAATCCCGCGTGGTCCAAGTCTGCCCCACTGCCGCCTCACCACTGGACTTGCCGGGAGTCGTGATCGGGCTCAAAAGCAGCTGCACTCCGGACATGCTTCCCAATTGCCCGGCCATTCCACCCATGGCACTTCCTCCGAGCTTCTCATTTCCCTTCACCGATGTGATATTCCCATCGGAATCAAACACCAGTGTGAATGCCTGCCCCACGAGCGGCCGCAAGGCTTCTGCCATTGGATTCTGAGCGTCTTTGCTTGCCGGTGCGGTGCTGTCAAACGTCCCGTCTGAACCTTCAATGCCCGCTCCCTTGAGCGAGGCCTTCAGACTCTCAATTTTCATCTCCACAATCGAGTTCTTTTCTTCCTTCTTGATGCATCGCAGTGAGATCACCATTTCGCGGCTGCTTGAGCTGTCCTGATTCAGCCCCGATTCGCCAGTCAATGTCGTCTTGGTCACCTCTTGAGTCAAAAGCCGCAAACGGACATCCTCCCCAACCTTGAATCGCGGCCTCAAGTCAATCTTTGCACCGCTTCCGCGATCTTGCTTGGTGGCGGGTTCGATGGGGCGCTCGATCAGAATTGATGCGGACGCCGACGCCACACACATGGCCAGAGCTCCAAACCCCAATGCCTGCATGATCCTGCCCGTTCTGCTTCTCATCGCGAATCTCCTCCTGTTTCAGACCGCTATCGGAGGTGATACCGACCAGCTGAGACACGGTTCCACGCAATTCCCGCAAAACACTCGATCGATTCTCGCTTCGCTTGACGCTGGGTTCTGTCCCGCAGTCTCACTTAACGCCCGAGGACCAGCAATTGCTGCATGAGTTCATCGACCGTGCGAATGACGCGAGAATTGGCCGAAAACCCGGTCGATGCCTGCACCATTTTGATGAATTCACTGGAAAGATCCACATTGGAAAGTTCAAGCGAACCGGAAACGACCTTTCCCGCTCCGAGCGAGCCCGGAGTCAGGATCTGCGCGTTGCCGCTATCGGCACCCACGCGAAACATGTTGTCCCCGTCATCCACAAGACCCTCGTTACTGGAGAACTTTGCCACCACTACCCTTCCAAGAGTTCGCGTCAGGCCATTGGAGTAACTTCCCGTGATGGTTCCGTCGGCCCCGACGCCGAAGCTGGAGAGTGAACCCAGCGGTGATCCATTACGGAATACAGCCGCCACTTGTGAATCGTCATCCGCAAGTGCCGTCACATTGCCATCTGATGAAGCAAACGACAGCTCAAACGAAAGTGGCGTGCCCGCGCCCGTGCCATCCAGATCCACGTTGATGGTGATCGGATCCGTGGTCAGCAACTGCCCAGCGGTATCAAACCGAATGGTTCCCGTCGTCAATTGACGATTCGGGTCCGTGTCATTGCCAGACTCCAGGTAATACCGCCATGCTGTTCCCGCGTTCGATCGGCTTTCTGCCACCAGCGTCACATCCACTACAACCTCAGCACCCAGTGAGTTGTAGGTCACAAAGCTCGTGCGCACACTCTCACCATCCGCTGCGGCATTCTTCGTCGGGACGAACGGTGAACGAACCAATCCTCCGGACGAATCCAGCAGGCGCAGATCAGAGGCATCCAGCCGGATGTCGTTCGCCGACCCGCTGTTGCCGACCACCGTCAAACTACCCGTGGTCGGATCGACCGTCACACCAGGGGTTCGGTCGTCAGGATTCTGCCCTGTCGTGGTGTCAATACCCATGGAATCAGCCAGAAACTGGTTGAGATCCGCAATTGTCGTCGCGCTCGTGATCGCAAGCGAACGCGTCGGAAGGACCTTGCTCCCCTTCTCCGCCCCCTGCAATTGCAGCGTCTGGCCAGATGAAAACAGCGGCGTATCCGTGCCGGACTGTGCCGGATCTTCTATGTCCACAAGTCTTGTCGCAGACTCCACTCGATTCCCCGTCGCCGGAGGTGGTGTGGCTGTGGTGATGGCAATCAGACCGGTCGTCGCAGTACCGTTCAGTGTGATTCGGGATCCTCGCGTGGGCAGATCTCCCGCCGCATTCAAGTTGCCACTCATGTGCACCTGCGTTGTAGCGATCGCCACAGAATCTCGGCCCAGAGGAATCGAAATCGGCTGCAATTGTCCATCAATGATGTTGTATTCGCTATCCACGCCATAGCCCATGACGCGTGCGCCACCGATGGTCACCAGTTCATCCGCCGCATTCTTGCCGAAACTGCCATCGCGGGTGTATTTTTGCACACCCCCATCATTCACGACAAAGAAGCCGTCTCCATCAATCGCCAGATCGTTGGCGTTGCCGGTTGCAGAGATCGTCCCTCCGACATGCTGCTTCTGAATCCCGCCAATCTGCACGCCCAAGCCAATCTGACTCGGGTTGGTGCCGCCGGAGTTCTGGGTTGGCGCGGTACCCTCCGACAGGTTCCGACTGAACATATTGGAAAAGAGCGTCCTGCTTCCCTTAAACGCCGTCGTGTTCACGTTGGCAACGTTGTTACCAATCACATCCAACGAACGTGAATTGACGTTCATTCCCGAAAGCGCGGCATACAAAGCCGTAGTCGATGCCATGTTCAATCTCCAGGTACGAAATGGAGCAGCCGCAAAATCTCTCAAATTACGCTGCAGACTGCACGGCAGTCAATATGGTCCGCAATGCTTGATTCAGTCCATGCTGAGATCGCAGCGGATCCGCCCCGACCGTCGGTGCCGGAATTGATGCAGAAGCGTTCGCATCAAGATCAATCATCGCGTCGATTCCCACCAATGGCTCGTTGCCGGCTGGCTGCACGGCGGTCACCTGACGCACACCGATATCCACCGTATACACCTTTCCCTGCATGCGCACCGCAACCTGCGTCGCGCCTCGTGATTCCGCCAGATCAGCCGCCGTCGATAACGCGGCAATCTCCCCACTCGAAAGCTCGTGCGCAAGCCCGCGCGCCGAAGTCACCTGCATTCCGCTGGCAATCTGACCCTGCTCCACTTTCGAAAGAAGTGCTGCAAAGTCCATCCCCTGCACCGGAGTCGTGTTCACTCGCACCGACCCAGCAGGCGATGTGATGCCCGCCAACCGCTGCAAGAGCGCTGCTGAAAGACTCATGCCACACCTTCAGGATTAATGGTGTCCACGTTGGACATGCGAATTCGAGCTCCTCCGAGCATGTTGAGAACTGTTCCCTCGCTCGTGCGGCTGACGCTCTTCACGACATCCGTCACCCGGGCATTTTCCATGCTGACACCACTCACACTCAGCCCGATCAGGCCCGAAGCACTCGCCATTTCATTCTGACTGACCAGTGATTTCAGATGAGTCGTCAGATCCAGATCCGATTGAATGCCACGAATCATCGATACCTGCTGCAGCAGCGCGTTGGTATCCGTCGGATTGCTCGGGTCCTGCCGTGCAAGCTCAGCGAAAATCAGCTTGGTGAAATCCTCTGCGGACATCGCCGAGTAACCCGCTGCCTTGGTGGAACTGGATGTTCCGGAGGAGCTGGTCAGTGCATCAACAGTCGCCATGTCGCTTCCTTTATGCCAATGTGCTCAGCGAAAGTCGTGACCCATCCCAGCAGAACGCCGGGTTGTGCACGATCAGGACCGCCTGCTCGTCATCCGGAGACGAAAGAACCTCCACCGTATGTTCCTGATCCTGATGATCAGTTCCTGCGTGCGTGGATTCCCGTTGCTCCGGCGATCGTCCGTCTTGCCGCCATCCAGCGGCTGACCCTGCTCCCGGGTCCGGATCGATTCTGGGATCGTGCACGACTTCCAGTCGTTCAACCACGATCCCTCGCGCTTCCAGCGCATGTTGCAGCCCATCCACCTGTCGCTTCAGCAAGTCGCATGCCGAATCCATCGAACATGTCAGCGTGCCATGCACTCCGCTGGCTCCAAATCGCAGATCGACTCGCACTTTGCCTAGTGATTCAGGACGCAGTACAACCGTGACCGCGTCACCCTTCTTGCGCAATGCCGCAATCACGCCGCGCAATGCTTGCGCCTGAACCTTTTCCGCATCCGCTGCACCCGCCTCCGCAGGCTTCGCTTGTATCAGCACATCGCGACCTTGCAATCGATTTGCCGCCATCGTGGTTTCGGAGACCGCCGAAACTGCAGTGGCCGTCACTGTGCCGGTCGCAATTGATCGTCCGCCGACCGCCACTGCCCTCACCACAGATGAAGCCGATGGCGAGGACTGCACCACAGTTGCCAAACCTTGGCTGGTAGCAGTCATCGCGTTACCCTGCCCAGCACGAATGGCCTGCTCGGAGGGCCCGCCAACGTCAGAAACTCTGGGATTCACTTCCGGCCCACTCCGCGACCCCTTCGTCACGCTGCCCACATCAATCGCGTACTGCTGTTGTTGCTCATCTCTCTTGTGTGAGTTTGATTCACCTGAAGCATCTGCTCGATGCGGCTCAGGTTTGACCTCATGCCGCACATCAGTCGCACGTGTTCCGGTTTGCTGAACTTCTGCCTCATTCGAACCGGCCGTGCTCAGGTCCTGCTCAACTTCCGCCATTATCCCCAGCGGGTCCTGGCCCCGGGGCGGGCGCGACATCATTTTCATGATCGCCTGCTGCGATGGAGTCAAATCCGTAATCGAATCCAAGTCGCCAGTCTTGAGTGGTGCCAACCTTGCCTGCTGAACGTTTGCACCGGAACCGGCGGGAACGACGAATGGATCAATGACAGGAGCACTCACCGCCAAACTCATCACGGAATCAAAGGCAATCGCGGCATCATCACCTGCGACTTCGCGCATTGTGTGTGCACGCGATGAACTCTGTACGGATTGAACACTCGCCATGCCCGTCTCCAGGCCATGGCATTACCCGCCCGCGCGTGCAGAATCCCCAGAAACAGGGGTTGCCGTGCCGCGCGTCTGTGCCCCACGTGAGTTGGGAAGCACGACGGTGCCAAAGGCCCGCAAGCGTTCAAGCAAATCTGCTGCCAATGCCGGATCCTCTTTCTGAAACTCCGAAATAACCTTTGCTCTGGTCCGATCCTGCATCGCGTTCAGGTACCCAACCACACGCTTCAGCCCACTTTCGGTGGGTTTGGGCGCAGAACCCGACGCGTTAGGCACACCCGCATCCACCAGCATCTGCGCAAGAATGTTGCGTGCCTCCGCAGGTTTGACCGCTTCCAGCACCCCCACAGTCTTCTTGAATTGTGGGCTGGATTCACCCGCTTCCATCGCGGCCTTCGCCTCAGCACGCTCCTTCTCGATCTCGGACTTTGCCGAAAGAAACTGCGACTTTGCCAAATCCAATGCGGTTGTCAGATCCGCAACTTCCCGTTCCAGCCGACGCACCTTCTGACGTTCCAATTCGGCCGCCTGATCGCGAATCGTCAGTGCGGCTTCCGCAGTCAGAGGCGGTGCCTCACGACGCGACTTTTCCTTCGCCTCGGCAATGGCTAGGGCTGCCGCAGCTTCGTCCGCCTTCTTCTTCGCCGTCTCATCGATCAAGGTCGGCGAAAGCACCTCACGCACCGCGCGAACACGATCCATGTTCAGACGATCAGTCAGCCGAAGCCATCCCGCAAAGCACAAGAGTGCAATCAGGTTTGCCACGGCAATCACGCTCAAAATAGTCCAGATCGATTTCATATCAAGCCCTTCCCGACCTCAGTTTCCTCTATCGGCACGATCACTTCCAAGGCACCACGTCCCACTCGCTCCCCTGCTTCCGCTCCCCACCCACTGCGTATCGCTCCGAATGTCCCCACATCGTCCAACATGCGATCTTCGCGGCGAATCAGCACGGCTTTCCATTCCGCGAATCTGCGCTCCTTCAGAAGTTCCAACGCCTTTCTCGCAGCGATCGCCTCGGCTAATCTGGCTCGTGCAACCTTGATTCTCTGCTGCAATCCGGCCAAGCGAAACACCAGCTTCTGCGCCTCGGCAACCGCATGTAACGATGCCGAAGCCTGCATCCGAATCGCCGCGATCTGCACCGTCGCATCCAGCCCCGATCGCAGTTCGCCTCGCTCAAACTCAATTCGCCCCTGCAACACACGAATCTGGTCTTCGATGTCAATGCGCTGCCGGTCCAGCTCGGCAACAGCGACCAGACGCTCCTCTTCGGTGCGTTGTCGCTGGTTGAGAACGGGTTGAAGCGCGAATCGAAACACCGCCATGGTGGATTAATCCCGATTGCTGTTCACGCAGACTTCTTCCTCTGCCGCTGAGCCAGAATGTCCGCCCCCTGACGCGTCACCTGAGCCAAGCGTGCACGGGATGTTTCAATGGCCTCCGACTCGCCTTGCTCTTGACGAAGAATCCCATGAATCAAGGGAGTGAGTTCGATCGCCGCATCCGCCTCGGCGTTGCTCCCCCTCGCATAAGCTCCGATCTGCACCAGTTCCTCCACCTCGCGATAGGAGGCAAGCAGACGCAGCGCCATTTGCCGCTGCTGCTGCTGCTCGCGCGCTGTGATGTCGGTCGCCACGCGGCTGATCGAATCCAACACATCAATCGCCGGATAATGCCCCTTGTGAGCAAGTTTCCTGCTCAGCACCACGTGCCCATCCAGAATGCCGCGAGCCGCATCCGCAACCGGCTCGGTCATGTCATCACCTTCGACCAAAATCGTGTAGAGCCCGGTGATTGATCCGGCACGTCTGTTTGCCGATGCTTCAACAGCGCCAGCTCTCTCCAGCAGTACTGGCAGCGCGGCAAACACACTGGGTGTATACCCCTTCGTCGCCGGCGGTTCGCCAACGCTCAGCCCCACCTGCCTCTGTGCGTGTGCGAATCGTGTTACCGAATCCATCATCAGAAGCACATCTCGTCCCTGATCGCGAAACCACTCCGCCACCACCGCTGCCACTCGCGCTGCCCGCAACCGCATCAGCGGAGATTCATCACCTGTCGCAACCACCACCACCGATCGCCGCATCCCCTCATCACCAAGCGTGTGCTCGATAAAATCTCGAACTTCGCGGCCACGTTCACCGATCAGCGCAATCACGTTCACCGACGCTTCGGTTCCCTTGGCGATCTGACCCAGAAGAGTGCTCTTACCAACACCCGGGCCCGCGAACAAGCCCAGTCGCTGCCCCCTTCCCAATGGTGTCATGAGGTCAATCGCACGCACACCCGTCAGCAACTGCTGTGTAATTCGCCGACGCTCCATGGCCCCAATCGGGGCCGGATCCAGCAGTCGCGGCACCCGCCCATGAATCGGACCCTTGCCATCAATCGGTTCGCCCAATCCGTTGATCACGCGGCCGCACATGCCATCGCTCACACCCACCGTCTGTGCGACCTGCAACCCCACCACCGCGTCGCCAGCACGAACGCCAACACTCGATGCCAAGGGCATGATGATCGCCTGATCCTTGCTGAATCCCACCACTTCACCCAACCCACGCGTGCCATCACTCTTCGCGCTTCCGAACGCAACCAAGGATCCTACGGGCAGTGGCAGCCCGTCCGCAAGAATGGTCAATCCGCGGAGCACCGCCGCTCTTCCGGTGATCCGCACCGGCTCAATGTGCCCAAGAGTCTCTCTTGCCGCGGCGATCGCGTTCACGATGCAGCCCTTCCAGGAACAATCGCCTCAGCGATGCGGTTCACCTGCCTCTGCACATCCGCATCAAAAACGCTCGCGCACTCCGCACCCGCCTCCGCAATCACCGTCGAACCGCGAGCCAGTGTGGGATCATCCATCAATTCCGCATGCTTGACGGAGCTGAATTTCGCCACAATCGCAGGAAAGACTTCCTGCACCAGCGCCCGATCAGCGGGATTCACCCGGACAATGAGTCTCGAGGGCCGCGACACCATCTGTAGCACGTGCTCAATCTGCTGCACGACCAAAGACGGATCCGCCTCAATCGAACGCTTGATGACCAGTTCTGCAATCTGTAGCGCAAGCGCCAGCACGTCCGCCCCCGCGCGATCAACAAGCTCTTGTCGCTGACTAAGGAATTCATCCAGCGACGCTTCCCACCCGGCTGCCAGTGCTGCTGTGCTCCGCCTGGCTTCGACAACCGACTCCGCGTGCCCCTTCTCAAATCCGTCCTTGTAGCCAGCGCTCAATCCTTCGGCTCGCCCCGCCTCAAATCCCTTCTCTTGTGCGCCCTCAAGAATGCGCTGCCGCTCCGCATGCGCTTTGTCGATGATCGCCTGCGCGCGTCGATTGGCCTCTTCGCGCATCGCCTTGCCGCGAGCCATCAGGTCGCCAAGGTGCAGCGCGATCGCGTCGCGTGCGATCTCGTGACGATCTGATTGACGAATCATCGGCATCGAAGGCCCCCGTCAACGTCACACCAGTAGGTCTTCTTCGCCGCCGCGGCCCTGCACCACGACCTCGCCCGCCTCTTCCAGGCGGCGCACGATGTCCACGATCCGCTGCTGGCTTGCCTCCACATCGCTCACCTTCACCGGCCCCATGAACTGCATCTCTTCCTTGATGAGCTGTCCCGCCCGCTCCGACATGTTCTTGAAGATCTTGTTCTTCAGGTCTTCACTTGCCGTCTTCAGAGCCAATGCCAGCTCTTCATTGTCCACTTCCTTCAGCACAGCTTGAATGCCCTTGTCATTCACCATCTTGATGTCTTCGAACACGAACATCAACCGCCGGATCTGCTCAACCAAGTCCGGATCATCAGATTCCAATCCCTCCAGAATCGCCTTCTCCGTCGCCCGATCCGCAAGGTTCAGTATCTCCGACACCGTCGGCACACCCCCGGCCTTCTCCATGCTCTGCGTCAACATATTGGCGAGGCGCGATTCCAAGCCCTTCTCCACCTCGCGGATGATCTCCGGATTCGTCTGCTCCATATTCGCGACGCGCTTGATGACTTCAATCTGCTTCTGAATCGGCAACCCAGCCAAAATCTCCGCCGCCTTGTGATGCGCTAGATGGCACAGAATCAACGCGATCGTCTGCGGATGCTCATCCTGAATGAAGGTGAGCAGGTTTTCGCTCTCGGCCCTTTGCAGAAACGCAAACGGTGTCTTCTGTACCTGAGTCTGAATCTGAGACAGCACCTTGTCGGCCTGCTTGGGATCCATCGTCCCCGCCAGCAGCGACTTGGCATAGTCCAGGTTGCCTTCATTCACGTAGCTGCTTGCCATCGTCAGCGAATAAAACTCGCTGACAACCGCTTCCTGCAATCGCGCTGGCACTCGGCCAAGCGACGCCAACTCGCGCGTCACTTCCTCGACCTCATCCTGCTCCAGACTCTTCAGCACCATCGACGCCGAATCGCTTCCAATTGCCAAAAGCAGAATCGCCGCCTTGGTCGTTCCCTCCAGGGCTCCCGGGTCGTCAGGCAGCTTTTCATGCGGTTTTCGCGGCATGCTTAATCCTCACGAACCAGCCAACGCTTCACCAATCGAGCCGCGCCATCCGGCTGCGTCTTCACAAACTCTCCCACTGATTCCAACATCTTCTGCTGTTGAATCGCCCCCTCATCAATTTCAATACCCGTCATCACCGTCTCCCCCTCATCCGCCTCGCCCACCAGATCGTTCTTGATCTCAAGCTGCGGCGGAATGCCAACCAACTCTTCAGCCGTCGGCAGTTCAACCTTCTTCCCCTGCTTCTTCACCATCATCACCATCATGCCCAGCGCCACGACCGCCAGAAGGGAAATCAACGCTTTGTCAAGGAGTCCGCCGCCCAATGAGAAACCCGAGCCTCCGCCGCCCGGAGTCACCAGCCCGAGCGAACTCAACATGCCGGCGCTTGCCGTCATTCCGGTCGATTCCGATGTGAATTCTCCAGGAACCAGCGAAACAACCACCTCACCATCCACGGATTTGCCATCGCTGCCGCGGCTCTTCAAGTGCGGCTTCACGAGCGACTCAATCCGCGCTTGCTCTACTTTGAAGCGATCGTCAACTTCCTTATCGCTCGGCTCGGTCGCTTTGGCATCCGGCTTCGCGTCCGGCTTGGCCGCATCCGCCTTCGGCGTCAGCAACTTGACGATGTACCCGCGCGGCACGTTGATGCTCGCCGCAAGCGATGTCGGCATACCTCGCGGATCAATAATCTGTTCATCACGCGTTCCCACGTGATTTTCCATCTCCGCGACACCAGACTCTATCTCGCTCTTGGCCCCTTGCTTCCCGTTCCCGCGGTTGATATCCGCCGTCTGATTCGATCGCGGTCCCGGTTCCGCGCCGCGCGTCGGCTCACTCTGAACTGTCTTTTGATCATCAGATTTCTTCAGCAGCGAAACCGTTCCCTCGCCCGTCGGCAGGTTCTTCTTCACTCGTGCATTCACGCTCGTCACATCCACCTGCGCGGTCACCGCAATCCGCACTCCCGGAATTCCCGCGAGCAGATCTCCCAGCTTCTCCACCATCTGCCGCTCCACCGCCGCGGCATGCTCCATATACGTGCTCGTCGCCGCCTGATCCGGGCTCGTCGCCCGCCTTTCTCGGCCGGCAACCACATCAATCACTTTCACACGCGACACTTCCAGTCCCGCCTTCGCGCCAGCCACCAGGTTCGCGATCGCATCCACTTGCTGCTGCGTCAGCGCTCTTCCCATTCCCATGGTCACACTCGCCGTCGCCGTCGGCTTGCGCACCGCGGCACCCAGCCCGTTGGGCTCAGGCGCACTGACCACAACCGTCGCCCCCTTCACACCACTGAACCCAGCGATCATCTTCCCAAGTGCGCCCTGCAAATCCAGGTTGTACAACTGCTCGCTCTGATACCGCGAAGTGGACCAGTTCTGCTTCTCTAGAATGTTCTTGAACAGCTGGCTGACATCCGATGGCATCTTTCCGGCTTCTGAAAGTGCCGCCCGCGCCGCCCACTCATCCCCAGGCGCCACCATCAGTTTGTTGCCTTCCGGCAGATACCGAATGCCCTGACTCTTCAGCGTCGCAATCGCCTGCTGCTGTTCCGCCACGGGCGCACCCGGCAACAACTCCACCCACGTTGGCTTCGAAGCCATCTGGCTAACCACAAACAACACCAACGCCGCGATCACCACCACCAACCCGATGATCAGCTTGCCACTCGCCGGGAGCTGGCCCAGATACGTCCGAATATTGGCGATGACCCTGCGTAGGGCGTCCACCGGTGCGGCCTCCGTGCCTGATCAACCGGACCATCCAAGTCCGGGCCGGAAACGACAGACCGCCGCTCCCGATCGTCACCTTTCGGCAATCGGGCGCACTTTCCTGCACTTTGAACACTTCTTGCGCTCCACACGCGCAAACCCTGCCGGGCAACCGACACTCACACCCGGATCTGCTTCACCTCGTCATACGCATCCACAACCTTGTTCCGCAGTGATTGCAGCATCCGAAACGCCGTATCCGCCTTCTGCGTCGCCAGAATCACACCTTCAAGATCCTCACGCTTCCCCGTCTGAAGATCCTCAATCGCCTTGTTCGCATCCTGCTGTAACTGGTTGACCTCATTGAGGTTCTGCATCAAAACATCACGAAAGCCCGGACCGCTCCCCGGTCCCGTCGCGGCACGATTCTGCTGCCCGATCTGGGATGGGCTCCGCCCTGCAGCATTCGAAATCAATCCCAGTGGATCTGACATGACCATTCCTTGTCATTGGCCGAAAAACTCAACGGCCTACGCCAGCATACGCAAACTCTGGGCCACCATGCTCTTGGTCGCCTCCGCCGCCGCCACGTTCGCCTCATACGCCCGCGACGCTTCCAGCATATTGATCTGCTCAACCACCGGATTCACATTCGGTTGCGGCACATAGTCCCGCATCGGCCCATCTTTGATCGCCAAGGGATGCCCCGGATCCCACTTGTAACTGATCGGCGACTCGTCAATCGCAATCTCTGACACATGCACGCCCAACCCCCGCCCCGTCGGTGATGTTGACGACGGATCCCCCGGCGAAAACATCACATGCCGCGCTCGATACGGCTCTGGATTGCCATTCGCATCCAGGATCACATCCTTGTTCGCATAGTTCGCGGCAATCGCCGCCTGACGCGTCCGCTGAGCCACCATTCCGCTCACCGAGATATCCAGAATGCCGAACATGACTCACCTCGTCTCATATACCCGCGCCAGAACCCTTAATCAAATCCCCGATCAAACCCGCTGCGAAATCGCCGTCCGCAGGATCTCATACCGGCTTCTCAGCAAATCCGAAGCCACTCTGAACGTCAGCGCATTCTCCACGTTCGCCTGCATCAATCGCTCCAGATCGCGATTGTTGCGATCGTGAAAAAGCACGTTGTCCGCCGGCCGCGTCGGTCGAATCCGCAAGTGCCCCCGATCGTCCCGCACAAACGCCCCACCCTCAGCCCAAGGCAATCCTGCCGACTCCGCCTTCGTCGCC
>CAYTYD010000040.1:0-16814 GCA_964441555.1 uncultured Phycisphaeraceae bacterium | reverse complement strand
CTCTGGTGGATACCGGCTCCAAGATGGACGAAGTGATCTTCGAAGAGTTCAAAGGCACCGGTAACAGCGAACTCCACCTGGATCGCAAATTGGTTGAAAAGCGTGTCTGGCCGGCGATCGACATCGCCGCCAGCGGCACCCGCCGCGAAGAGCTCCTCTTGGATCCAAAGGAGCTCGAACTGGTGTATCGCCTGCGAAAGGTGCTGAGCGACATGAACGTGGTTGAATCCATGGACCTCCTGAAGAACCGCCTGAAGAAGGTCAAGACCAACGCCGAGTTCCTCATGACGATGGCTATGGGCTGATTCCCCGGTCCGGGTGTCTAGGCACCCCCATCCAAAGACCGATAAACTCAGTACGCGGTTGGGTGATCCAGCCGCGTGCTGTGCTTTTCCTGAAAGAAGGGCGCGGCGGCACATTGACTGGCGTGATCGGAGGATCCGATGCACCCGCACCCGGTTGCCGACGTAGTGATACGTCTGGTGTCGCTCTTCTGGGCCTTCAGCATGTCCTTGGCTGGCATGTGGCTGGCTGCAGGAACGGTGCAAATGTGGGGGTCTTGGCGCCTGCCTGCATTGTGTGCAGGAGTGGGGGTGGTTGCTGGAGCGCAAGTGGTGTTTCTGGCGATGGTGGCGGATCGCTACTTTCCCAGAGCGCATCCACTGATGGTGCTGGTGTGCGAGCTGGCGGGGTTTGTGATCTTTGTGCTGGGGCTGGTGGCTGCGGCATGGATGTTGTAGAGCGAGTGAGGCGAGCATGGATGTGAAGTGTGTAATGAAGCGAGCGATGTTCAGAATGACCGTTGGCACGCTCGTACTCTGGGCGGGTCAGGCCACAGGGCAGACGGCCGTCAGCGGAGCAGATTCCGCCAAGGCACAACCTGCAGCGTCGGCAGCGGCGGCGCCGGGCACATTGGCGGTGACAGAAGCGTGGTTGAATGATTTCACCGCGAGATCGATGGCGCGGATGGTGCTGATGGATGTCCGCGTTCGAGTTCCTCCGTCGCCAGAAGAATTAGCGATCGCATTGGATTTGCTGCGCGCTGCGAGAAAGTTTTTGCCAAATGATCCAGAGTTACTGCGATTGGAAATGGAGACGGCGTCGGTGGCGGGCGACCAGCAGGGAGTGTTGGCCGCGACGCGAGAATTGGTTCGGCTGGATCCCAGCGATGCGGTGGCGCAGCTGCGCTTGATTTCCGCGCGGATCACCGAGCAGCAGACGGTAGAAGCCCGGCAGGCGATGTATGAGCGGTTGTTGGGTGCGGGCGGCAACAGTCTGGACGGATCGATTCGCAGTCGTCTGGCGCTGGATGCGGCGATGTTGGCCAGGGAAACTGGCGACGACCGGCTTTTTGCGGAGCGGTTGAAGCAGGCGCTGGCGTTTGATTCGACGAACAAAGAAGCGGCACTTCTGGCATTGACGGAATACTCCGCGCGAGTGAACGCGCCGGAAGGTTGCGCGCAGCTGATTTCCAATCTGATTCTGGCAGATCCGATTGATCCGCAGATTCATCGCCAGTTTGCGATTGAGCTGGCTCGTTATGGCGCATTGGCGCAGGCACGGCGATTTCTGACACTGGCTGAGAAGCTTTACGACATCGGGAAGTATCGCCCGGATGATCATTTTGATACCGAGATGTGGACGAGCCGCTGGGGTGTCGAGGGTGGGCAGAGCGTGCTGCGTGAATTGGACAAGCAGGTGGCCGCCGCGCGATACCACGCGGAAGTGCAAAACCAGAAAGCGGACAAGGATCCAGCGCTGACGCGTACCGACCTGAATGAAATCCGTCTTGCGCCGGCGATGGAGCGTTTGCGGGTGATCGTGGCAGACTCGATGCAGGACAGCGCTGCGATGGAAGTAATTCGCTCTGAGTTTGAGGGGAGTGAGCAGCTTCTGCTGAAAATGCCAACCCGCATTCAGAGTTCCGTTCCTGCCGACCAGGTGGCGGCGACCAAGGCGGCTTCGGGTGTGTCGCTCCTGGAGTTTGAGATTCTGCGCCTGTGGTTCAACATCGACCCGGACAAGGTTCCTGCGAATGTGGAGTCTGCCATTGCGTATGGCGTTGATCCGCAATCTCCAACATTGAAGGCGATTCAGGCGTGGCAGCTTTTGCGTGGGGGTAAAGCTCAAGAAGCGTTTGACGGCTTCGCGGCGATTCAGGATGCGCAGTTTGAAGTGCTGCGCAGCCGCGCGATCGGCGATATTGAGCCTGCGCGAGTGGGCATGGCCATGTCGCTCGAGGCCTTGGGACGTCAGCCCGAGGCGGTGGAAATCTATCGCGCCATTTCTCATGAGCGCCCTTTGGATGCCGTTGGCGTGTGGGCCGCAACGCGATTGGATCGCATGGGTGGTTCGGATCCCGAACGAGAGCGCGTGGGCAGGCGCCTGGCGGAGATCGCGGATGCCGTTCCGAGTTACCTTGAAGACATGGCAACGTCTCCGAATGCGTTCATGTCTCTGTCGGTGGCGCCGGTGAAGGGCACCATCGACGGGACAGATCCGATCTTGCTCAAGATCAAGCTGCGCAATCGCGCCAAGATTGCACTGGGTATGGGGACGGATCGCCCACTCAATACGCAGATGCTGTTGCAGCCGGGGCTGGATATTCAGACGTCGCCGATGGCGATGTTTGCCAGCCCAGAGCCGGTGACTTTGGATCGTCGCTTTCGGCTGGCTCCGGGTGAGACTATCGAATTCACCGTGTGGGCAGACCCGGGATACACCGGCTGGCTTGCGCAATCGGGAATCGCTCGAGCGGTGCGTCAGCGATTTCGTGTGATCCAGGGCTTCTTGCCCGACGACAATGGGGAAATCGTGCAAGGCCCGACATGTTTGACTGCGGAGTCCGGCTCGGTCGTGCGGACACCATTGCGGGAGGCGGTGATCGCGCCGACGGAACTTGTGGCTCAGATTGCCTCTGCGCCAGCATCGGTCGTGCCGCTTCTGGCGGTTGCGGCACGCGGGCAGTTTGGAGTGACTGTCAAGCTCGCGCCAGGATTGGATTCACCCATTCTGTCGACTATTCCGCCGGGTATCAGCGCTGGCGAATGTCAGACAGTGGCCGAGGCGTTGGCGGCGCGGTATGCGACACTGGATGTGCGTGGTCGCATCGCGCTCTTGTGCACGCTGCCGAATCACGCCACATTTGCAGAGCTTCAGGCGTTTGACAACGCGACTAAGAGCGAGACGGATGATGGTGTCGTTCCGTTCATGTTGATCACGCGCGTCACTGATGCGGGTGATCCCGCATTAGAACGTGCGCTGGCTTCTTCGAATTCACTGGTCGTCAGAGTGGCGCGAATGCACAAGGAGCGTCTCGCAAAAGGGACCGCAGAATTGCCGGCCAACACCCTTGCCACACTGGGGATGTATCCCTCGATCGATCGTGCGGCGGGCAAACAGGCGGGCAAGCTTGACGCCGCCGGAGAAGAAATTAAAGAGAAGCGCGGCGGTCGCAGGCGCGAGGAAGTGGTCGACACTCCCGGGTCTGGCAGGTAGTTCATGCTCGAAGCGCCGTCAGGTGATCGGGTGAGAGTGTGGCGGCACCCAGCAGTGCGTGTCGTCGCATGGCTGTGTGGGATCGCGCTGATCGGCGCCGCGATCTGGATGATCGCGCGGGATTCGTCGGTATCTCAGTCAAACTTTGAGAAAGTGAGAGAGGGTTTCCAACGACTGAGTGCGACGCAGTGCGTCGCCTTGCTGCTGCTTCCCGTTGCGTCGCTCTTTCTGACCACCGCGTGTTTCTGGCAGCTCATGCGTGGGCACGGCCGTGTTGGCTTTCCGGAAATGTGGCACCTGATCGCATCGAGCTGGGTACTCAACCTGCTGCCTCTGAAGCCCGGGCTTATCGGCCGAGTGGTGTATCACACCCGCGTGAATCAGATTCCCGCGACAACTTCCGTGCGCGTTCTGATCGAGGCGAGTGCCGCCGGGGTGGTCGGAGTTGTCCTCCTCTCGGGGCTTTTGATTCGCGAAAAGGTTGGTGCGTTGTGGTTTGACGGACTGATCGCCGCGGCGTGGTTGGCGCTGCTGGGCCTGGGCATCTGGGGATTTCTTCGTCCGAACAAAATCGCTCCACGATTCGCCTCTGCCACTTTGCTGAGGTCACTGGATGCCTTCACGTGGGTGCTTCGCTATGGCCTGCTTTTCCGATTGATAGATGTTGATCTGCCCTTGAGCTCGGCCGCAGTGATTGCCGCGGGAGCGCAAGCGGCGTCGTATGTGCCGCTGGTTGGGAATGGCTTGGGAGTGCGTGAGTGGGTGGTTGGCGCACTGTCACGGCGTGTCTCACCGGGCGCAATGGGTCTGAGCGCGGGAATGGCTGCGGGACTGACAGCGGATCTATGCAACCGTCTGATAGAGCTCATCATTTTGGGACCGATCGGCCTGCTGGGGGTGTGGTGGGTGGCACGCCGCGTGCGCCACGCGAGAAGCGGCGATGCGGCGACTATGGATCAATCGGGTTCTTAAAATCGCCGAAGCTACTGATAACCGCGAATGGGTCTTGGGAACCCCGGGAACCGGGGGCCATGCCAGACGTATCCGACTGTGGCGGCACGCACCGCCAGGGGTGTGGGTTATGGTCAACGCCATCGAGCAGGATCATCAGCGCTTCCGCCAGATCGTTCGCGGCAAGATTCGCAAGGATCTGCGGCGTTTCCTCTCACGAGGCGAACTCATCGGCAAGGAAGGCAAGCGTTTCGTTTCCATTCCCGTGCATGATGTGGACACACCGACGTTTCGTTATGGCGACAACTCCGGCGGCGTCGGCATGGGTGATGGGCAGGATGGTGATCCTGTTGGCGGTCAGTCAGGTCAAGGCAAGCAGCCAGGTGGTGGTGAGCAGGAGGGCAAGCACCTGCTCGAAGTGGATGTCTCGCTGGAAGAACTCGCGGATATTCTGGCGGAAGAACTTAGACTGCCCCGGATCAAGCCACGAGGCGAACATCGCATCACCACAGTGCGTGACAAGTGTACAGGCATTCGTCCCATCGGCCCGGCGAGTCTGCGACACTTCAAGCGTACCTATCGCGAAGCCCTGAAGCGTCAGATCTCCACCGGTTTGTACGATCCGGAGAATCCGGTGATCATTCCGATCAAGAACGATCTGCGTTTCCGCAGTTACAACGAGATTCGTAAACCGCAGTCCAACGCCGCGATTATCTACATGATGGATGTCAGCGGCTCGATGGGTGATGAGCAGAAGGAACTGGTCCGCCTGCAGGCGTTCTGGATTGATACTTGGCTGCGTCGGAATTATGAGGGGATTGAGAGCCGCTACATCGTGCATGATGTTCGCGCACAGGAAGTGGACAAGAAGACATTTTTCAGTGTGAAGGAAGATGGTGGCACGAGAATCTCAAGTGCATATGAATGTGCCAGGCAGTTGTGCAAGGAACGCTACGACCCTTCGCTCTGGAATGTGTACCTCTTTCACTTCAGCGATGGTGACAATTCCAGCGATGCGGATAATCGTCAGTGTGTAAAATTAATTGAGAACGAGCTGCTGCCGATCTGCAACATGTTCGGCTATTGCCAGGTCACCAGTGCCTACGGCAGCGGCAGCTTTCTCAACGTGTTGACCGAGGCATTCCCTGATGGGGTAAAGGACGAGGAAGGACCGCGGCTGGTGACCAGCAAGATCGGCGGCCGCGACGACATTTTCGAATCGCTGCGGACGCTGTTCAAGGCCGGGCGGTGATTGTGCGAATGAGGTATGAACCCGATTGCACGCCGCGCCCTTCGTGCGATACGGTGTGCGGTGCTTTCCAACGCCGCTGAGGCCTACGTACGCGAGCTTGAATCCAAAGATCTCTCCACCGCGGCCCACACATGGAGAGTGGTGCTGTATACGCGGGCATTGGCCGAGGATGCCAATGTCGGTGCCGAGCGGCTCGAACGCATTACCTACGGCGCGGCAGTGCACGACATCGGCAAGCTCATCGTGCCAGATGCGATTCTGCAGAAACCTGGCTCACTGACATCTGAAGAGTTTGAGATGATCAAATTGCACCCCATGGAGGGATTCAATAGGTTGAGATCGGCGGGAGAGAGCGATTCGATTGTGCTGGATATGGTGCGATATCACCATGAGCGAATCGATGGCCTCGGCTATCCGGATGGTCTGAAAGGTGAAGAAATCCCTCGACCGGCTCGCTATTTTGCAGTCGTCGACGCGTTTGATGCACTCACAAGCATTCGCCCCTATCGAATGGAGATCGGCCACGATGCAGGGGTGAAGGCCATCGCCGAACTACGTGCGGGCATTGGCTCTCGCTATTGCGAGGATGCGGTGGAGAGGTTCGCCCGTCTATTCGAATCGGGGCAGATTGAATGGATTCTCTCGCACTTCAACGACTCATGCCCAGTGCCGGATTACCCGGCACTAGCTCAAGCGCGAGCGGTCATCGACGATCGTCATCCGCGGCGTTTTGTCTGAGCAGGCGCCTTCTTGAACGTATCAATCGCGTGTTCAATCGCCTCCGGCACGATCATCACGCTCAGGCGTGACTGCTTCACCAGGACAAAATCCTTGAATCGGGCGTCTCCCTTGATGGCCGAAAGCGTGATGAGGTCATCCCACGCGCGCACTGGCACCAAGTCCACAACCGGACACGCGATTTCCCCCCGATCGTTCAGCCCCCGCTGACTCGGATCCTCATAAGCGTTCGACGCGGCTTTGGCTTCGGCCACAATCGCTTTCTCTTCCCCGGTGTGATAGATCAGTACGCGATCACCCTTGCGCATCTGACGCAGAACGATCCGCGCAGCCGGGTTGGAAACACCTGTCCATACGCAGCGCTTTTCACGCACCAGATCGCCGTACCCATACTCCGACGGTTCGGTTTTGAAAAGGAAAGTGGTCATGCCAGAACATTATCGGGCAAGACCACTGGGGGTTTCGCCGCGTCAAAGTGGTTGGAACATTCCGGTTGTGACGGTGGGGGCAGTCGTTTGTTATCACCCCGGTATCGGCTGTCCATCCCCCTTCCAGCCCGGGGTGCAGCGCGTCGATATTGCGATGTCCGTCCATATCCACATCGCAATATACGAGAAGCCAAGTGCCAAACGACTCCTCCAAGCCCAACGCCAGCAATCCGCACGCGCGCCCTGCTCAGGGAACGGACGACGTGATGTCGTTGCTCGCTGATTTTGAATCCAGCGTGGCAAATCTCAAGCGCATGGCGGGGCAGGGGGCGGATCATCGATCGGAATCTCGCTCAGAACAATCACGCGGGGGGGGAGAGTCGGACCGCCTGCAGAATGCCGCGATTCGGGCAGAGCTCGAAGAGCTGCGTACCACGTTGTCACGCCGCGCTTTGGAGATGGATCAGCGAGCGTTCGACTTGGATCGGCGCAGGCGCGATGTGGAGCAGGAGGCCGAACAGCTCCGTAAAGCACTGAGTGAGCAATTGTCTCAGGCGCAGCTGCGGGAAAAACTCGTCGAGAAGCATGAAGCCGAGATTGCAGCGCGTTTGACCCAGGTGACGGGCCAGATGCAGGAAAGTGACCGCTCGCGCGTGCTGGCAGAGGAAAAGTTCAAGGCGATGGAACTGGCCCGATCGCAGGCCGAAGCCCGCGCTCGCGAGCTCGAGAGCCAGATCGCTGCGCAGGCCAATGGCGCGGATGTTGAAAGCAAGATTCTCGAACTTTCCAATCGGATTGCTCAGGCCGAAACGGAACTGGCTGAACGCCGCCGCAAAGGTGTGCTCGATGCGGAGCTGATCACCGTTGCCGAACAGAAACGTCAGGAAGCGGAAGCCAAGAGCGAAGCTTCGCGGCAACATCTATGGGCAGTCGAGCGCGAGCTGGGAGAAACTCGTGATCGCATGGCCCGATTGACGGCTGAAGGTGTGTGTGACACGCAGGTGCAGCAGGCCGTCATTCAAGCCAAGGCCCGGATCGCGGAACTGGAACGCGATGTGTGGATGCGTCAGCAAGAAGTGGACCGCGCTCGAGACGAGCGTGCTGAGGCATTGAAGGATGCTGAACGAGCCAGCGAACTCTCTGCCAAGGCCGAAGCCGTGGCCCAGCACACGGTCGAGGCCGTCGAGGCGCTGAAAAACCAAGTCAGCACGCGATCACGTGAATTGGAAGCCGAACGTGCTGAATTGACCAAGCAGATCGAGTCTCTGCAGGCAGAATTGGAGTCCGCTCGAGCCGCTTCTGCGGGTGCGCAGAAAGAGGTTCTGGAGCATGCCCAAGCAGCGATGACAGCCCAGGCGCAGGAAGCCGCACAGCAGCGGGCGGCGGAACTGGCGAGTGCAATGGCTACGGAGCATGCCGCGGCACTCAGCCAGTTGCAATCGCAACTGAGCGTGCAGGCCAGTGATGCTCAGCAGAGCATCGCGCAGGCGTCCGCGCTGGCAGAATCGGAGCGCCAGGCGCGTGTGAAGGCCGAGGCGGAGCTTGCAGAACTTCGCCAGCAGGTGGAATCTCTGCGAGCCGAGTGGAAGTCTGAACAGAAGGCCTCGCGAGAAGCGATGGATCGTGAGGTCAATGAGATTCAAGAGCGGAGTGCACGCCAAGCCGCACAGAACCAGGCAGAGGCAAGGGAGCAGGCGTCACGCGATGCGGAGGCACGCGTGCGGGCCGAACTGACCGCGCAGTTTGAGCAACGTCTATCCCAGCAGCTGTCCAAGGAAACAGCAGAGCAGGTGAGATTGCAACTCGCCGCTGCGGCGGAAGCCCATGCTGCGCACCTCGCCAGCGAGCTCTCACAGCAGCGAGCACACCTGCAGACTGAGTGGCGTCAAGAATTGGAGATGCAGTACCGGGCGCAATTGCAAGCGCAGGTCGACAAGGCATGCCAAGAGCAAGATGCAGTGCGACAGCAATTGGAGGAAGTTGCACAGGAGCAGGCGAGGTCTTGGCAAGGCAAGTGTGATGAACTTGTGGCAAGGCTTCGTGGTGAACAAGAAGCCCGGGCCGAAGAATCGCGTCAAGCAGATGCATCTCAGCAGCAAAGTGCTCGCGATCACGCAGAACTTTCGGAGCAGTTGCAACAGGCGCACGCGGAGATCGCGAGCCATCGTGAGCAGGCAGATCAGGAGCTGAGCCAAGCCCGTGACGCGTTGCAAGCTGTCCAGGCCGAACAGCGGAAGATCGAAGCGGCTGCGCAGGCAGCGGAGCGTGCGCTGCAGGCGGCCGAGTCTGAGTTCAAGGAGCAACTCACCAAGGTCTCAAGTGAGTTGACCGCTGCACGCCAGGCGCAGAACGCGGCTCAGGATGCGCGCGATCAGACAAAGGCAAAGGCCGAGGCACAAGTCGCGAGTTTGCGAGAGGATCTCGAGCGGACTCAATCGACCAGCTCGGCATTGGAGCTGCAAATCTCGCAGCAACAGCAAGCCATCGCGGAATTGAAAAGCAGCACAGATAGCGGCATGGCTCAGGCGGCCAGTGCGCAGGAGCAGAGACTTGCCGCGGAAAGGCAGGTTGCCGAGCTTCGCCTGCAACTTCAGGAAGCGGTGTCGCAGCATCAACGCGATGCCAATGCAGCTGCCGAAGAGATCCGCCAAAGCCGCACTCTTGCCAACCGGACGCAGCAAAGCGCGGAAGAGGCCGAAGCCAAGCTGCAGCAACAATTGAGCGAACTGCAGGTCGAATTGCAGCAGCTTCGTAGCGGCATGGCAGCTCAACAGGCCGCCTCGATCGAGCAGGAAAGCCAGTGGAAGCAACGTCTGCAGCAAGCCGAGATTGCGGCTTCGGCGCAGATTCAGGAACTCACAGCGTCTCGCGATGCCGCGAGATCGGACGTTGCACGACTGAGCAGCGACCAGAGCGCCGCGGGCGCAGAAGCGGAGCGCGTCATCGAGTCCCTGCGGCGTGAGTTGGACCAGGTGCGAACCAATCATCGTGAGGCCGAACACGCGCTTCTTGCTGTTCGCACGGACTCACAAGCCAGCGAGCAATCGCTTTGTAACCAGATTGACGAGTTGCGCATCGCACTGGCAGCGGCAGTTGCGGCCGCCGCCGACTCGTCAGGTGGCTCGAATCAGGCCGATGCCGAGCGCATCCGATTCTTGGAAAAGCAGTTGGCCACCGCAGCCGAGCAGACTGGCGAATTGGAGGCGACGGTCAGCAAGCTTGCCGAACGTCTCAAGCTGGAAGTGGAGCAGCGTCGTCAGATTCAGCAACGCGAAGGGAGTGGGGTGTGGGCGGATCGTGCGCAATGGACAGCGGATCGCGCCGAACGCCTTCGCCAGCATCGCCGCCTCCGTCGTCAGCAGATCGTTCAGCTCCGCGAGGCCGGAGAAGTGCTCCGCAAGCGCTTTGAAATCTGTGAACAAGTGCTCACGCAGCGGGCCCAACTCGCGGCGGCACATCAGGTGATTCAGGAAACACAGAAAAGGCAGGCCAGTCAGCGCGCGGTTGGTCGTGCGGCAACGGTCATGGGGCACAGCACGATTGCTCTTGCCATTCTTGCAGGCCTTTCCTGGGCTCTGGCTGGTCAGGTGTCGCCAGGCCGATTCGCTGCTCGTGCCACGCTGGAGGCCGATGGCAAGGGTCGCGAACTGGCCACCGAGGAACTCAAGGAATGGCAGAAATTCCATGAGGACATGCTCAATGATCCCTTGTTCGCGGGCAAGGTCGCTGAGCACATGAAGCGTTTTGCCATGGGCGCGATGGCCGAGCCTGGTGCCGTTGCTGAACGAATGAAGACCGACATGTCGTTTGAATCTGCTCGCCCGGGTGTGCTCACGGTCGAACTGCGTGGCGATGGCCCCGATCGCACAGCACGCGAACTGAACGCTATCACCACCAAGCTCGCGGCCGAGGCAGTCGAGGCACGTGCTCGCCGCATTGACGGTGCGGTGACCATCATTTCCAAGGAGGCGGCGTCGGATCCGAACCCGATCGATTCGAAGAGACTGCAAGTCGCCGGGGCCATTCTCGGCGGTTGTGCGATCTTTGGAATCTTCGTCGCGACATTCATCTACCGTCGCCTTGCCGCAGCCAAGCAGAAGTTCGAGCGGGATATTGCGCTTGAGGCCATCCTCGACGCGTCACGCTGGCCCAAGGCGGGTGAGCAGGATGAAAAGAACAACGCCGCCCCGTTGCGCAAGGCGGCGTAAGCGTTACACCTAGTAGATAGGACGTTCAGCCGAACGTGGCCAGAACCATGGTTTCACGACCGGTCTTGTCAATCATCACGATTGCGAGACGGCCAGCTTCAGCGGCGTTGACATTCAAATCAAGCATCATCATGCCGCCATTGGAAGCAAACTGAGCCACGACACGTTCGGTGGCACCGCTGGGGTCTGTGACCACCACCTTGTACGTCTGGCCGTCGCTGGTGGGCAAGCTGAGGCAGTGCAACTGTGCCTTCTTCCAATCGGGGCTGGTGAAGATTGAAGCCTTGCCAGCAAACCCGCTGCGTGAGGCAAAGATGACCCGATGCGTTTTGGCATCAAAGACCATATCGCTGACGTAGCCACCCATTTCCTTGCTCATCGCCTGCTGCATCACATTGGCGCGATTCTGATCGGTGATGCGGTCATACGAGCCGGTCAATTGGATGAAAGCAACACCGAGTACCACACACGCTGCAGCCATGCCGAGCGCGGAGGCCCGCCACCAGTGCGTGACGCGGCGACCGGAAATTGCGCGGCGAACTGAAGAATTAGCTCCGGCGGAGACATGCGTCTTTCGACCGATGCCGTGGCAAGCCGTCAGTATGCGATCTTTCAACTCAACTGGTGGTGCAAAGGCGGAGTCAATCGAAGTGCCTTCAATCACACCCTCAGACCAGCCAAAGCGGATAACTCGTTCCTGCTCGGCGCGAATCATCGCTTTGTGTGCAGCAGGAAGCGCAGCAAAGGAGGTTTCAAACTTCTCAAGGTCTTCACCTTCGAGCAGACCCAGAGCGTCCAGTTGTGCGCTTTCAATGATCTGTTGAAGGTTCATGCTACCTGCTCCTCGTTCATTCGTTCGCGCAGACGGACCAAGGCCCGGCTGAGTGCGCTCTTGATCGTCCCGATCGGCGTTCCCATTTCATCTGCGATCTGACGGAGTGTCTGACCGCCCAAATAGGCCCGCGTGATCACGGTTCGTTGAAGATCAGGCAGAGAATCCACCTTCTTCATCAAGGACGCAAACCGTTCCCCACGCTCCATCCCGTGCTCGTCGTCGATTGAACCCGCAGGCGCAACCAACGCTTCGCTGCCGTCCAGCGTTCCGGCCCTGACTCTCGCCTTGGCACGACGCATCCGGTCCACCAGGTGACGCCGCGAAATCAGCATCACCCAAGTCACCAGCGCAGCGCGCGAGGGGTCGTATCGACCCGCCGTACGCCACAGACGCACGAAGATTTCCTGAACAGCATCCTCGGCTTCTGCCCGAGTGGGCATCGCCTGCAGAGACATTCGGAAGACCAACGCTCCGAATCGGTCATAGAGCTCGGCAGTGGCTGATTCATCACCAGCAGCGACCCGCTTCATCAACGCCAATTCGGATTTGTCAGTCTCGTGCGCCACGGCACACCCACGATATCAGAAAGGTCTACCCGATCGTTCTCCGAACGGTCTAGAAAGGCAATCTGACACAAGTCGATACGGTCGCGATGCCCAACGGTTGCAATCTCCAACCGAATTTGACCCGAATCAGCGCGATTGCGTCTCATAATCAATTTGTGTTATAGGACTTTATTGGGAGGTGAATAACCCATTTGGGACTCGGTGAGCAAAAATCTGGCTTGCGGCGTGATCTCAAAGACGATATTCTCGTTAAAGATCGGATAGATGAATCGGAGGTCTTTCGTGCACTCGTCCCGAAAGCAATCTGAGCTCAGGCAAGGGCAGCCGCGTGGGGGTGCTGCGCGCGGGTTCTCTCTGATCGACACGTTGGTCACGATTTCTGTGGTCGCGCTTTTGATTGCGATCCTTTTACCTAGCTTGAGTGGTGCTCGCGAGGCCGCCCGGCGAGTGGTGTGCGCTTCCAACGTTCGTCAGTTGGGCATCGGTATTCAGATGTTCGCGGACGATCACGACGGGAAATTGCCGGACAGCATGTACGTATCCCTGGCTGCAGGCATGAATGGTGATACCAGTGCACAGCAGCAGATGATGACGTTGCGGGCTCCGAATTCGGATAGCAATGAACAGAAGTGGGATGGCCTGGGAGTTCTGTACGCGACAGATTATCTGGTTGCACCCAAGCTCTTTTACTGCCCATCCCATCACGGTGACCACGGATTTAACGTGTACAGTCGAGTGTTTAACGGCTATCGCGAGCGTGTGGTGGGCAACTACCACTTCCGCGGCATCGGGCCAAACGGCGAGCGCACGCTGACGGCCATCGAACCCTCTGAGAGTGTCCTGGTGACGGATGGCATGCGTGCGCTTTCAGACTACAACCACAAGAGTGGAACGAACTACCTGACGGCTGATCTTGCCGTTGACTTCATTCAAGATCTGAACGGGGAGTTCCGTCGGCTCTTTGCCAAGAACGAGATGGAAGTGGGCGACCACAAGGTTCGCCGCCAGTGGGATTGGCTCGATGTGGCATCCGGCGTGGCTGACAACAACGATCGCTGAATCTGTTTTCGTCGCGGCCACAATGTGATGGTGTGATGTCGATTCGCAACTTGCAGTGTTGTTTCCGTGGAACGAAAGTGAACCACGAGCCGCACTCTGCGTCATACACTGCCACCATGAAGACACCTTTGCTCTCTGCGATCCTTCTCGTTGCTGGGATATCCGCTTCGGCTTCGGCGCAGTTAGTGCCCGATCGCCTCTATTACGGAGTTGACCGGCCCATTCCCATGACGGTGAAAGTGCCGGATGGCAAGGCCGGTGATGTGCAGATCGAATTGCTTGAGGCGGATACCGCCAAAGTGCTCGCCTCTGCCGCAGCGCAGGCCGGTGGAGTGAATCTTGCAACGCTCTTTCCCAACCTATGGGCGGACAAGAAGCCCGATGTCGTCTTCGCGCAACTCAAAGTGGGTGATGAGCGGATCGGCGCGGCTGTCGTCATTCAGCCCATGGTGGATCGGGGGACAGCGACGCTGAATCCTGCCACGAAGTTGCCGCAGTTCCGCATGAATGGCCAGGCTTACTCCGGCATTCGTGCGTATTCCGAAAAACATGTGCTGCTCGACACCACTGCCGGCGAGATCGAATTGGCGATGCGTCCGGATCAGGCCCCCAACAGCGCATTCAATTTCATGTCACTTGCTGGTGGTGGGTTTTACACCGATGTGATCTTCCATCGCGTGCTCAATCAGTCCCCCGCAGGTGGCGGCTTTGTCGTGCAGGTTGGCGATCCGACTGGCACCGGCTCTGGTGGGCCCGGCTTCCAGGTGGATCTTGAGTATTCCAAGCTCAAGCATGATTACGGCGTGCTTTCGATGGCACGCAGCGGCGATCCAAATTCCAACGGCTCGCAGATCTTCATTTGCCTCTCTCGTGCCGGTTGCCAGCATCTGGATGGTGCGTACACCGCATTCGGCCAGGCGGTGAAGGGTGCAGAGGCGATCAAAGCGATCGCGGAAACCCCGGTTGGCGCGGATGGATTGGGGCGTCCCAAGGAGCCGCCGAAGATTAACAAGGCCACGCTGATCGATGCCCCGCCGTACGGCACAGGTCCCAAGCCGCTGACGCCGCCGACGACTGAGGCCACGCCTCGCTAAGAGTCACACGGGTCGTTTGTGAACATGTCAGAAATTGATTCTCACCAGTGCCGCGAGCATTGGTGAGGTTTTACTTTTGTCCTTGTGGACGCGATCTCCGTTGCGATTGTCGAGCACAAACTCGCGGTAGACATTGAACCCACCGAGCACTGAGATGGTTATGCGTTCGCTTGGGACATACGCAAAGCCAAGGGAGAGTGGCACGCGCGTGTCTCGGAAAACGCCTTCAGGACTCGAGCCATCGTCATCCAATCGGTACTCGCTGTTCTCAAAGCCAGCATCGGCAAAGAAACGCCATTGCTCTGACGGCGCATACGACAGACGCAGCGAGCGGCCGGCGGAGGTGCCCAAATTCCATTGCTCGCTGATCTTCCAGCTAAAGACCGGGACTGGCATCACGCGTGCATCATCTTCAAGGCGGCTATGCACACTCAGCACCACGCCGATGGAGAATGACTCGTTTGCCAGATACGTCGCCCCAATCAGGCCGCCGTACGTGAGTGAGTCACCAAAATCCGCTCCCCATTCGGCACTGGCGTTCACATCGCCGCCGATGAATCCGATCCACTTGTCACTGATCTGGCTGGAGAATCGTGCGGCAAAGGTGGTGTCGTACGTCTCTCTCACCGGCTCGGTCTTCCCCGCTACAAAACCTGTCGCATCCTTCCAGTCGTACCACGAGAGTTCGTTTGAGATATCAAAATCCAATGTCGAGCGTTCCGCAATCGGCAGTCCCAATCCAAAGCTGGCGTTGGCCCGCGTCACGCTTGATTTCCCCGGTCCATCCTTGAGCTTGGTTTCAAAGGTGTGACTGGCACCGGCATTCAGGCGATACTTCGTCGTTCTTTCCTGAGTCGCTCGCTCGGGGGCGGCTCGCCCTGTTGATTCGCGAGGCCCGCTGGCTTGGCCAAGGGCCTGACCTGCCACGCCCATCATCACCAAGGTGCACCCGCAACCCATCAAACGCCGAAGAGTCATCATCTGTCGCCACTCCTGCACAGGTATCCGCACCGGCCCCCATCTTTACCAACCGATCGCGGCACAGTACCACTTCTTCGTCCGCCGCGCCTTGATGGATGGGTCCCTCCTACCATTCGCGGTCGGGGCGGTAACTCAATTGGTAGAGTGCTACCTTTGCAAGGTAGAAGTCGAGGGTTCGAGTCCCTTCCGCTCCATTTCAACCCGTCGCACTCGGTTGACGGTTTTTGGCCCCTCATGCACCATGCACAGGGCCAGCACATCTGGAAACACACGATGCCTGCAGCTGCGATCGTTCCCGCCGTCATCATGTTCGTCTTTGCAGCCCTGCTCTCGGGGCTTGGCTTCTGGGCATTTTCCAGTGCCCCCGAAGGCTCCAATCCCCGAACTGCACTCATCTTCACGCTGATTCCCGCTGGCATCTCCATCCTACTCGCCGTCGTCACGCTGCTGCAGGGGAAAGCCGGAAAACTTGCTCAGGCCCGCAGCACCGTCACCGTCGCCGCCATCGTCGCAATGTTGCTGGCTGGCGGAGCTGGTGGGCGCATTTATCCCGCCATGGGTGGCCAGAAGCGTTACAGCGAGGCCAAGGAGCAATGGGATCGCGCCATCAGCGGCAAGTCCCGCCCGGATAGCCCGGAGGCCCGCAAATCCTTCTTTGAATCCATGGACGCCAAAGACCACGACACCAAGTACCTGGTCAACGCTTTACTGGGGATTACCGGCGCCAGTGCCGCGGCGTGCATCCTGCTCTTTGCCACGCGTCCTAAGGCCTGAAACCGGGCCTTTTGCCCTTCCAAAGTCCGGAGATTTCCGGCTAAACTGCAATTGATGAAACTGGCTGACCCCGTCTCCGATCAATCCGCATCGGAAGCAGGGTTTACGCCCCCTTGCCGCTCGCACGCAGACGTCCTCGACGTCGACTCGGAGATCTCACATGTCTATCTGGGAACGCCTGAAAAAAGAACTCATTGACATCGTCGAATTCATCGATGATTCCAATAACACACTCGTTCACCGCTTTGAGCGCTTTCAGAACGAAATCAAGAACGGCGCCAAGCTGATCGTCCGCGAAGGGCAGGTCGCGGTCTTCGTGAAGGAAGGCAAGATCGCCGATGTCAAGGCGCCGGGCATGTACACGCTCGACACCAACAATGTCCCGATCCTCGCCACTTTGCTTGGCTGGAAGTACGGATTTGAATCCCCC
>CAYTYD010000039.1:0-16854 GCA_964441555.1 uncultured Phycisphaeraceae bacterium | reverse complement strand
TTCTCAAGGGTGGCGCTGTGCGAGATCTGGTGAGTGATTGGAAGTCGATCCAGAGTGGGCAGCCCCTGCTGGTGCCGGCGATTCAGCATGGGCAAGCGTGCGGCGTGACGTTGCCCGGTAAAAAGGGCCCTCCGATGAAGTTGCTTCCTGTTGAGTTTTTTGAGGGTGATGGCGAACCTTGACAGCCAAGTGGCTCGCCCGATAAAGATGGCGTGATCGACACAATCGCGGCACCCCAGTGAGGGGGGGGCCGGTGCAATCGGTACAAAGTGCATTGACGAGGGTCGCGCGGAGCTCAGGTATGAAGTGCGCATCTCTCGCGGCCGATCTTTCTTCCGGCTGAGTTTCGGTTTCTGCGCACGCACGTGCTGGAATCGGAAATCGGCGGGTACGTGGATTGGTTTCCATGCACTCGCAACCCGCTTTCGCACACTCCCTCGCATGGATGTGTGGGATGCGGAAGCGCAACCGGACGCGATGTTCGCGTTCGGCTTTCACGTGAAAGCCGGTTCGCACCCGGCACTTTCTGAAGGAGTTCCCAGCATGCGGAACACGATTCGTAAGGGCTTTACCCTCGTTGAAATTCTCATCGTTGTTGTGATCCTCGGCATTCTCGCCGCCATCGTGGTGCCCCAGTTCACCAACGCCACCCAGGATGCCCAGGGCGGCAACCTGAAGGCCCAGATCAAGTCGCTCAGCAATCAGATCGAGCTCTTCAAAGCTCGTTCGACCGATGGCAACTACCCCGCCCTCGTCGCCAGCACCGATGGTCCCACCGCTTGGGCCGTCATGCTCTCCGGTGGCGCTTCGTCCTACCTCAAGGCCGCTCCCAAGAACCCCTTCAACGGCAAGCAGGGCGTGGTCCTCGGCGCTACTGGCAACGCCAACGTCGGCTGGCACTATGTGCAGGCCTCTGGCGTCCTCGGCGCTTCGTACTTCGATGAGGTCAACGACGCTTTGACTCCCGGCACTCCCGACTAATTGTCGAGATCTGCGGAGACGGTTCATTTGAGTTCATCCGCCACGCCCGGTCACGGGCGTGGTGTGTTTTTGGCCCCAATCGATGAGAAGAGTGTGACGGTCCGATATTTCCACTGTGGCACGATCGTGCCACAACCCCTCACTTCACGGGATCAATCGGCCGATGACACCTTGGTACCGGTTCACGCCGATGTTGCGTTGGGAATCTTTGTGAGGCACCATGCTCAACCGTTCGCACATTGCTGATGCTCGCCTGCCGCGAAAATCAGTTTCTCGCGGCTTCACGCTGGTGGAAATTCTCATTGTTGTGGTGATCCTGGGCATTCTCGCCGCGGTCGCCGTGCCGCAGTTTTCCGCGGCCACGGACGACGCCCGCGTGGTGGCCACTAAGGATCAGCTCGAAAAGGTGCGCAAGGCACTCAGTGTGTATTTCGTGCAGCAGAATGGTTCGTATCCAACCGTCACTGCAGGCGCCGGCACGTGGGGAGAACTGCTCACCGCCAATTACATGCGATCAGCGCCTGTGAATGGCTGGGTGGGCGGTCCCAATTCCAAGACGATCATCATCGGCAGCACGGCCGATTCCGCATTTCAGACCACGCATGGTTGGATTTTCAACCCTGCGACCGGCGATGTGCTCGCCGGTTCATTTACGTCTGGCGGAGACCCCCTGCCACGCTAGTTTCCATGCTTACTTGACCTTTCCCCAGGAGTTCGATCCATGGACAATCGCAGCAACCCCAATTCCAGCAAGTACATGAATTCAGTGCTCACGGTGATTGCCGTGATGCTCGGCCTGATCGCCACTGAGCGATTCTTTGGCAGTTCAGCCACGGGCCAGACCGCGATGGCCGGGCCATCGGAAGATAACGGCAATGTCGGGCTCATCAACGCGGCTGATCAGCGCAAGCAGATCATCGCTGAGCTCAAGAGCATGAACGCCAAGCTCGACAAGATGCAGGGAAGCATCAAGAGCCCCATGCCCGTCAAGGTGCTGGAGATGCCCGCGATCCGCGTTGACGACAAGAAGTAAGCGCTGCGAGTCGTGGGATAGCTTGCCGCGATGGGGCGGCAAGACAGGGGAGGGGACATGGTTATGGCACGCCTGCAACGCGCGTACACGCTGGTTGAATTGCTGATCGTGGTGACGATCCTGGGCATTGCCGCAGCGATCGTGGTTCCCGCGATGGGCGATGCGGGTGTGCTGCGCGTGCAATCCGCGGTGCGCCAGGTGGTGAGTGATATCAACTACGTGCAATCTGAGGCGATTGCCCATCAGGAACCCAAGGCGATCCTGTTTTATCCATCCGAGAATCGCTATGTGCTGCTGGACATGCCCGGCGGCACGGTGGATCCTTCGCGATACGCGTTTCAGAACACTCGGTTCAATACCAGTGGCATGGGTGATGCGAACATCGATTCGTGCGCATTCACCAATTCATTCGGCAACGTCAACCTGTTGATCTTTGATGAGCAGGGGATGCCGGTCCTGTCCGCTGGTTCGGGAACCGCACCGACCAATGGGACAGTGTTGATTCGCGGCTCCGGCCAGTCGTTCACCATCACCGTCGAGGGGTATACCGGGCGTGTCAGTGTCACTCGCCCTGCCTCAGGCGGATGAGTTCTCGCTTTGTATGTGAGTGTGTGCCATGGGATTGCAACTCAATCGAAATTCATCTCCCCAAGCAGATCCTCGGCGCAAATCGCTGTCGACCAACGCGAAGTTCTCGCGTACCGGCACTGCGCTGGTGTGCTCGCTTTCATTGGCGGCCGGGCTCTTTATCTGGTTCAAGCTGCGCGTCGTGACCGGCATGCCGCGCTCTGCGTATGCCGATCCGGATCAGCAGATGGTGGATGTTCCTCCGCAGCGTGCTACCGAGCCCACTGAGAAGGCAGCCAAGATTGAGCCGCGTTGGGCCCCGGACATGGTGATTCCGGATCAGATTCATGCAGAATCCGGTTTTTCCCCGGCTTCGACGCAGACGCCGGACAAGTAACGTTTTCCATCAACTTGAGAGCACCCACCAACCGCGATTCCGCAACGGGATCGCGGTTCTTGCTTTTCCGGAGCACCTTGAGCGGCATCACGCGAATCGGGTGGCGCGAACGCGACGTCGATTTAACCCTCAAGATTTCGCACCCGTATTCAGGGCAATCTGGGCAAGGTGCAAAGTGAAGGCGGAGAAATGACGACGAAAGGTGTGAATGTCCGCACTGCGCCATGTGGGGTGTGTGGGGGCACGACAGTGACTGCAAGGTTTAACTGCCGGTACATGTTCAAAGAGGATCAGACCATGAAGACCCAGGATCACCCGCGCCGCTCTTTTGTTCCGACGCTGACAGCCGCAGTGTGCTTCGCCGTGTGCGGGCAGGCGGTGGCTCTGGCCCAGCCGGAACAGATCAACAACAACCCTGCCGCCAACGCGCTGAAAGAAGCCGCCGCGGGCGACACCATGCCGTTCTCTCCGGAGAAGGGCGAGTCGACCGGCAAGTCCAAGGCCGAGATTCAGATCAGCGATGCCCAGGTGGTCGATTTGCATGTGAACGATGAAGAGCTTTCCAACGTTCTGGAAATGCTCAGCATTCAGTCGCAGCGCAACATCGTGGCAAGCAAGAACGTTTCGGCCCGCATCACGGCCAATCTCTATGGCGTGACCTTCACCGAGGCCTTGGATGCCATTCTGCACGTGAATGGTTACGGCTACATCGAGAAGGGCTCGTTCATCTATGTTTACACGCTGGAAGAGCTCAAGACCATCGAGGCCGCGCAGCGCGCCCGCGTCTGGAAGACCATCAAGCTGAACTATCTCAACTCGATCGATGCCGCTGAGTTCGCCAAGCCCGTCCTTTCTGAAGGCGGCCAGATCAAGACCAACGGCAAGACCAGTGCCTTCTCCCTCTCCAACGGCCCCAACGGCGCTGATGAGTTTGCCAACGAAGCCACGCTGGTGATCTACGACTACGAAGAGAACGTTCTGGAGATCGAGAAGCTGGTTCGCCAGATCGACACCAAGCCGGCCCAGGTGCTGGTTGAGGCCACGATCCTGCAGACCGAACTCAACGAAGCCAACGCCCTGGGCGTCGATTTCAGCATCATCAGCGATATGTCCTTCAACGACTTTGCCCTCGGTGGCGGCCCCCTCAAGGTGGTCGATTCGCTGATCGCCGGTCGCGTGACCTCGGCGTCCACGAGCGGTGGCAGCACAACCGGTGGCGGTCAGGCCGTCCCCGGTGACGGTAACGGCAAGGCCATCACCTCCACCGCCGGTGGCACCAGTGGTCCCGGCACCTTCAAGATCGGTGTCTCCACCAAGGATGTCAGCGTCTTCCTGAAGATGCTCGATGAAATCACGGACACCACGATTCTCTCGAATCCCAAGATTCTCGCTCTGAATCGTCAGCCCGCCCGCGTCCTCGTCGGTCGTAAGGTCGGTTACCTCAACACCACCAGCACCGACACCGCGACCACCCAGACCGTCCAGTTCCTGGACACTGGTACCCAGCTCAACTTCCGCCCCTTCATCACCACCGACGGCATGATCCGCATGGAACTCAAGCCGCAGGTCTCTGAAGCCGTCATTCGTGACACCAAGGATTCGAGCGGTAACAGCGTCACCATTCCCGACGAAATCACCAACGAACTCACGACCAACGTCATCGTTCGCGATGGCCAGACCATCGTCCTGGGCGGTCTCTTCCGCGAGAGCACCCAGGTCACCCGTCGCCAGGTCCCATGGCTCGGTGATATCCCCATCCTCGGCAACGCCTTCCGTGGCAAGGAAGACGCCACCAAGCGCACCGAGATCATCTTCCTCATCACGCCCACCATCCTCACGGATACGGGCATGGCCGACGCCGGCTCACGTGGCCGTGATTACATCGACAAGGTTCGCACCGGCAGCCGCGAGGGTCTCCTCCCCTGGTCGCGTGAGAAGATGACCAGCAAGGAAAACGTCGAAGCTGAGAAACTCTTGGCCGAGGGCAAGACCGATGCCGCTCTATTGAAGATTCAGCAATCGCTCCGCAAGAACCCGATGCAGTCCGATGCTATCAAGATTCGTGAGCAGATCACGGGTCAGCCCGGCAACTGGCCTTCGCGTTCGATGCTCGAGGACATCCTTTCGAACGAGAGCAAGAACAAGGCGGGCAAGGCCAGCTCATCGGCCGCTCCCGTGAATACGACTCCTGCTGCACCTGTTGCCTCAGCGCAGCAGACCGCTGCTCCGGCTTCGGCTTCAGTGCCAGCTCCGACCCACGCTGCCATCAGCAACACGCAGGTCGAGCAGTTCCAGGCTCAGGCCGCTGAGGCCGCCCAGGTTCAGGGCCAGTTCAACGGCCAGCAGACCGCTGGCCTGTCCGCTCCCGTGGTTTCACACGAGCCCGTGGCTCAGGTTCCCGCAATCAGCGATGACTCCGTTGTGACCGTGCAGATCACCCCCTCAACGGACGTGACGACGCAGCCCGTCTTCACACCCGTCGCCGTGGTGGGGCCCTCGTTCGATCAGTTGAGCAACGTTGATCCGGCTGACTACGTCTTCTCGACGCTGGAGAATCACGAGTTCACCTTCAATTCCTTTGCCGGCGGCACGTGGAACTTCTTCCAGGCCTTCACTCCCTCGCCGATTCCCGTGCAGACGACCACGCTGAGCAACGTCTCGACCGACACCGCTCCCATCGACGCCAAGTAATTCACCCTTAAATCGCCACCCTTAAATTGGGTGATCGACAATCTGATCCGACTCTTTGACCGGGCCTTATGGGCCCGGTCTTTCTTTCCGATGCTACATGGGCGGCGCGTCTGTATCGGTCGCTCCCGACAGCGTGGGCCTTGCGCACCTCTCTCGCCCCCCCACACCCCCCCGGGGTGTTCCATGAAGAATCGCTGCTCTCTGCTCGTCGCTCCCGTCGGCTTCTCGGTCCTCGCGGGCTGCAATTACTCGCACGGCACATACACCAAAGGTGAGTTGAATGCCGCTAAGCAGCGCATGAGCTCGCTCAAGGCCGCCACCGAGTGGGACATGGGTCGTCAGGCGTTTCTGGGTGGCGATCTGGAAAAGGCCGTCAAGGCCGTGAATCGCTCGCTGGCTCTGAATCCCAACGTTCCCAAGTCTCACGTGCTCAAGGGTCGCATTCTCGCGGAGATGGGTGACCTCGAAGGTGCGCTCGTCTGCTTTGCAGAGGCCACCAAGCTGGATGAGAAGAACACCGATGCCCAGTACTACACCGGCGTCGTGAATGAGCGACTTTCCCGTCCTGATCGTGCCTACACCAACTACGCCAAGGCCGCCGAGCTTGATCCGCAGAATGCTCAATACGTCGTCGCCGCGTCAGAGATGCTCATCGACACCAATCGTCTGGAGGAGGCCGAGCAGTTCCTTCAGACCCGCAAGTCGCGCTTTGAAAATAACGCCGGTGTCCGTCAGACCCTTGGTCACATCGCCATGATGAAGCAGGATCACAAGCTCGCCGCCGAGTACTTTCAGGAGGCCAAGCTTCTTGCTCCTGATGATGCCGCCATCGTCGAAGACCTGGTTCGCGCACAGATCTCAATCGAGAAGTACGCCGATGCTGAATACAACCTCAACAAGCTCCTCAAGCAGGAAACTTACAAGGCCCGCCGCGACCTCATGCACATGCGTGGCCGGTGCTTGGTGAAGCTGGACCGGATGCTCGATGCCCGCGAGGTGTACATCAAACTCACCTCCGGCTCAGAAGGCACCGCCGACACCGAGGCATGGATCGGCCTTGGCAACGTTTCTTACATGCTCAAGGACAATGCGCGTCTGAAGGTCGCCGCCAGCCGCGTGATTGCGATGGATCCCAGCCGCCCCGATGGCTACACGCTTCGCGCCTTGCACCAGCGCCGCACAGCCGATCTCAAGGGCGCATCGGAGAATCTGCAGAAGGCGATTTCGATTCGCTCTGATGCCGAGACGCTCCTGCTGTTGGCTGTTGTTCAGGATGAGTTGAACCAGCCCAACGATGCCCGCGAATCAGTCCGTCAGGCCCTGGCGATGGAGCCCAACAACCCGACCGCTCAGCAACTGCTGAGCACCATTGGCACCAACCGCGCCACTGGTCAGGTTGCCGGCGTCGAAGAGAAGTGATCACTTCTGGCTAGGGCCGATCACTCAGTCGAAGGTCAACAATCTCCGCCTCCAGCGTTTCACTCCCCGTCCACGTATTGATCTTCAATTGCACAATCAGGTCGAGTTGGGCCCCGATCGGCAGATCGCGTCCCAACTCGGCCTTTTTCCATCCCACAGCTCGAATCCGCTTGCTCCCACTCCCAAGGTGCAGTTGCAGATGCTGCTGATCACTCCCCATCGTTCTGGCCCGTCCATCCAGTGGCACTCTCTTCAAGAGCAACCTCACACCCGGGTTGTCACGTCCGAATGGCACCAATTCACGTATCGCCCGAGCCACGGTCAGTGATAGTTCCTCCCACCCCGCCCCGCAGTCATACATCACTCGCGGTGACAACTGCTCCTCGCTGATCTTTTCCCCCGCGTGATGCACAAACTTCCGCTGAAACTCCGCAAACCTTTCGGGCCGCACCTTCAATCCCGCCGCCATCTCGTGCCCGCCAAAGGTTTCCAGCACATCGCGGCAGGCGTGCAACCCGCCATGCAGATCAAATCCGTCGATGGATCTTCCCGAACCTGAGCACAAACCCTCACGCTCGCACAGCAGAATCGCCGGACGGTTGAATCGCTCCACAAGCCGCGTGCACACGATGCCCACCACGCCCGGGTGCCAATCCGTGTGCCTGAGCACGATCGCCCGATGGTCCGGTTGGTGCATCCCCGCCGCGATCACCATCTCGCTCGCCTGCTGCGTGATGTCACGCTCAATCGCCCGACGCAGATCATTCTGCCGAGTCAATTCCGCGGCGATCTCATTGGCACGAGTGGGGGGGGCGATCGTCAGCAGTTCCAGTGCCTCACGCGCATGTCCCAGGCGGCCCACCGCATTCAGCCGCGGCGCAAGCTTGAACCCCACATCCTCCGCCAGCACCTTGGCATCATCCAGCCCGGATTGGCGCACCAGTTCGCCCAGCCCCGGCAACGGTGATGACCTGATCCGCTTCAAACCAAACGCCGCCATCACCCGATTTTCATCAACCAGGGGCACCACATCCGCGATGACACCCATGCTTGCCAGCGCCAGCAACTCAACCAGCAGCGTGCGAAACGCCGGAGGCACGCGATCACTCCCCGTCCACACCGTTCCCATCCGCCACGCCAGCTTGTACGCCACACCTGCGCCGCATAATTCACCAAAGGGGTACTTCGATCCCGCCAGCCGCGGATGCACCAGTGCATAGCACTCGGGGTATTCATCCTCTGCTGGTACATGATGATGATCAGTGATGATCAGGTCCGCATGCGGTACCGCCGCTTTCAATGCCGCCGCCTGTGCTCGCGCGGTGATGCCGCAATCCACGGTGACGATCACCGTCGCACCCTTCAGCGCAAGTCCGATCAGCGCCTCCGAATTCAGCCCATACCCCTCATCAATCCGGTGCGGCACATACGTGCTCACATCCGCATCCACTTTCAGCGTCCGCATGGCGTGATACAGAATCGCCGAGGCCGTCACGCCATCCACGTCGTAATCTCCATAGATCACGATCTTTTCACCATCTCTCACAGCGCGGCACAGCCGCTCCGCCGCACGATCCAGGCCGGGCATGAGCGATGGGTCATGCAACGCCCGCATCTCCGGCTGCAGAAACCGCTGTCGCGCCTCCCCTGGTGGCAACCCTCGCGATGCCAGAATCCGATCCATCAGCGACATCCCTGCATCCACCGGCTTTCCGCGGCAAATCCACCGCGCACGGGGCGTAGTGTTCCCCGGTTCATCCAGCGTCCCGCCAGATCCGCTTTCAGTGTGTTGTCGCAAAGAAGGATTTCTCATGTCTGTTCGCCTCAGCAAGATATACACCAAGACAGGCGACGACGGCACCACCGGCCTGGTTTCCGGCACGCGCGTCCGCAAAGACTCTCCGCGCGTCAGTGCGTATGGCGATGTGGATGAACTCAATTCCGTTCTCGGTTTGGCACTCATCGAGGCGGCACGCGATGCGTCTCCTCACGCTCCACGCATCCTCGCCCTGCTCACTCCGATTCAGCACGACCTTTTCGACCTCGGTGCTGATCTGGCCACACCCATCACCCCCGGCGAGGCACCCGCCTCTGCCCTTCGCATCGTCCCAACTCAAACCCAGCGGCTGGAAAGCGCCATCGACGAACTCAACGCACACCTCAAACCCCTCAATTCCTTCGTTCTCCCCGGCGGATCGGCGCTGGCTGCCCATCTTCACATCGCTCGCACCGTTGCCCGCCGGGCCGAGCGAGCGGCAGTCACCCTCCAAGCCCATGAACCCTCCGAAACCAGCACCGAAACCGTCCGTTATTTGAACCGTCTCAGCGACCTCCTCTTTGTTGCCGCACGCGTCGCCAACGATGGCGGGAATGCTGACATCTTGTGGAAACCTGGTGCTCACAGGTGACATAAAATTCGTAAACCATTGCACGGCAACATCTTGTGTTCTTGTAACGGGTTGCCAATCTCCTCAAAAAACCCGAACAAATAGAAAACTGGGATTCCACTTTCCCGTACAATGACGTCGTGGATCGCCCCTTAGACACCTCCGCCTTCGCCAGCGAGTTCGACTCCGAATTGGAGAACGAGCGTCAACAGCTGCTGCGCCGTCGCTTCCTGTGGTACACCGGAACTGTCCTCTTCCTCAGTGTCTTCTCATTGATCATGGGTGTTTTTAGCGTGCGCGAGGCCATCACCGGCTCGGCTGCCAAGGTTGCCGCAGCCGCTTGGATCAGTCTGGCCGTCAACGCCGTCGTCTTTGGCCTCTTCTGCACCGCCTTCTCCTACGTCTTCTACCACAAAAACACCCGGTGGCCACTACTCAAACTCGTCTTCTGGCTCATCGTCGTCACCGGCTCCCTCAATCTCTTCACGGGTTCCCTCGCCGCCGCCTATTTCGAAGATCGTGCGAGCGACTCAGTAGAGATCAATCCCGCCAAGCCGCCGATCCAGATTTCGCTTGGTGATGATCCTTCGTTCAAGACCTCTAAGAAATCCGCTCCCGCGAATGCGACTCCCAAGCCACCGCATACCGAATCAACCGATGCAGACAAACTGGCCGCCGAAGTTGGTGAGGCGGTTCGCCAGACCGTGGAGAACGCCACGGCCCCGGCAGTCGAAAGTGATGCCGACAGCCGTGCTCGCGACAGAAAGGTGCTGCGAACATTCAGCGTGTTCGGAGCGGCGCTCGCGGGTCTTGCTTCGGTCTTCAGTACCCATTTCTTCGCATGCCTTTTTCTTCCCCTCACGCCGCGTGAGTGTGTTCGGCCCCTAGTTCCACTCCTGGCTCTAAACGCGGTACTCACCATCGCGTACGTCATTTTCGTCATCACGCTGCGTGATGGTGGCTGGAGTGTGGTGGCCCTCGGGCTGGCCATCATCGCCTTCTCACCCATCATCGGAATGCCCGGGTATTTTGTCATCTGGTGGCGAGACTCGCGATTCCGCGAGGGGTTCACCAATCGCGTGCTTCGTGGTCGCTATAACGAAATGCGCCGCGAACTCGTCGATGCCCGCCGCATCCACGAATCCCTCTTCCCCCGCTCGGTGGTCGATGGTCCCCTTCATTTTCGCTATGCCTATGAACCCATGCGGCAGATCGGTGGCGATTATCTATTCTCCAAGCTGGCACACATGGAAGACGGCCGCCACGGCCTGCTGAATCTCGTTGTCCTCGATGTCACCGGCCACGGCATCCCCGCAGCGCTCACCGTCAACCGCCTGCACGGCGAACTCGAACGTATCTTCGCAGAGCATCCTTCCATCGGCCCGCACGATCTTCTGCACATGCTCAATCGCTATGTGCACCTCACGCTCAGCTCCCATTGGGTGTATGTCACGGCCCTCTGTGTCAAGGCCGACAGCCGCGCTGGCACCGTCGAGTACGCCAGTGCTGGCCATCCCCCTGCATTCCTCTACACCGTCGATGGCCGCCTCGAAGAGATGGAGTCAACCGCCATGATTCTCGGTGCCTGTGGGCCCGACGAATTTGATGCCCATGCCAAGACCTTCCCCTTCGGCCTTGGTGATCGCATCATCGCCTACACCGATGGTGCCTTTGAGTGCCGTGATCGCAACGGGCAGCAACTCCGCATCAGCGGCATCCGCCGCCTTCTCTCCCGCGGTCCCGGCGAAAGTAAGAGCTGGCCCGAATCCATCATCCGCGCAGTCGCGGATTTCCGGCACGGCCCACCCCCCGATGACACGCTCGTCATCGAAGTGTCGCGCCCCGTCTCCGCATCCTTCGATGCGACTGGCCGATTCCTTCGCTCGGCCTCCTCCCAATCCGGTAAGTTTGCCGCAATCCGCACTTGAGTGTTGAGCCATTGGATATGGTTCGGTGATGACAACTCCGAATCTGTTCACACGTGTCGAAGAGTCGCTGCAAAAACAGACGCTCATGACAACTCTGGGGGTTCGACTCGCACACGTTGCCCTCGGCGAAGTCGATCTGGAGTTGCCCTCCGCGCCCCACATTCTCCAGCAGCATGGATTCGTACATGCTGGCGCCATTACTGCGGTTGCTGATTCTGCGTGTGGCTATGCCTGCCTCACGCATATGGACCCGGATGATGCGGTCCTCAGTGTGGAGTTCAAGATCAATCTGCTTGCCCCCGCAGTCGGAGAGCGATTCTGTGCTCAAGCCCGAACACTCCGCGTCGGCCGCACCATCGGAGTCGCCACAGCGCAGGTGCATGCGATGAATCCGGGAGCTGAGCCGGTGCTCATCGCCGTCATGCAGGCAACCATGATGCGTGTGCCACCGCGCAACGGCCAGCGTGGCTAAGCGTTCGATTCGCCCGAATCACGTCGCGCTTCCCATGCCCATCATGCGTCGCCACGCGCTCACCTGCCCAAGGTGAAACGCAATGTGATCATTCAGCATAAAATTCACATGAGCACCCAACACCGGGAAGTTCACGCGCCGCGCCTCATCCGGATGATCTTTCAGGAGAACCTCGTCAGGCAGCGTTCCCACGAACGCCGCCAGTGCGTCGTGCCCCTTGGAAAATGCCTGCGTGATCTCATCCATGCGTGGATAGATCTTCCCTTCCGCATCATCCAGGCACTTGGTGCCGTCTTTGAAGAGCTCTACAAATGCCGGTAACACCGCAACCGACTCTGCACTCGCGCTGCCGAGCACCGTCAGCACGCGGCTGGGATATATCGCCAAGTGCCCATACACCCAGGCCGGATGGTTGGATTCCACCACCTTCCCACCAGGTGTGCCGAGTCGTGCGAACTGCGCTGGCGAAATCCCCGCCAGCAGCTTCTCACTCATCATCCGCATCCGCACGTGACTCTTCAGAATGATCTCAGCAACTCGACCCATGATGCTTCTCCCGTGTATGGATTACATGCCGATCAACTTGGCGTACAGACTTCTGGCTTGTGCCGCGTCTTCCGTACCCTTCACGATCGCCCGCCCATCGGCAAACACCGTGATCACTGCCGCCTCGTTCCAGCCGGACATCGCAGATGCGCACTCCAGCCGCACAAAAACCTTCGACCCCGTCACCCGCCCATGAGATGCCAATCGCTCACTCAGCGATTCCAGATCCACTCGAATGCCCTTCCGATTTCCACTGATCTGCACCGCGTTCTGTCCGCATAAGTGGGGGGGCTCTTCGCCGCCTCGTCCGGTCAGGAACTCTCTGATTCCATGCACGCCACAGCATGGGCAGTCGCTTCGCTTGGTGCCGCGAATGTCCACTCTCCGCCGCTGATTCGCCCAAAGATCAAACTCCAGCAACGTCCGCGACAGCAGATCCTGCCGTCCCAGCAGCAGTTTCAGAGCATCCGTCGCCTGCGTCGCCGCCACGATCGACACCACCGAACCCAGCACCCCGGCCGTGTCGCACGTCGGTGTGGTGCCTGCCGCTGGTGGCTCTTCAAACAGACACCGCAGACACGCTCCCGTCGCAGCATCTTCACCGGGTGTGAGCGTCGCTTGCATCCCGCGTGTCGCGATCACGCCCCCATAGCACAGCGGCACACCCCGCTCCACACATACATCATTCAATAGATATCGCGTCGCGAAATTGTCCGTCCCATCCAGCACCACCTGCACACTCTTCTCGATCACCTCGTTCACGTTCAGATGTGTCAAATCCACCGCGTGCGAGCGCACGCTCAGCGAGGGATCAATCGCCAGCAGCCGCCTCTCCGCCGCCTGCACTTTGGGCAGTCCAATCGCGGCATCTTCACTCGTGTACAGCGTTTGCCTCTGCAGATTGGTGATCTCCACCACATCCCGATCCACAATCGTCAGCGTCCCCACACCCGCCCGTGCCAACACATCCGCGATCCCACATCCAAGTGCCCCCATGCCCACAATCGCGACATGCCCGCGCGCGATCCGCTCCTGCCCATTCTGTCCCCATTCAGGAAGCAGCATCTGACGGTGATGACGGGGAATCTGGTTCACGATCAACCAGCGTAGCGGGTTGAAAATCATGTGCAAAAACAAACCGGCCCCTGCGATTGCAAGGGCCGGCTGAAAGGTACTGATTCAATCTCAGTTCGCAAAGTGAGCGAACGCGCGGTTGGCTTCGGCCATGCGGTGCGTCTGGTCACGCGTCTGCATCGCCTTGCCTTCGCCCTGGGCGGCAGCATAAAGCTCATCCGCCAATCGCTGACCCATGGGGCGGCCACGCTCGCCGCGGCATGCATCGATGATCCAGCGGAAGGCCAGCGACTGCTGACGCTTCTTGTTCACCTGCATGGGCACCTGGTAGTTCGCACCACCGATGCGCTTCGAGCGGACTTCCACGAAGGGCTTGACGTTCTCAATCGCCAACTGGAACACCTGGATCGCCTCCTTGGGGGCTTCCGGGGTGGGTTCCTTGGCGAGCTTGGCCTGAATGATGTCAAAGCAGTCATAGACGACGCGCGTCGAAGCGGTCTTCTTGCCGTCGTACATCAGGCAGTTGATGAAGCGGGCAACGACCAGATCGCCGTAGCGGGGGTCGGGCTTCAACTGAGTTTCGGATGCTGTTCTGCGGCCCATGTGTATCTCCTTGTGGCTCGCCGATCTGGTTTCCCAGATCGAGTTCACCGTCATGGCCGGGCGGGCTCATGACGATTACTTGCCTTCAAACATGAAAAACAAAACCCGGCTCAACATTGAACCGGGTGAAAAGACAATTTACTTCTTCGGGCTCTTGGCGCCGTACTTGGAGCGGCCCTGCATGCGCTTCTCAACGCCAAGGCAGTCCAGCGAGCCACGAACGATGTGGTAACGCACGCCGGGAAGGTCGCGAACGCGGCCGCCACGCACCAGCACGATCGAGTGCTCCTGCAGGTTGTGCCCTTCGCCACCGATGTAGGCGGTCACTTCCTTGCCGTTCGACAGACGCACGCGGGCGATCTTGCGAAGCGCCGAGTTGGGCTTCTTGGGAGTCGTGGTACGCACGATCAGGCACACGCCGCGCTTTTGCGGGCATGCAACAAGGTCCTTGACCTTCGAGAGCGGAGGAAGGGGAGTGCGGGGCTTGCGAATCAGCTGATTGATCGTCGGCATTGAAAAACCCAGAATCGAAGCGAAAACTCAATGACCCCGAGTCGTCGCCGACCCGGTCCCCAAACTAGGGCCTCGATGATAGGCCACCGTTCGCCATCTTCAAGCCCGGCCGCCATCTCCAATATCCATGCCCTAGTCTGGCCTTTGTGTCACAAAGACCTTGACTGTATACAAAAGAGTCCGATAACTATGAATAACGATCTCACCGTTCATCAATTCCAAGAGCTCATCCACCGCCGCTATTTCCCCACTGATTCGGCCCGGGGAGCCGCTGGCACCTTCGTCCTCTTCATCGAAGAGGTTGGCGAACTTGCCACCGCCCTGCACGACAACCGCGTGGGAAAGAGCCCGACCCCGGAACAGCAGGCCAATCTTGTCGAAGAGTTTGCCGATTGCCTCGCCTGGCTCGCCACCCTCGCCAACATCCATGGCGTTGATCTCACCAAAGCCCTAGAGAAATACACTGACGAGGAACGCGTCAAGGGTGTGAAGGACTAAGTGATTTAGGCTCCTGCCGCACGCCGCAGATTCAGAATCAGCTCAACCTGCCCGGTGTGCTTGCCAAGTGTCTTGGCAATCTCAACGGCGTTCATGCCTCGATCCGCAAGCCGGTAGACATTTTCATGGTCGCTCGTTTGCATCTGCTGCGATGGTGTCGACGTGACGTTGCGAATCGGAGTCTCGGCAGGTGATTGATTTCTGCTGTGTGGCGAATCAAATGTTGGATTCTGCCGTGCCGTTTCAAGATCGCGCACGCGACTTTGCAGATGTGCGATTTCGTGACTGAGTTGTTCAACCTGCTGCCGCAACGCGGCAATTTCCGCTGGGTTTTCCAAGGCGGCGTGTCGATCGTTCACCAATCGCAGTGATGGTTCCTGATTCGCGCCACTCGGCCCTGATGACTTGGTATTCACCTTTGGCGTCCGGGGAGGAGGCGGGTATTTCGCGTACATCTCATTCCGCAGCGCCAGCAGTTCATCCATGTCACCGCCTAGCTTGGCCGGTGCAGGGGGTTTCTTCTTCGAGTTCATCCGCCGCAACGAGTGCACCACTAGCAAGGCCCCGAGTAGTGTGACAACGCCCATGAGCGCTTGATTGGTTGTGATGTTGAAGTTGGTTGGCGAAGGCGTCTCAATCGGTTGCTGCGTCACGGACCCTTGTTCCGGCCCGGGTGGCGAGGAATCGTTTTGTGGTGCACCATCGACTCCAGATTGTGGCGACAGCTTCTCCGCGGCGATCTTCTCCGCCGTGATGTCTGGTTGTGCAGGATCATTCATCATGAGCACGCATCCTTGCGCTGCCGTCGTCTCACCTGGGTTTACGCTGACATCGTACCATGATCCTGCCATGACACGCAGGGCCCAATCCGCTCCACTCGATGGCGACGTGCCCCGTCGTGCCCGGCGAACACCGGCCGATCGCGTGGTTCTGGCCTGGCGGCGGCTCTCCGGCGGTAGCTCTCGACGCGATGAGGACCGCCGCACCCTTGTCGCTTGTTCTGGCGGGGCTGATTCCGCAGCGCTTGCGATTTCCCTTGCAGGGGCCAAGTCATCGTCTGTGGTCGTCGCCTATGTCGCGCACGACATCCGCGAGGGCCATGTGGTTGCCGCGGAACGTGAACACGTCAGAGCGCTGGCGGCAAAGCTCGGATGCGACTGGGCGTCGGCAAACGTGAGCGTTGCTTCGCTTCCTGGAAATCTGGAAGCGAATGCCAGACGTGCTCGGTATGCCGCGCTGGGGTCACTTGCGATTGCGAACGGCTGCCAATATGCCGCGACCGGACATCAGGCCACGGACCAGTTGGAGACCCTGCTCATGCGGCTGATGCGTGGCACGGGCCCGAACGGACTTCGTGGCATTGCCGAACGCAAGTCGCTCACCTCCGGCGTGACGCTGATTCGTCCCATGCTTGGAATCACACGAGAAGAGGCCGAGGCGATTTGCGCAGGCGCTGGCTATGTGCCGCTGGTTGATGCGACGAATGCGGATCAGTCGCTGCTTCGCAACGCAGTGCGGGCTCAAGTGATTCCCGTGCTGCGGGAGCTTTCTCCCGGCATCGAATCGCGTGTGTCGCAGACAGCACGTGTGGCAGTTGATGCGTCGAAGTTGATCGATCAGGCACTCGAAGGTGTTTCCGATCGCTGCTCAGAATCGTCCGAGTCGGAGGGCGTGTGTTGGAATCGTCAGGCCTTGAAGGCCGAGTCCGCCGCATCTGTACGTTGGCTGCTTTGGCGCACGCTGCG
>CAYTYD010000038.1:0-16899 GCA_964441555.1 uncultured Phycisphaeraceae bacterium | reverse complement strand
GCGCTGCGGGTTTGAACTCCTGATCCGATGACTGACCAAAGACTGATCCGACTCCCTGATCACCCAGAGTGGCTGACTCCAACGCCTCAATTCTTTCGCGCCGATGCTGATCAAAGGTGATCGCCAGCGCCAGCCACGCCAGACACCCCACGCCCACCATGATCGCCGCGGCAATCGCCGGCAGATCGCCAATCGCAATACGCGATTCCGCCTGCGCCCTGAGCACATCGGTGGTCGCGTCGGCCGGAAATGGCTCGTGCATCATGTACCCGTACACGAGCAACGTGATGCACATCAACGCTTGCAGCGTCAGCCCGATCAGACTGACGCTTGTAGCCCGACGATACGTGATGTAGTCCGCGTTCATGCGTGCTTGGCTTCCTTCATTGATCGGGCACCCTGCTTGACCAGGCCACCCGAATCATCATCTCAGATTTCCCGATCCGGCACTCCCTCACCCACCGATCATCCTTCCCCGCAGATTCGACCGGGGGCTATGGTGGACCCGCCGATCTCCAATGTCCACTACCGCAACGCCAATGCGTTGCCCCGACCCAATTCCTGTCCCCGCCGGCACTCACGCACCAGTCAGGACAGCGTACAGATTCTCCTCCCGCATGTTTCTTCAGCATCCAGAGAACCCGGACACCGTTCCCGCCGTACCACCCGATTCGCGATGCGCACAGCGGACGATCTTGAAGTACGCTGCCCGCGCCGCTAAGTTCGACCAGACTTTGCGCTTTCCGACCCTTTGCCAAATACCTCCCAGACCCTTATCCCCGATTCCGGGCCCGTGACCATTCGACGCTGATCTGCACAACCAACCCACACCATGATCTCTCAAACCTTTACCATCGCTCGAAACGCCTTTGTCGAGTCCATCCGACAACCCATCGTTCCCATCCTCATCCTGCTCAGCGGCATCACCCAGGTGCTCAACACCGCCATGACCGGTTTTTCCATGGGAATGACCGAGTCCAGCGAAGTCACCAGCGACAACAAGCTCCTTTTTGATATTGGAATCTCAGCAGTCTTTGGCTTCGGCGTCGTCCTCTCCGCGTTCATCGCCACCAGCGTTCTCTCCCGCGAAATCGAAAACAAGACAGTTCTGACCGTCGTTTCCAAGCCCGTCGGACGGCCTACGTTGTTGATTGGCAAGTACTTAGGCGTAGCTGGTGCGATCCTCGTCTCCGTTGTCATCATGCTGATTTTCCTGCTGTTGGCAATCCGTCACGGCGTGCTGACCACCACCTCCGACTTGGTTGACTACCCCGTTCTGGTCTTCGGCATGTCGGCCGTCGTGTTGTCCGTCCTCCTCGCCGCGTGGTGCAATTACTTCTACTCCTGGCAATTCAGCCAAACCCTGGTTCTATTACTTCTTGCCTTCACCATCATCGCGTATGTGCTCTGCCTGAAGATCGCTAAAGAATGGAAATTTCAGGACTTACACACCGACTTCAAACCTCAGATCACCATCGCCTGTGTCTGTCTGACCACCGCCCTCATGGTCTTTGCCTCCATCGCCACAGCGATCTCCACCCGCCTCTCGCAGGTCATGACCATCGTCGTCTGCGTCGGTGTCTTCATCGCGTCCCTCATGTCCAACTACTTCCTGGGTGGCCGCTCTTTCAGCAACAAAATCGCGGCACGGATTGAAGCTGCTGTTTCTACGGACCCCGCAATCAAAATCCCCTTCCTCAAAGATCAAGACGAGGTCATTGTCAAAATCGCTGGCACCCCCTTCATCGAGATGAAGCCCGGCATGCCTTTCATGTACAGCTCCAGCCCCAGCGGTTTCCCGATGAACACCCCAACCTTCCAGCCCTTCACAGGAGATGTGAATAATCGGGATGCATTGGCGCAGGCAGCCGATTCCGCCTTCATCATCACCAAAGTCGAAAGCATCTCGGCCACCAAACCCAATGGCCCCAAAGCGGGCGATTACCTCACAGTCCGCCGCGTCGGCCCCTACCGCGAATCCATGTTGGTCGACTACGTCCCGCCCCAGGTCGGCGACTACATCTTCGTTACCCCCACGCAAATCAATGCCCCTGCCCTCGCTGCCTGGGGCGTAATTCCCAATCTTCAACATTTCTGGCTCTTGGATGCCATCACCCAGAATCAACCCATTCCCGGCTCCTACGTCGTCCGCACCATCATCTACGCCCTGCTACAGATCACCGGATTCCTCGGCATCGGCGTCTTCTTCTTCATGAAGCGCGATGTGGGCTAATTCAAGTTATAGGACCTGCAAGGGAACTCACCGATAGTCACCTTGAGAATTGACCCTGCCTCACCCCTTCCCTAACGTTCCCCCCGGTCGAAACCGGTTCAAGTTCGTTCACTTTCCGCCACAGGAGACGGCTCCTGTCGCACCTTTGGCCTGAGCAATCCGGCCGCTGGAGAATGTCAGAATGCTCCCTCCACAAAGAGTTTCCTACGGCCGCACTCGTCGTCGTCGTAACCACCACGCCATCAAGGGCATCGTCGGCGGCATGGATCCCCTCTCGGGCATGCCCAAGATGCACCATCGCGCCTGCGCTCAGTCCGGCTATGTCCGCGCTGGCCTCAAGATCACCGTTCCCAAGCTCAAAATCGGCACCCAGGGCTAAGTTCCTCGGCTGACGATTGAGTCATGGGCTGGTGGTTTGGGTTTGGGGACTTTGAGCGAGTTGGCTTGGAACGTGTGATCAGATCAGTGATCATCGTTCCGATCTGCCGGTGTGATGCACCGGATGCAAGGACCCTGCGATGCGTATTGGCGTGGACGTCATGGGTGGCGACTTTGCCCCCGACGCCATTCTCAAGGGCTGTGCAGAAGCCCTCACCGACCTTGCCCCCGACGACCGTCTGGTCTTGATCGGTCCGCGCCCCATCATCGAGGAATTCCTCACCGAACGCGGCATCAAAGATCCGCGCATCGAAATCGAGCACTGCACCGAAGTCATCGGCATGGGTGATCACCCCGCCGAGAGTGTCCGCAAAAAGCGCGATTCCTCCATCGTCCGCATGGCCGAAGTCGGCGCGGCTCGCCACCCGCGTGCCTGCGATTTCGTGCTATCCGCTGGCAACACCGGTGCGTGCGTTTCTGCGAGCGTCCTCAACATGGGCCGCCTGCCCCAGGTGCACCGCCCCGGTATCGCTGTGACGATCCCTGCCTTCAAGGGCCACATCGTTCTCATTGATGCGGGGGCGAATCCAGAACCCAAGGCGATCAACCTTTATCAATACGCTCTCATGGGTGAAGTCACTGCACGATTGGTGCACGGCATCGCCCGCCCCCGTATCGGCGTCATGAACATCGGCACCGAAGAGGGCAAGGGTGGCGCGATGGTCAATGAGGTCGCCGAAAAACTTCGTATCACTCCCGACTGCAACACCATCGGCTTCATCGAGGGCCGCGACCTCTTCGAAGGTGTCGCCGATGTCGTCGTCGCCGACGCCTTCACCGGCAACTCGCTCCTGAAAACCGCCGAAGGCATGGTCAAGAGCATCTTCGCCTTTGTCACTCAGGAAGTGCTCAACACCGATCCCATGCTCCTCCTCAAGCTCGAACCCGTCTTCAAGGGCATCTACAAGAAGCACGACTATCACGAGCACGGCGCTGCACCCCTCCTCGGTGCCAAGGGTTACTGCTTCATCGCGCACGGCTCCAGCGAGGCACGCACGATCCGCGCAGGCATTCGCTCAGCACGCCGCTACGTCGAGCTGGATCTGAACACCGCAATCTCCACCCGTCTCGCCCAAGCCATGCCCATCGCCTATCCGGGCGGCATCCGCGAGGTCGATCGACCAGCCGCCCCGCAGCAGGTGAACGCATGAGCATTCCTTCGCGTCCATCCATCGGGGTTCGTTTCGCCGGCACCGGCTCATGCCTTCCCGAAGGTCGCCTGACCAATGCCGATCTCACCAAGCTGATGGAAACCAGCGATGAGTGGATTGTGCAGCGCACTGGTGTCCGCGAGCGTCGCAAGATCGACCGCGCCAAGGGTGAATCCACGGCAACACTCGCCGCCGGTGCACTCAAGAACGCCCTCGCCGCCGCCCACCTCCAAGGGTCAGACCTCGACCTCATCATCTGCGCCACCATGACGCCAGAGATGGAGTGTCCCGCCACCGCTTGCGTCGTCAGCGCACTCGTCAGCGCAGGACACTGCGGCGCGTTCGATCTCAACGCCGCGTGTTCTGGCTTCATCTTCGGCATGAACACCGCCCACGACCTCATCCGTGGCGGGGCCTATCGCACCATCGCCGTCATTGGCGCCGACACCCTGACCGAGTTGATGGATTACTCCAACAACGGTCGCGGCACCGCCATCATCTTCGGCGATGGCGCAGGCGCAGCCATCTTCCGCGCCACCGACGACACCTCCAAGGGCCTCCTCGCCCAGGCCATGCACGCCGATGGCGAAGGATGGAAAGAGATCTACGTTCCCCACGAAGAACGCGATTTCCCCAAAGGCATCGCCTGCGATCCCTGCAAGTACGGCTATGTGCAGATGAACGGTGCCAGCGTCTTCAAGTTCGCCGTCGGAACCTTCCCCGAATTGATCCAGCAGACCCTCGACAAGGCCAACCTGACACCAGACAAGATCGACATGTACGTCTGCCATCAATCCAACGCCCGCATTCTCGGTGCGGCTCGCGAACGCTTCGGCATCCCCGAAGAGCGCCTCTACATCAACATCGACCGCTACGGCAACACCGTCGGCGCATCCGTCCCCCTCTGCCTCGATGAATTGGTCCGCGCCGGTCGCATCAAGGAAGGCATGAAGGTCATGTTCCTTGGCTTTGGCGGCGGCCTCACCTGGGGCAGCTCACTCTGGCAGTTGTGATTAGCCCAGTGTGATCCTGCGGTTGATTTCAGGCAATACGCCCTAATTCCATGCAACTTGTCCCGCTGTGATTCGTTACACTTTTGACGTGCTTCGATCCGGTCCCACACGCCGAACCTGCTCCGCGCTTCGAACGGGCTTCACGCTCATCGAGCTCTTGGTGGTTATTTCCATCATCGCGCTCCTGATGACCATCGCCCTTCCCGCACTCTCCGGTGCCCGCCAACGCGCCCGCAGCGTCGTGGGCCTGGCCAATCTCCGCTCCGCCGTGCAGATCATGCACCTGTATCTCGGTGACCACCAAGAAGTCTTCCTCAATCCCTTCCGCGCCACCTGGCCCACCGACATGCCCGGCGGCAGTGCAACCTGGACCCAAGCCGTCCACGCCCGCGAATCCAACTGGCGCTGGGATTTCGACTCCCCCGATGCCGCTTCCAAAACCGAAGGGTTCTGCAACGTCTGGTATTCGTACCTCAGTGATTACCGCTCCGCCAATCCCGTCGCCCAGGAAATGGTCTCCCCTGCGGATGCCGAGCTGATGGGTGAATACCGCACCCGCGCGGCCGACATGAGCAACCAACAAGGCGACCTCCTCTTCCCCTCCTCATTCATCTACTCCCCCACCTTCTGGAGCGCAGCCAGCCGCTACACCGGCGCCACCCGCGCCGCCATGACGGCACAGCTCCTCCGCTTCAACGCCATGGCCGATGTCGCCCACCCCGCGGCAAAGGTCATCCTCTACGAACGCATGGATTTCTCCACCACCCGCCCCACCGCCGTGGCCGATCCCAAGTCCAAGATCAACATCGGACTCACCGACGGTTCCATCGACACCGCCAACATGTCCACGCTCTATCAGAAGATCTCCGCCCCCTCCGGCGACGGCGGCGATCCTGCCATCGCCCCCTGTTACGCCCAGCAGATTCCCCTCTTCTTCTACGCCACGCGCGATGGTGTGCGAGGGCGCGATCTGCCCCGCAATTGACGCTGAATCGACATGGTTGCAAACGCCGATATGCTGAATGGGTCGATGAGCAATTTTCATGAGTGGTTTTGAAGACAAATTGGGCAAGCTCGGCCGCGCAGTCGACGACCGCGTCTATGCCTATCGCGCACGCCGCGCTTTCCGCTCTGATGGTCCGGGCGTCGGACGCAAATTCGGCGATTGGTGGCAGCGCACCCGCGACGATGCCAAGTACAACCTCGACACCATGCGGGCCAAGCAGCGCGATCTGGATCTGGAGCCCGCCAAGCGCACACCAGTCTTCATCACCATCATCATCGCCGCCTGCATCCTCACCGCCAGCGCAACCTACCTCCTGGTTCGTGGTGGCGGCGACTCGTCAACCGTCATGGTCGGCGTCAAGGGTGCACCTGGCACGCAGCAGGTTGATGCATCCACATTGCCGCCGGGCCTCGCCACACCCACGATCAAACTTGCCGATCGCCCCAATCCTTCGCCATCGACCACTACACCCGCGACCGATGCCGAAGACTCGGGCACGCCAGGCAGCAAGACATCACCATTGCCGGCTTCAGCACCGATGCGCGCCAAGCCACCGCAATCAGACGATCGCTGAGTCAACTCACCACACGCGGCAAGCCACGCGACATTCACTCAAACCATCGTCATGCCGCCATCGACGGTGATGGTCTGCCCGGTGAAAAATCCCGCCTCGTCACTCGTCACATACGCCACGGCCGCGGCAATATCTTCCACGGTTCCCAATCGACGCACCGCGATCATCTCGCTGATCTTGGTCTTGATCTCATCCGGCAGATTTTCGGTCATGTCGGTCTGGATATACCCCGGCGCCACCACATTGCACGTCACGCCCTTGCTCCCCAGTTCACGGGCAAAGGTCTTACTCAAACCCAGCAAACCGGCCTTGGCCGCTGCGTAATTGGCCTGTCCGGCATTTCCCACCAGACCGCTGGTACTGGCAATGTTCACGATGCGGCCGAAACGCCCCTTCATCATCGGGCGCGCTGCGGCGCGGCTCGCGACAAACGCGCTCTTGAGGTTGGTATCCACCACCGCATCCCAATCCTCATCGCTCATCCGCAACGCCAGATTGTCCTTGGTGATACCCGCGTTATTCACCAGAATGTCGATCCGCCCATGCTGCTCCGCCACCTTCTCAATTGCACCCGCCAGCGCCTTGGCATCGCTGACATCCGCCACCGCCACGCTCGCGCTTCCACCATTGGCCTCGATCTGTGATTTCAGATCGTTGAGCGGTCCCTCGCTACGGGCCATCAGCACCACATGCCGCCCATCGCGCGCCAAGCGCATCGCAATCGCCTTGCCGATGCCGCGACTTGCTCCCGTCACAATCGCCACTCGCTTGATCGAATCTGCCACGTTCGCGCTCCCGCATCGAGGGGCTTTGACGCTGTGTCCAATGCACAACGCCGGCCCGAGCCCATGCACCAATCAGAACATAGAAATCTTGTTCAGCCGCCGTCGGGCTTGGTTCCCGGCACGGTGACAGGTCCGTGAGGCGTCCGCACCTTGCGATCGCCGCCGCCACCCTTGCCCTCACCCTCTTCCTTCTTCTCCTCGCCCGCAGGCGCGGCAGCCGAATCCGGGATTTCAGGCATCGAGCTTGCCGCGATATTCGCAGTGGGCAGATAACCGGTAAAGCTCAATCCATCCCACTCGCTGGCGCGGGTCTTGCTGGCACTGGTCGAAGGAGCAGCTGTGAAGATCCACTGCTCACCGGCTTTGACCGCCATCCATGAAAGCACATACGACGAACCGGGCTCTTGGAATGCGATCACGACAGAGCCGCTGGACGACTTGTTACCGTCGATGCCGCCTTCCTCAAGGCACACCACACGAACGCCTTCCAACTTCTTGGAAACATCTTCCAGTGAACCATCAGCAGACAACTTATCAAGCGTCACCTTCGACACCGGATCGAGCATGCCGCCGATCCTGGTCGAATCACCCTTGGCAAAGCCGTTGGCCAACTCGATCACGGCCTTGGCCAGCGTCGCATCCACCGGCGCACGCTCCTGAGGGAATTGCACGCGTGCATCTGGCTTCACCTCGGCCAGCACCGCATCAACCTTGATCGGCTCCGGCGGCGGAGGCGCCTCAATCTTCGGCGGCGGGGGCGGCGGCGGCGGCGGGGGTTTTTCGCAACCACCCAGCGACACACTCAGGGCCACTGTGGCCAACCCGCACACACTCAGCAACGCCTTGCGATTCATGATCATCCTTCCTTGCCCCGAAAACGCGATTCTTCGACATCCACACATTAGTCCGGCTAAGCCCAAAGTGCCCAAACCAGTTTCAGCCCGGTTCGTCGTGACTGGCCACCTTGGTCCCCTTGAACGCACCACCATCCAGACGGCGAATCATGCCAGAGAGCGACTTACCGGGAGCCAGTTCCCGATAATCACCCGCGACATTCGATAGCAGCCAGCGGCAGTTGTGCGACCACTTCACCGGATTGGTCAATTGCTCCACCAGACGACGACGGATGCTCTCGGCGATCCCAAAATCTGCGTTCGCGGCGTGCGGCTCACCCGTCACATTGCTCATCACGCGGCAACGCGGCTCACGAATCGTGGTCTGCGCCAGGGCCTCTTGCAGGCGATCCGCCGCGGGACGCATGAGTGAAGAGTGAAACGCACCCGAGACCGCCAGCATCGCCGAGCGAATGCCCATCTTGGTCGCCACATCAGCCGCTCGCGCACACGCCGACTTGTGACCGCTCAACACCACCTGCCCGGTGGTGTTGAAATTGGCGCACACCAGCACATCACCCGCGCGCGCTTCGTCACAGATCTGCTGGGCCTGGGCATCTTCAGCCCCGATCAGGGCCACCATGCCACCGCCGCCGCCCGAATTGGCTTCAGGGCTCTCCGCGGCATCCTGCATCGCACGGCCGCGGAGCAGCACCAGCTTCAGACCATCTTCAAAGGAGATCGCACCAGCCACGCACAACGCCGTGTACTCACCCAGCGACAATCCACCCGTCGCGGCAAGGCCGGCTTCACCATTCCCCATGCCAGTCGCCGCGAGGACGCCCTTCCACGAGGCCAGCGAAGCGACGTAAATAGCAGGTTGGCTGACATCCGTGCGGTTGAGCAACTCCGCCGGACCATCAAAGCAAATCGTCGAGAGGGGAGCCCCAAAGCGGTCGCCCACGATCGCATCGGCCTCTGCAAAAACCCGCTTGGCTTCGGGTGAGGAATCAAACCACTTGCGGCCCATGCCGATGGCTTGGGCCCCCTGCCCCGGACACAAAATGACGAGGTTGGATGACATGCTCAGGATCATACGGAAGCCATCGCGGGCCTGCCGACTGGACGCCTGAAGACTGCACGGGTTTCGGTAGGGATGCACGGAAGGTGACAAACTCGCAACAAACTTGAGCACACCTGCGCGCGCCAATTCCCGCATCCTCACGCCGCTTAGGCAGAGTCAAGACTGCATCCGGGGTCTTTCGGACGAACTCGCAATGGTGAAAAAATCGACTTCATTGGTTGACAGCACGTCCTTCCAGAAAGTAGATTGCTCCAGTCAATCCGAATTGAAAGGGGAAGAGAATGCGCTCGTGGAAATTGCTTTGCTTCACCGCCTGCTTTGTGGTCACCGCGACAAACATTGAGGCATTGGGTTGTCCCATTCGAATCACCGATGGTGATTTTGTCTCGACAGACTGGTCTCAAACAGTGGTGGTGAACTTCAACAGTTCAGCACCCAATCTGAGTACCTCTTCATCATCGGTCCCGACTTTGGGTGGAAATCCAGGCGCCTTCAAATCCATCGTCAACAATGTCGCCGCCATCACAGCGTCAGGGGACAACAGAGTCTGGAACTTGCAGTTGTGCACATCTCGCGTGTACGACCCAGCCATGCTTGGAGCAATCCTGACCATTGATTATTCCGAAGATTCCCGATCCCTTTCTTCGACACAGAGGAGCGGGTTGCTCTTGGAGCAAAACGGCCGACTCTTTGTTGCGAATTTCAATCGCTCTTTGATCGTCTCCTCTCCTGTCTGGGCTACACAAACGGCGATCGGCTTGGTTTCCTCTGATTTCTCACAGATTTGTCCAAGTAGCAACTGCGGTACGATGAACGGGTCGTTTATCGAGTTGGACAATCAGGTTCAACCTGACTTTTCAGCATCCGCACCCGTCATCAGGTTTGGGTTCTATCGATTCAACTCCACCTTTGCTACTGGCTATTCGACGCAATGTGGCATTGACAATTGGAGCGTCACCATCAACAAGTGCGAAGCGGACTTCAACTGCGATGGAGTTGTGGATTTCTTTGACTACCTCGACTTTGTCCAAGCATTCAGCAACGGGTGTTGACGAACGCATCGCCGCACAACTCACGCATATATGCAGGTGCGCCCCAAAGCGACCTCCGGCTTCACTTTCTTGCTCCGTCCCAAAGCGTCCTGTTCCAATCAGCTTGTGCTTTCGCCAAGGAGTGCTTCGATGAATCAATCAGCACAAAGATCACTAATTTCGTCTTCGGTCGGACTTCTTGCATTCGCGACAATGGCACATGGCCAATGGAGCGTGATATCGCTTGATCCAGGTGTTTCAGGGAATTCCTATGCATCGGGCGCTGCTGCCGGGCAACAGGTTGGCACAGTGGAGGTCGGCTCGATCGTCCACGCCGCGCACTGGAGCAGTACGGCAGCATCTTGGATTGACCTGAATCCTGTTGGTGCCACCCAGTCACAAGCATTATCCATGGACGGCGGATTTCAGTGGGGCTGGACGAACCATGGCGGAGCAACACACGCGGCACGGTGGTCGGGAAACGCAGGGTCTTGGATCGACCTTCATCCAACCAGTCCTGAAGTAACGAGTTCCAGCATTCAGCACTCGCGCAGCGGAATGCAAGTTGGAACTTCGATTTCTGCTGGAAACTTCGGCTCCCACGCCAGCATGTGGAGTGGAACGGCCGCATCATTTGTGGATATTCACCCCGAATCGATGGCCGAGTCATGGGGAATCGCCACGGACGGAGTATCGCAAGTTGGAATTGCGTTTGATCCATCTGACGGCACTGGTCGAGCTTCGCTATGGAATGGAAGCGCGGCATCCTGGGTCAATCTCAATCCCCTCGGTGCAGTCGAGTCTTGGGGACTGGCTACCGATGGCGGCTTGCAGTTCGGATGGGCAAATTTCGGAGGCGCGACACTGCCCAGCATGTGGTCAGGAACAGCGGAGTCCTGGACCAGTCTCGCACCCGCAGGAAGCATCGGAGGCAACGTCAACGGCGCACGCCACGGCCTTCAAGTTGGCAACCTTGATGGAACAGCTGCTTTATGGCGAGGAACTGCCCAGAGTTATGTCAATCTCGGCGCTTTTGCTCCCAACCACTTCTCCACATCAAATGCGTTAGACGTTTGGAGCGATTCGAATTTTATCTACGTCGTTGGATATGGCAGAAATGACCTCACCGGTCTTGATGAAGCACTTTTGTGGAAATCCGAAGTGCCTTCGCCCTCGACACTCAGCGTTCTAATCGGTGCAGGTTTCCTGTCTGCACGACGTCGGCGATAGCCAAAGCGCTCCTGACCAGTGTCTTAGTAATCCCGCCCCGAAATCCCATCCGGCGTGTCGTGCAGCGTCACCGGTGCGGATGATTTCAGCGGATTACCCACTGGCCGCGCCGCCTTGGTCGGGTCCTTGGCCTCGGCATGCTGATCTGCGAACGCCATCGGCGTGGCGTGGGCGTATTGCCCATCCTCAATTCGAGGCGTCTTTCTGATGTACGCCAGATGCGCATCCCACAGCATCACCTTGGAACTGGGAAAGGTCACTTCGTGGGGCTGGGTCGAAGCGATCAGCGTGTTGTCCGCCGCCGCGCCTTGCTTGAAAAGCGCGGGCTTTGCCACGAATGAGTTGGAATAGCGCAGCGACACGACGTTCTCCAACCGCGTCGGATCACCGCCACCAAATGAGAAATCTGGAAGCTCGGTTGTCATTCCCGGCGAGACCCAGGTCTTGTAGTTCTCCGGCCACGCGCTGAATGCCGAGACGATTCCCGGCCACATCCATGCATGGTGCCAGTGCTCGGTGGTGCCGATCACCACACCCTCCGGCCACCAGCGCACAAACATCACATCAGGATCCGGCGGCACGGGTAGATTGTCCGGCGCATCACCCTTCTTGCGGAATGGATAACTCTTGTACTGATCGGCGTACTGCGAGAAGCTGATCGCGACAGATCGCTGATTGGCCAAACCTGCCGTCTGCCGCGCTGTGGTCCGCGCCCCGGACAACGCCGGAATCAAGAGGCCGATGAGAATCGCGATGATGGCGATCGAGACCAGAATCTCAATCAACGTGAACCCGCGCGAGGTGTGGCGCTTCACTTGCCACCACCTTCGGAGTTCTCCGGCTTGCTTTCGGTTTTGCGTTGTGGCGTGGGCGCGGCCGTGCGACTCTGGGGCGGTCGATCCTTCATCAACTTGGCCATCACGCTCGGGTCTTTGAGATAAAAGTTCACTCCGCCACCCGACCACGTCTCACCATCCGCCGCGCGGCGCAGCACGATGCCGATCTCACCATCATCACCCTTGCGCTCCGAACCCTTCAACCGCACCGGCACGCGAAGCTCGCCCCCCGGATCCTTCTCTGTTCCCTGGCTCGTCGCGAATCGCATCACACTCGCAAACCGCTCCCCACCACCACGCGCGTTCTTCATCCCCGCGCCGATTCCCTCCGCCAGCGACACCACGCGTGCCCGCGACAGGTCATACTTCGCGCCTTCGAGCAGCGTCCCCATCGGACCAAGCTGGGCACGAACCTGCTTGCGAATCGGCTCCTGACCATCTTTTGCCGCCTCAGCCCCCGGAGCTTCCGCCGGACGATCCAGCACGCCCACCAATCCATCTTTCATCAAAGCCGCGAGCTTGTTCATCGCCACACCCACAAACCCCTGCACGCTGGCCTGTGTCAGGGCGACATCTCCCAACTCGCTGAGTTTGGCAGGAAGAGCGTTGGTCAGTGTGTCGACGGCCGCTGCCGCCTCCGGAGATGCGCTCTCCAAAAACTCGCGCACGATGCCGTCATCCACATCTTCTGCCACGGCAGGCATCGCACCCCCGCGCGCATCCTTGCCGGTAGCCGGACCACCAGCCACCATCCGGGCCGAATCACTGGCGCTGCGAATCTCACGCGGCTGCATGAATCCATACACCTGCCACGCGCCAAAGCTCAATCCCGCGGCAGCCAACACAATCGCCCCGGCCAGCCGCAGCGTCCGAGCATCCGCACTCTTTTCACTGTGTGTCACACCCTGCGCACTGGCTTGGGCCTGCGATGTAGCCATACCACCCTCAATCCGTACGCGCGTGAACCTACCACTTGGCCAAATGCCAAAGTGGGCCTTCCGTACCCACCCGGATGCGCCAGAACCGACTGTCCGTCACACCAGCCATCCCAACCCATATCACCCCCCCAAAAACCGGCCCCGAACACCCCAAATCGCCGATATCCACTCCCTTATGGCTGCCAAGAAAATTGCCCCATCCGCCGGGAACGATGCCCCCACGTCCACGATTTTGCTGCGCAAACTGCCGCTGATCGTGATCATGATCACGTGGCTTTTCATCTTCCTCTCCCTTGTCGGCTTTGATCGGGCCGATTGGCCCAGCCAGGTCATCTGGCCAAACAACGAGCAAACCAACAACTGGTGCGGCAGGGTCGGCGCTTGGACCGCCTACCACCTCTTCAAGCTTCTGGGCTGGGGCGCCTGGATCGGCGTCCTGGTCTCCGGCCTCATCATCCTCGCCGCCGCCAGCGGGCAGATCATCCGCCACGTCGTGGTGCGCGGCTTTGGCCTGGCCATGATGGTTTGTGCGCTCTCGGGCCTGCAGAATCTGCTCCTGGTCACTACCGGCCCGATCCCCGATCTGGCGGGCGGCGTCCTCGGTACCGTTGCCAACCAGACCCTGACCCGCTATTTCGGACCAATTGGTTCAGGTCTGTGGCTCGGCGCGATGCTGCTGGTCGGCATGGTGGTGTGCATGGATGACTGGTTGGCGGTTGGCGCACGCCTCAGCCGCAACTATGTCCTCCCTGTCGCCAAGCCCGTCGTGGCCATGGCCGGCTCCGCCACACTGGTCGCGGGTCGCGCTGCGGGCAAGGGCGCTGTCGGTCTCTTTGGCTCGGCTCGCGAGGCACTTGCCGCTCGCGCTGCCGCCAAGGGCACCCCCACTCCCCGCGACAACGATCTGGATGATGACCAGCCCAACCTCGCCGGCATCCGTGAAGGCATGGATAAGGACATCGCCAAGCTCGCCAAGATGCCCAAGCCCCGCGTGCGGCTGAAGATCAACAAGAACGGCGAGTCTGAAGGCGCTGATGCAGCCACTGCCGTCGCGGACCTGGACATCGCCGATCCGGACCTGCCTGAGAATCAGCCTGCTGTAAAGTCGGGCAAGTCCAAGAAGCGTGCTGCGATCGAAGACGATGAGACGCTTGACCTCCTCGATATGGACGATGAGGACGGCCCCGTCCGCGTGATGGATGAAGACGAAGAGGAGCGGGAAGAGCTCCGCGAGCTCAAGCGTCAGCAGGCCGAAGCCGCCAAGGCCGCGAAGCTCGCCGCCAAGGAAGCCGCGCTGAAAGCCAAGGAAGCCGCAAAGGCCGCAGCGCTGATTGATGATGCTGACGATGTCGATGCGGATGACGAAACCGACAGCGACGACTCTGATGAAGACAGCGCCCTCGACGAAGAGGCCCTTCGCGCCAAGATCGCCAAGCTCCCTGTCATCTTCGGCCAGCAGAACAAGCATGTCGCCAGCGATGCCGACCTGCGCGATGTGCAGAACCTCGCCAATGACGATGCCTACAAGTTCCCGCCCATCGACCTGCTTGAGAATCCCGAAGAGAATTTCAACGACAAGCTCAAGACCATTGTGCAGGATCAGGCCGTCGCACTCGAAGCTGCCCTGCAGCAATACAAGATCATGGGCGGCGTGGTGGGGATCGAATCCGGCCCGGTCGTCACGCTGTATGACGTCCGTCTTGCCGCGGGCACCAAGGTGAACCAGATTCAGGCCGTGGCCAGCGACATCGCCCGCGCCTTGAAGGCCGTCAACATCCGCATCGTCGCCAATCAGGTTGGCCGCGACACCATCGGCATCGAAGTACCCAACACCCAGAAGGAGAAGGTGCGGCTCAAGGAACTGATGGGCAAGACCGAGCACTTCAGCAGCATGAAGCTCCCCATGTTCCTGGGCAAAGACGCCAGCGGCGCACCCTTGATCGCCGACCTGGCAGCGATGCCCCACATGCTCATCGCCGGTACGACCGGCAGCGGCAAGTCGGTGTGCATGAACACCATCATCATGTCGTTCCTTTACACCAAGAAGCCCAGCGAGCTCAAACTGGTCCTCGTCGATCCCAAGATGGTCGAGCTCAGCCAGTTCAAGGATGTCCCCCACCTGATGTGCCCGGTGGTGACGGACATGAACAAGGCCGCCGCGATTTTGGAGTGGGCGGTGCAGAAGATGGATGAGCGCTACGAACTTCTCAGCGAGGCGGGGTGCACCAATATCAGCGGCTACAACGGCCTGGAATGGGACGACCTCAAGGAACGCTTCAACGCGACGACACCTGAAGAGGAAGCCCGCATCCCCCGCAAGCTCCCCTACATGGTCTTCATGATCGATGAGCTCGCCGACCTCATGCTCACCAACAAGGAAGTCGAAGGGGCGATCATCCGCATCGCGCAAAAGGCCCGAGCCGTCGGCATCCACCTCATCCTCGCCACGCAGCGTCCGCAGGCCAACGTCGTCACCGGCCTTATCAAGGGCAACATGCCCTGCCGCCTGACCTTCAAGGTCGCCAGCGGCCTGGACTCACGCATCGTCCTCGATCAGAAGGGTGGCGAACTGCTTTTGGGCCAAGGCGACATGCTCTTCTTGTCTCCCAAGACCAGCAAGGTCAGCCGCGCTCAGGGCACACTGGTGGATGATGCCGAGATCCGCAAGGTTGTGAAGTTCATGAAGGAAGTGGCGCGGCCCAACTTTGATCGCTCTTTGCTCACGCTCAAGAAGCCCGGCGAGACAGCATCCGAGTTCGAGGGTGTCAGCGAGAACAACTCCGCCGAGGCCTTGGCCGAAGCCCAGCAGGATCCTGATTTCGAGAAGGCCGTCGAGATCGTCCTCGAGACGCGCCGCGGCAGCGTGTCGCTCTTGCAGCGTCGACTCGGCATCGGCTACACCAAGTCCAGCCGCTTCATCGACCTCATGGGCATGGCGGGCATTCTCGGCGAGCACAAGGGCTCGATGGCCCGCGATGTCGTCATCACCCTGGAAGACTGGCAGCGCATGAAGGAACTGGCGGGCAAGGTGGAGCCGCGTCAACCTGATTTGTTCAAGGGTGAACAGTCTGGTCGCGGAACGGGTGAAGGCCGCGATCTGGATGGCGCACCACCGTGGGAAGAGCGCGAAGAAGATGAAGGTACTCCGTTTATCGACTCGGCTGATTCGGTGAAGAAGGCCGAGGCCGAGAAAGAGGCACGTCGCCAAGCCAGGAAACCCAAGGATGATCTTGCCGCGGGAAAGGGCTTTGATCCGGATAACGATTTTGATCAGGACGACGAATAAGGCGACGTTGTGAACGGGACTGTGACTCTCCAAACCCCGAGTGCACTATTGAGTGGCTCGGGGTTTTTGCTTTTGCAAAGTGATTCTTGAGATGTCAAAGAATGACCTGCGCGTGAGGTGCACGCGATGGGTTTAGTGTGGGTTGTGGGGTTGTGAGTTGCTTGCCAGATTCAGCGGGGTCGATCGCGGGCGCGGCGAGTGCGGGGGACTTTCAGCCCAGCGGGCTGGGGGTGAATAGGCGGGGGTAACCGCGTAGCGGTCCCCCCGTTGGTCGTTTGGGTTGGCTCGGCACCACGAAGTGGTGCGGGTGATGCGGAGAGTGCCGCACCTTCGGTGCTCAGGAATGAAGACGGAAGATTGCTGGGAGTCGATTCCCTTCCCGGGGTTGCCACCCCGGGCTCATTTCGAGCACCGCTTCGCGGTGAAGGCGAGGCAGAGACACACGGATCTGAATCAGGGTC
>CAYTYD010000037.1:0-17177 GCA_964441555.1 uncultured Phycisphaeraceae bacterium | reverse complement strand
CTTGATGGCGTAGACGACACCATAGGAAAAGGCCAAGCCGATGACGCCGCCGGCGACGCAGAGGACGACGGCCTCGACGAGGACCTGGGTGAGGATCACTTCGGGACGGGCACCGACGGCCTTGCGCAGGCCGATCTCGCGGGTGCGCTCGCTGACGGAGACGAGCATGATGTTCATGATGCCGATGCCGCCGACGAGCAGCGAGATGCTCACAAGAGCACCAGCGACAATCGTGAAGCCAACGCCGATCTTCTTGAGTTGCTCAACATACTGCTCGATGGCCTCGACACCGAAACTATCGGGATCACCGGGGGCGAGTTCGCGCATGCGGCGCATGTAGGCGCGGATCTCGGCCTTGGCATCTTCATAGAGCTCGGGTTGCTTGGTGGTAGCCATGATGTAGAGCCCTTGATCGATGCGCATGGTGCGGGCGGTGTCGAAGGGGATGAAGATTTCGGTCTGGGCCTCGCCGCCGCCGAACATAGGTGAGACGGCCTTGGTCTCGACGACACCGACGATGAGGAAGCGGCGCTTGTCGACGAGGATGTACGTTCCGACTGGATTGGTATCCATGCGGAGTTCGGTGATGGCTTTGTCGTTGACGTAGCAGACCTGGCGGCGCTCATCCTCATCGATGGAGGAAAGCTGGCGGCCCTGGGTCACGAGGCGATTTTCGATGTTGTGCCAGGTGGGGCGGATGCCCTGAATCTGGACGGTCTTTTCGACACGGTCGCCATACTGCACTTCGGCACCAAAACCTAGGACGGGTGTGAGAGTTTGCAGCGAAGGGCAGGCGGCGAGCATGCCATCGGCCTCGCGGGGGACCATGCGAATTTTCCGCCAGGTGTAGCGGCCGGGGGCTTCACGCGGCATGCGGGGAAAGACCCAGACGCGATTGGCCCCGATGGAAGTGAACTCTTTGAGTACGGAACTCTTCAGGCCATCGACGGCGGCGACGATGATGATAATGGCGCCGACGGCGATGATGATGCCCAGGGTGGTGAGCGCGGAGCGCATCTTGTTCACCCAGATCTGACGCAGAGCGAGGACGACGGTCTGAAGGAGAACGCGGATGATGATCATGCCGGACCTCCTGTTGGAGCTGAGGATGCAGAGGATGAAGCTGCCGCGGCCTTTTCCTGTTCTTCGGTCGTACGGGCCTGCGATGATGCTTCGAAGGCGGTCTGGGCGACACTGAGCATGGATTGCAGGTATTGCTGATGGATGGGATCACGATCGGTGGGATGATCCGACCACACCAGACCATCGCGAAGGCGGACGATGCGCTTGGCGTGGCCGGCGATGTCTTCTTCGTGGGTGACGATGACGATGGTCTGGCCTTCTTTGTGCAGGGCTTTGAAGAGGTCGATGATTTCCAAGCTCGTGCGGGTATCGAGGTTGCCGGTGGGCTCATCGGCGAGAACGAGTGAGGGTTCGTTGACCAGGGCACGCGCGATGGCGACACGCTGGCGCTGACCACCGGAGAGCTGGTTGGGCTTGTGATACATGCGGTTGGCGAGGCCGACGCGTTCGAGGGCCTTTGCCGCGCGTTTGCGGGCCCCGAACCAATTTCGGGGGGAGTAGATCAGGGGGAGCATGACGTTATCGAGTGCGGTGGCGCGGTTGAGGAGCTCGAAGGATTGGAAGACAAAGCCGATCTGGGTGTTGCGGACATTGGCGAGTTGTCCGGCATTCATCTTGTGGGTGGGGAAGTTGTTGAGGTTGTAGCTGCCGCTGGTTGGGCGATCGAGGCAGCCGAGCATGTTCATGAGGGTTGATTTGCCGGAGCCGGACTGTCCCATGATGGCGACGAAGTCGTTTTTTTCGATGTCGAGATCGACGCCGCGAAGAGCGTGGACGCGCTCGGTGCCGACGCGGTAGATCTTCTGGAGTTGGCGGATGCTGATGAGGGCCATGTGGGTGATTCGAGTTTGCGGATCAGTGGGTGATGAATCCGTGATTGATCCGTGATCAGTTCTTGCCGGGTTCGTCGGGTTCGGTGTCGTCGGTTTTGGGCTTGGAGCCGTCGGCGGGCTTTTTGTCGCTCATGATCTTGGCGGTCTGGCCGTCTTTGATGGCGATGAGGACTTTGGCGGGCCCGGTGATGACCTGATCGTCGTCCTTGAGCCCGGCGAGAATGACGGTGGTGGTGAGGTCGCTGGCGCCGACGGCGACCGGCACGCTCTTGACCTTGCCATTGTCCAGCATGTAGACGACGCGGGCGAACTTTTTGCCACGATCGATGTGGGGTGAGCCGTCGACGACGGTTTTGGGGAGTTCGTCGATGGCACGATCGACGATGGCCTGGCTGGGGACTTTGATGACGTCTTTCAAGGTCTGAACGGCGATATCGGCGTTGGAGGTGAGGCCCTGCTTGAGAGCGACGCCCTCGGGGATGGTGACGGCGATTTCGACTTCAAAGAAGGCGGTGCCATCGCGCTCGACCTGGCGCTGCGGGATGACGCGGCGGACGGTGCCGGCGAATTCACGATTGGGGAAGGCGTTGATGAAAATCTTGGCGGTCTGATTGAGCTCGATGGGGGAGATATTGCTCTCATCGACGCGGGCCTTCATGAGCATGTTGGAGAGGTCGGCGATCTCCATGATGACGCTGGCGGCGTTGTTCATGGTGCCGACGAGGACGAGTTCGCCGACTTCGGCAGAGACCTTGGTGACGGTGCCATCGAAGGGTGCGTAGACGGTGCAGTTTTCAAGGTCACGCTCGGCGCGGCGGATGCGGGCCTGGGCGGCCTCGATACCGGCCTCGCTGCTCTTGACGTTGGCCTGAGCGCGGAGGAAATCGGCCTCGGCCTGATCGAGGACCATTTTGGCAACGTCGTTGGTGGAGAAGAGCTCGCGCTTGCGGCCCAGATCGATGGCTGCGTTAGCAAGTGTGGCCTTGGCGCCATCGAGGCGGGCTTGCTCACCGGTGAGATCCGCACGAGATTGATCGAGGGCGGCTTTCAGATCGCGATCGTCCATTCGGACGACGAGGGTACCTTTCTTGACGAGTTCGCCGCCTTTGAAGGGAAGCTCGGTGATGCGGGCGGAGACCTGGCTGGAGATCTGAACTTTGATGTCCGGCTCGATCTGGCCGGGAGCGGAGACGGTGCGGACCAGGTCGCCCTTGATGACTTTTTCAGTGCGGACTTCGGTGACCTTGGCGGAGGGGTCGAACTTCTCGCGCAGTTCCTGAATCTTGCCGCTGTCGTAGGCCCAGAAGCCCCCTCCAGCGCAAGAGAGAAGAAGGATGATGCCGATGCCTAAGAGCCATTTCCACACGGTGAGGACCTCGGTGGGGGAGTGAAAGGGTGCAGTGAATTCAATCCGACAGACGGGCGAGGATAGTTCGGAAACTGGGCGGGAGGGTTTCAAGGGGCCCGGGAGGCGCGTATTCGGTCAGACAATGATCCCTTTATGAACTACTACAACATGTGGGTCAATCTGAAGGATTCGCGGCGGGATGTGGAGTGGGCCGGGCACGTCAAGGCGTATCTGGATCACCTGAAGGATCAGGGGAAGATCGAAGGGTGGCGATTGACGCGGCGGAAGTTCGGATTTGGCCCGGCGGGGCTGGGTGAATTCAACGTGTGCGTGTGGTGCAAGGATCTGGCGCAGCTGGATGCGGCCTTCTCGCTGGTGGCAACGCGGAGCGGCGAGGTGGAGCGTTTGCACGCGCCGGTGTATTCGATGGTGACGGATTTTGTCAGTGGTCTCTCTCGAGACTTTCCCGATCCGGAGCGGGTGGTGTGATGAATCCCGCAGCATCAGATCGTTGGACCGTGTGGATCTGCCGCGGAGCAGCGGCGGGGTTGATCGTGGCATGGGTGACGACGCGGCTGGGTTGGGTGCAGTATTACGTGCTTGCAGGGTTGTATTGGCTGCTGGAGCAGGCGGGGTGGATGGATACGACCAAGGGGCTGGGTGGGCAGGTGGCAGGGTACAACTACTGGCGCGAGCCGATCTGGCTGCGACAGATTGCGAATCTGCTGCGGGATTGGGTGGTGCTGGTGCCGCTGCTGCTGATGGTGTGGTTTTTGTGGGAGCGGCGCGGTGCGGGTTGGCGGAAGATGGTGTGGCGCGCGGGCGCTCTCAGCGCGTGGGCAGCGGCAACAGTGCACTGGGCGATGCTGCTGATTGATGTGGATGCGGTGTTGAGGCAGAAGGTGTTTCTGAAGATTGGTGAGGCGCTGGGGGGACAGGTGATGTATCTAGGGCGGATGATGGTGAGTCCGAACGGGCCGTTTCATGGGGATGGAGTGTCGACGCGGGTCTTCAACGCCGCGTATATGTATGGACCGGAATTGGTGATGCTGGCTATCGCGGCGGCGGTGACGGTGGCCGGGGCACGGCTGCTGGTGAGGTGTGGCGTGGTGAAGTGCCGCGATGCGTCAGAGTGTGAGTCGTGCGGGTACTCGCTGGTGGGTGTGCCGGGCGTGGTGTGCCCGGAGTGTGGAAACACGCGCGGATAGCTGGCGGAGAGAAGTGGCTGAATGAGCGATCCAGCCGCGCATGACAAACCCCACGTGCGTGGGGTTTGTGAAAGATCGTGAGATCAGGATGTGATGAATTGTTGGTGATTACTTGGTGGGGTCTTGCGGAGCGCGGCCACGACCACGATTGCCGCCACCCATCGCACCCATCAGCTTCTGCTGGAACTGGCCCATCAGTGATTGCATGTCGGCGATGGAGCCGTCTTCGACGCCTTTGAGCAGATCATTCATGGTGGTCCCCATCGCGCCCATCATCTGAGCGGCAGGGCCTTGACTGATCATCGCTCCCATGGCGCCGAACGAGACTTTCCAGTTACCGCCTTCTTTGACGGCAGAGAGGGGCATGGGAACACCGGGGAGCGAGAAGGAGCCCATGTCAGGCGTGGCCATCTTGATATCGAGGTCTTTGGCGGTGAGACTGTTGTATTTCGATGCATCCAAACCAGTTGCTGCCTGGCCCATGGGTGATTTGGCGAGGGCTTCGCTGAACTTTGCGCCGAACTTCTTTTCGCACGCCGTGTCGAGCTTGGTCATGGTGGACTGCATGGTGAAGATGCCTTCGATGGCCTTCTTCTCCGTGTCGTTGCTGACCTTGAGCATGCCCATCATGGTGGCGGTGTCGCCCTCTTTGCTGGCCTTGAGCCAGGTGTCAACGGCGGCGAGGAGATCGGCCGGGACGGCGATATCCGCCGCGGCTGCGGGAGCTGGGGTGGTGCTGGGAGCCGGTGCATCAACGGCCTTGGGGGCTGGGGGGGCGACGCGGCTGCGGATGGTCATGTCGCCGAGCGAGTCGAGCGACTCGCCACCGACAACACCGGCGATGAGGCCGATGCGATCGCTGAGCTTCTGAAGACGCTCTTTGATATCCGAAGCGCCCGGGCCCTTGACAGGGACGGACTTAAAGGCATCGCGTGCGGATTCGTACGCGGCCTTGGCGGCATCAAGGGAATCTTTTTCCTGCTTGGAGACGTTTTGAGCTTCGCTGACGAAGGCGTCTTTGTTGGCTAACGCGGGCTCGGCCTTGGCGAGTGCATCGAGGGTGCCCAGATACATCGAGGCCTCAATGGCGCGCGACCAGTGAGCATCGCCGATGGATTGCTGAATGGTGCCGATGGCGAGCTTTGCCTGAGCGGGTGAATCGGTGTTGGCCTTCTGAGCGCTGGAGAGGGATGACTTGAGATTGGCGATGGCTTCGTCGGTGGTCTTGGTGAAGCGATCGGAGCGGAGAGTGCGGATTTCGCCCATCTGACGCTCGATGGTGCTGGCGGCCTTGTCGGCGGCAGCGCGGCTGGCAGTGACGGTGGTCGCGTTGCTGGCCTGTTTGGCCAGCAGATCGGTCTTGCTGGCTTCGAGCGACTTCTTCTGTGAGCTGAATTGCTCAACTAGTAGCTTGAGTTCAGGGAGCTGGGCATTGAGGGCGTCGATGCCGTGCTGAATGTCGGCGGCATCAAGACGGAACTTGTCGGCACGACGCTTGGCGACGGTGGCCTTTTCGATGACGGCGACGGCATCGGTCGCCTTCATGGAGAGGGCCTGCTGGCGGAGTGCGCCGGCTTCGTCATCAGCGGTCTTGGCACTGGCGAGCTGCTGATCCAAGAGGCCGCGCTTGTCGGCGATCTGCTTTTCGAGCTCTGCCTGGGCGGCCTTGCGATCAGCGATAGATTTGTCGACGTTGGCGATGGCCTTATCCATGCCGGCAACGGCTTCGGCGGGATTGAACTTGGCGGCTGCCGCGGCGACGGCGTGCTGATCGAGGTATTCATTCAATGAGCTGCGAACCAGGGAGAGGCGATTGGCAAGGCCCGACTCAACAAGCTTGTAGGCCTCCATGTCGGCTCCGCGGCCATCAAACATGGGGCCGCGTTCAATGAGGCCAGCGCTGCCGGTGGGAACGACCGACTTTCCTTGCATGGCGGTGGCCGAGATGATGCCTGCCGCGCTTTTGTGGGCTTCGGTGGTACCCGTGGCTTTGGTGGCCTGATCAAGACCCGCAGAGAGCCGGGTCTGCCGGTCAGCACGATCAACGGTCAATGTGGAGGATTGCACGCTGCGCGCGGCGGATTTGATCGCGCGATCAGCAGAATCGTCGCGGTGGCAGCCGGGAACGCTGGCAGCAAGACCGACCAAAGCACACATCAGACCAACAGACAGCGAACGCGCCATGCACGTGACTCCAGAGATTTGAGCCCGCCACCCGAGTCGGCGGCAGGCAGTGAACAAGCACTGTACCACAGGACGGGGCCGATGGTTCAGCAGGTGTCATCGCCAAGGACACAGCGATTCGACGTCCGGACCGAAGTTCGGTTCCCGTTCTCTATGCCATAACGGGCGATTTAGCGACGCGCGACACGCCCCTGCATGCGCTTGGGTGGGAGCATGATGGGGATGATGCCGCCGGGGAACTTGGCGGGGTCGGGCTTGGCGACGACAACAGGAGCGGGTGCTGCCGCGGGAGCAGATTCACCACCTGTCTGGCCACCTGCTGGGTTAGCGGGTTGGCGGACAAAGCTGGTTCGGGGCTCTTCCGGCGGTGGGGCTGCCTCGGTCTGGGCCCGCATGCGCGGTGTCCCCTCGGCATCGCGCCACCCTTCGGGGCGCTCGGAGGGGATGAAGTCGGGGTATTCGAGTTTGGGGACTTCGGTGTTGGTGAGCATCTCGACCTGGGTCAAAAGTTCGCCATCCGCGGGGGTGACGAGTGACCAAGCGACGCCTTCGCGGCCAGCGCGGGCAGTGCGGCCGATGCGGTGGACGTAGAGCTCGGGATCAAGGGGCAGGTCAAAGTTGATGACGTGGGAGATTCCTTCGACGTCGATGCCGCGGGAAGCCAGATCGGAGCAGACCAAGACGGAGAGCTGGCCTTCGCGGAGGCGCTCCATGGTCTTGTTGCGCTTGCGTTGAGGATGATCGCCGTGGATGCTGTGGGCTTCGATGCCGCGTTTGGAAAGGCCTGTCGCGATCTCATCCACGGTGCGCTTCTGATTGCAGAAGATGAGGGTGAGGGCGGGCTCTTCGTGGCGGAGAAGGTGAAGGAGGAGCTTCTTCTTATCCCAGCCATTCACGGGGAGGTGGTACTGCTTGACCTGACTGACGACCAGGGATTTGCCGATGACAACGACCTTTTCCGGGTCCTTCATCTGCTTGCGGGCCAGGCGCTCGATGTCATCAGAGATGGTGGCAGAGACCATGACGGTCTGGCGCTCGCCGGGGGGCGGGCATTGATCGAGGATCTTCTTGATGTCATCTCGGAAACCGATGTCGAGCATGCGGTCAACTTCGTCCAGGACCGCGAACTTGACGTTTTTGAAGTGGATATTGCCACGTTCGGCAAAATCCATGACGCGGCCGGGGGTGCCGACAAGGATCTGCGGACCGCGCTTGAGTTCTTCGAGCTGGGAGCGGATGTTGTCGCCGCCGTAGATGGCGCAGGCCTTGATGGGGGTGTGCTTGCCGAGTTCGTCGATCTCAGCGCAGATCTGGATGGCGAGTTCGCGGGTGGGGCAGAGGATGAGAGCCTGACCGGCCATTTCCTTGTTGCACAGATGGAGGAGGGGAAGGCCGAAGCTGGCGGTCTTGCCGCTGCCGGTCTTGGCCTGACCCATCACGTCCTTGCCAGCCAAGATGTGGGGGATGAGCTTGCCTTGGACAAGGGTGGGGTGCTTGAAGCCAGCTTCGGTGACGCCCTTGAGGACGCTGTTACGCAGGCCGAGGGTTTCGAAGGTATTGGTGGTGTCAAAGAGGTCGGCGAGTGGGGCGCCGGAGCCAGCGACTTCGCGTGGTTCGGTAGAAGCGGTGGTGTTTGAGGGTGCATCCGTTATGGGCGCACCGAGGGTGTCGGCGGGGGCTGGAGAATCTGTGGACATGGAGGCACTTTCCGCGCGAGCGGCGGGTCTGGGCTCAACATCTTGAACTGGACCGGAAAGTGGACCGGTGCTCAACCGACCGATCGGGGAGCACGTGTGCCAGGCGGGAGGGGTGAATCTCTCGCCAGCGGGGGAACCGCGTACAGGGCCAGCCGGGACCACTCTTTCGATTGAGGGCGGGCGAGGCCAGGGGCACAAGTTCAAGCGAGCCCGGCATGTGCCGCGAACGCTGTGACATTGTAGACCTGCTGATTCAGGGGAAAGTCCCTGATTCGTGAGACTCGGTTGTGAAATTGGGTGACTTGCCCGGTTCTCGCTCGTTGGCACTCTTGAGGCGGATCGAGTGTGATGCGATGAAGCCGCGAATGGAAGGGATTGCAATGAAGACGACCATGTTGACGGCAGTGTGCGGAGCGGTGATGACCCTGAGCAGCGCGGTGAACGCCGTTCCAGTGACGTGGCAGACACACGTGGGAATCGCGCCGACAGACATCATCAACGGCACCTGCACCACGCGCGATGGCGGATCGATTCATGTCGGCCAGCGCAGTGTCGCGGGAGGATCGCCAGATATGTGGGTGGTGCGTTTGGATTACAAGGGCGATGTCGTGTGGCAGCGCAGCATCGGCACGGCGAACTCGGAAGTTGGTTACAGCGTGGTGGAGACCGCGGATGGCGGCTTTGCCATCAGTGGCGAAGCAACCGGCGTCGGCGCAGGATTGGGAACGGCGATCGTGAAGCTGAATGCGCTGGGCGCTCCGATGTGGGCGCGGGTGTACTTTGGCAACCCATTGGTCAACCTCGAACGTCCCTCGCGGATCATTGAGATGCCCAATCGTGATCTGGTGGCGGTGGGGTGCTACCGCACGACCGGACAGTTCATGGCGGTGATTCGACTGAACTCGGCAGGTGTGCAGCAGTGGGCGTGGGGCTATATGGATCCGCGCTATGGCAACGCCACAAACTCTGCGCTGTGTGATGTGCACCCGTACCGCGATCCAACCGGCGGGGCCAATCCGGGGCTGCTCGTGTGTGGATGGACCGGGCAGAGCAGCACACTGAAGGAACCAGCCGTGATGTGGCTCGATGCCGCGGGCAACTTCATTCTGGGCGGTGTGTACGGATTGCCTCCGGCGAATCGCTATGCGAACGGGCTGGATGTGAACACAGCGTTCGAATCGACATTCACGTTGGTTTCGACACCAGCGCCCGACACACACCTCTTGCGGCTGGATGGCGTGCTGAACCCCATGTTCCGCTTCCGCGTCGACAATGTCGTCGCCGCCAATGCGGCAATCGTGAATCCAATCCCTGAAGTGTCCTTCGGTGGCACGAGCGTTCACCCCACCAACGCTTCCAAGGACATGAGTCTGGTGAAGCTGAATCTCGCCAGCGGCGCGGCGGCGATGCGTCTCTATGGTGGCATCCTCACCGAAGAGGGCCGCGGCATGAGCCCGGTGGGAACCGGCTTCCATCTGGCTGGTTGGTCACGCACATTCACATTTGGCAGTGAGGATGGTTACTTCGTGCGGACTGATACAAATTTGGATTCAGGTTGCAATCAGACGCCGCTGCCTGTGGCGCCGATCGCGATGGCGCTCGATCGCGTGCCGTTGCAATTTGCGCGTCAAGGTTTGCAATTTGTGCAGTGGACGCCATCGAACACACTGATCACGACCGGACAGAACATCCTGTGCCGCCAGTGCCCGGCGGATATCAACGGCGATGGGATTGTCGACTTCTTTGATTATCTGGATTTCGTCGCGGCTTTCTCAGGCGGCATGCCCATCGCTGATTTCAATGGCGATACGGTGATCGACTTCTTTGATTACCTCGACTTTGTGGCGGCATTCAGCAACGGGTGCTGATCGCACGGTGGAATGGGGCTCTTTCGCGAGGAAAAGGACCAATTTCATACTTAATTACATCCCCCGACCCTTTGCAGGGTCGGGGTTTTTCATTAGACTCGGCGATCGAGGCATCAGCCAAATCAGTCCGTGTAAGAGAGGTACGTGCCATGCGTGCGATTTCCAATCGGTTGAACGTGCTGGGTATGGTTGCAGCGCTTTGGAGTGGTTTGGCGTCATCTGCTACAGCACAGTGCCCGGCGTGGTTTCCGCCCACGGCGATCGAACCTTTGAATAACGGAGTGTCGAGTTTCGCTGTGCACAACAACCGTCTGGTGATCAGCGGCACGTTCGATTCCATCGGCGGAACGACCGCCAATGGGCTCGCGTCGTTTGATGGTTCGACGTTTACTTCAATGACATCAGGACGTGTCGCGGGAGTGGGCCAGCTCGCTGTCTCGCAAGGAGGGTTGTACATCACCGGCGGGCCAAGTGGATCAGCCGGGCAGATGTGGACCGGCAGCACGTGGGTATCGTGGCCTTCAACTGGAATTGAGCCAGGGACCAATATCCTCGTGAGAGGGATTCAGTCTTCGCCGAGCTTGGGAATTCTGGGTGAAGGCACATTCGTCTTTCCCGGCTTTGTGCTGGCACGATACGGATTCTGGGAGAACGGCGCATGGCGTCAGGCCTCGACGCAGTGGGGGCCGAATATTGAAAGCGGCTCGTTCACGACGATTCGTGATGTCGAGGAACTGGACGGATTCCTGTACGTGGCAGGCGACTTTGGTTCAATTGCCCGTGGCACGGGATTCAACCAGAACACGGTGCAATCGCAAGGGGTGTGCAAGTTTGATGGAACGCAGTGGTTGCCTATGCCGAGAGGGGGTGTGAATGGCACGGTGCGCGGTCTGGCGATCTATCAGGATCAACTCATTCTGGTTGGTGACTTCACTGCGACGCGCGATGGTGCGATTGCCCTGAATCGTGTCGCGCGATTTGATGGGACGGAGTATTCACCGATCGGTTCGGGAGTGAGTCTCACTGTGACATCGGTGACTGTCGCAGATGATGGCACAGGTGAGAAGATGTTCTTCACAGCGAGTACGGGTGCCATGCTGCGCTCGGATGGTGGGACTCCGACGTTTCTTCCGACACTTTTCGGCACGCCGCTGTTATCGATCGCGTTTGATCCGGGATTCGGTAATGCGGTGTATGTGGGCGGAACTGGTCTGCGTACCAATTTGCAAACTCAGACCGGCACCGGGCTGATTCGCTGGGGACCATCAACGAGTTCGACGATTGATACCGATGGAGATGGACTACTGGATACCTGGGAGACGACCGGAATTGACGGAGACTGCAACGGCACGATTGACCTGAATCTCGCCGCGCTGGGTGCGAATCCGAATCACAAGGACCTGTTTGTGGAAGTGGATTCCATGCTGGGGCGCTCGCCCGCGACCGGAGCACTCGGATTGGTTCAGAACGCCTTTGCCAATGCGCCCGTGCCGAATCCTGATGGTGTGACGGGGATCAATCTGCGACTGATCGTGGATCCGGCGGATCAGAGCATCCCCTCGCAGAATTTCCCGTTGATCTGGAGTGACTTTCACCCTCTGAAATCTCAGTACTTCGGCAATCCGGCCGATCGCGCCAGCCCAAATCGCAATGCGATTCTCAGCGCCAAACGCCGCGCCTTTCGCTATTGCATGTTTGCCAATCTCTACGGCACCGATACCTCATCGGGCATCGCCGAGCTCCCTGGTAATGACTTCATCGTGACACTCGGTGGCTTCGCGCCTCCCGGCGGCACGTTGAATGAGCAGGCCGCTACGTTCATGCATGAGATAGGGCACACCCTTGGGCTCTATCACGGCGGACATCAGATCCAATGGGATAACGACCGACGGTATAACTACAAGCCAAACTATCACAGCATCATGAACTACTCATGGCAGCTGTCGGATCTTCGTCCAGGCTGGACGCTCGACTATTCCCGTGCCGCGTTGCCCAATCTGAACGAAGCTGCGTTGGACGAGGTCGCTGGCCTTGGCGGCACACTGAACACGGTGACGCTGGTCGGCCCGGTGCCAGCGAGCGAAGCGTTTGAAGTCGGCGGTGTCGATTGGAATCGCAACGGCTCGATTGATACATCACTCGTCGCGACAGATGCAAACCATGTGGACCCGGGTGATCCGGAGAGCGATGGAGACGTGTTGGAAGGCAGCGAAGATTGGTCGCGCCTGATCTACAACTTCCGTTCGAGCCCGAACTATGCCAGTGGCAGCAGCCCGGTCAGTACGATTGACCAGCATGAGATGGATGCAGAGTTGGATGCGTTCATCGATTCGCTTTACACCGGCGGCTGCGCGGCAGACTTCAACGGCGACACCACTCTGGATTTCTTTGACTATCTGGATTTCGTCGATGTCTTTGCCGCGAATTCGCCCACTGCGGATTTCAATGCCGACACCGTGGTGGATTTCTTTGATTACCTGGATTTTGTTGCCGCGTTTGCCGCGGGGTGCTGAGCCCAGCAGTCCGCAAGTCAACATGCTTCTCTCGGGCACAGCCCCGTGCAGGGGACCGGTGTGTCGCGCTTTGCCGGTGGTGTGAGTGTTATGGCCCGCCACGGGCCGCGGCGATCAACTCTTGCACCAATGCGCGGTCTTCAGCGTTCGATAGCGAAGCTTCAGCGCATGCGATCGCCTCCTGCACATGCTGCGTCCGACCCAACTTGGTGTTCAGTGCGGCGATCGCGGCACACAAGACAGCCCGTCGCGGGTGATCGGCAGGAGCGAGTTGATCTCGCTTATCCCAAAGTGCATCCAGAAGTTCCTCAAGAGTCGTCGTCGCGCCCTTGTAGGAAAACTGCCTGCCAATATTCACGATGGTTTTCATCGTGGCATCGAGTTCCGCGTTCTTGGTGGACATGAGATGCAGCCTGGCCTGCATGATTGTCCAATGCCGCAGTTCGGCAGCGTGTCCGGGCCAATGCGCGTAGTTCTTTCGAATGATTCCGATTGATTGGTCTGTGGCCCAGTTGTATTCGTCAAATGCTGCACAAAACGCGCCATAGGCCTGCAGGCCAAACTTCTCGGCTTCTTCAAATCGCCCCACTTTGCTCAGGGCGGCGCAGGCCGACAAGGCGCAATACCCACGTCCGGGATGGCCTGGTGGGAATGTTTTCTCAGCCAGTGCAGGCAAGTTCGCTGCGAGTTCGGCGGCTTCTTCGGATTGTCCAGCGGAGATTAATTCTGCAACCAGGTTGCTTTTTGCCGCGATCGACTGTTCGTTCTCTGGGCCTAGCAATCTGGTCTGGCGCTCCGCGATCTGTCTGGTCAATTCCAGAATATTGGATTTGTCGCCCTTGGCCTTCTTCGCGGCCACGAGCCAGTTCAGAAGACTGAGTGAGCTTTCCGTCGCCAGTCTGTCTGATTCGGGAAACGTGGATGCCAGGGTGAGCCCTTGCTGCAAGATGTCAGCCGCCTGCGCATGCCGATTTGCTCGCGATAGCGCCGCTCCGTAGTCACAATAGTGCGCCAGCATCGCAGCGTCGGCGTGCTTGTACGTCAGTGGCACTCGCGCAAACGCCGCAGCCGCAACTTCCACACACTGTTCGGGTTCGTGCAATTGCCCCAGCATGGCGACGATGCCAAATTCTGCCTCTAAGCTTCGTGGGTGGTTCGGACCAACCAGATCGTGCAGTAACTCAAGTTGTGTGCGGCGCTGTGCAAGACTCTCTTTGTATCTGCCGAGCTTGGCCAGAACTAAGGCCAGATCGCCACGCACCTGGGCCTCCACCTCGGGATAGTCCTTGAATCGTTCGTGAAGGCCTTCAGATGCTCTAGTGAGGACATCAAGCATCTTCACGTCATAGCCCATGCGTTCAGGCATGGCCGACAAAAGCAGGCCCTCGATCATGTAATCTCGAACCGCCGTCGAAAGCGCGGCTGCCCGGGCCGCCTGCTGCCGCGCTTGCTGCTCGCGCAGGTACATCGCAGTGCTGGTGGCAAATCCGCCCACCAGCACCATCACAAAGATGGCCGCGCCTGCCACCAGAGATCGATTGCGTTTGACAAACCGTGAAAGTCGATAGGTCGTCGTAGGCGAGCGTGCCACTACCGGCTCGCCAGCCAAATAACGCTGCAGGTCATCCGCAAACGCCGCAGCGGTCGCGTAGCGCCGCTCCTTTTCCTTGGCGATAGCCATACTGACAATCGCAGCCAGATCGCGATCCAGTGCCGCGACTCCGGGTGCCGGGCTTAGAGATGTCAGTGTGGGAGGGTCGTCATCACGAATGATGCGTGCGGCCTCGGCGATCGATTTCCTTTGTACGTCGTGCGGCAAGCGGCCGGCGAGAAGCTCGTACAGGATGACGCCCATGGCGTACACATCTGAGCGGGTATCGACCGACAGATGATCGTCGCCCAGTTGCTCGGGGCTCATATAGGCAATCGTGCCGACGATCAGGCCGGTCTCCGTGATTGCTGTAACTTGTGCATCGGCCTCCAACAGGCGTGCGACACCGAAATCCAACACCTTGGGTTGCCGGTCGATGTGGTCGTCGAGTGCTGCATTCGTTGCGCGCGACTGGTCCTTTGCCGCCTCCGTCACCAGTAAGTTTGCCGGCTTCAGGTCGCGATGAATCACACCCTGCGCATGGGCGTGCTGCACCGCTTCCGCGACCTTGACCATCAGTCTGACCCGCGCGGCAGCGTTGAGTGAACGGGCTGATGCAAAGTCGTTAATCCGCTCGCCACGCACATACTCCATCGAGAAGTACGCGATGCCTCCACCCGGTCCAGGTGCGGAACCGGCCTCGTACAGCCGCGCAATGCCGGGGTGTTCGAGTCGTCCCAGCACGCTGATCTCGCGGGCGAAGCGGCTGCGAAGTGACGCTGACCCGGGACCATCGCGCAGCACCTTGAGTGCGACCTCGCGGCTCGGATTACCCTGCTTCGCCAGATACACCACACCCATCCCGCCGCGACCGATCAGGCGTTGAATGGCAAAGTGCCCGATCTGCTTGGGCAACGATGCTGAATCCTGGTCTGCGGTAGAAGCATGTGATCCGAGCACGCCGCGATCCGGATCCAGATTTTCAGCAGGATGAACGGTTCCCCGCAACAGTTCAAGTGCCGCGCGCGCGACCTCCGCATCACCTCCGCAGGAGCGCGAGACACGTTCTTCCCATTGATTGGGCGGCAGATCGATGCACTCATCAAAGAGCTCACGCACCCTGTGGAATTGAACAGGTGTGAGGTCGGGTTGGGAACGCTCGGCACTCACGCGTGCAGTTCCCGTTGGAGCCATGCGCGGATGAACTGGCAGTCACGCTCCACCGAGCGAAGTGGCCTGCCGCTCACCATTGCGGTCTGTTCCACCGTCAGTCCAGCCAGAAAACGAAGTTCAAATGTCGATGCCAGTTGCTCGTCGTTGGTCGCCAGTTTGGTCAGTGTGTCATCCAGCGCGACCAGATCGATGCCGCCTGCAGGTGCTCCCTGATCGATTGAATCCAGCGTGACGCGTCGGACATCCCCGCCACGTTTCTGCGCACGCTTGGCCCGTGCATGGTCAGTCAGCAGATTTCGCATCGACTTGGCCGCGCTTCTGAAAAAGTGATTGCGATCTTCCCATGCCAGCGACCCAGGCGCGGCATTCAGCATCCGCAAGCAAAGCTCATTCACCAGCGCGGTCGGCTGCAAGGTGTGGCCGCAGTTCTCATCGCGAAAGATCACCTCCGCGAGGGCACGCAACTCCTTGTACGCCTCATTGAGCAGCTCGGTCGTCGCGGTGTCATCCCCCGCCTTCACGCGGCTCAGCAGTTCATCCAGAGGTTGGTTGCTGAAACTGGTCATTCCGAAAGGGGCTGAACGGGGCCATAGGAATCAACGGTGCTCAGAGGCAGAAAAATCACTCACATGGCTTGGCGGGTCAGGGTCTGAAACTGCGCTGGGAACTGTAGCGAGTCCAGCACATGCCTCTTTCGTCCGGCATGTGCCGCCCATCTCGCTCAGGGAGAATACTCATGAATCGCTTTCATGTTCGGTCCACTCTGGTCGCAATGGGTTGCGTGTGCGGTATCGCCGCAGCGCAATGGCAAGGCCCCTTTGCCCCCAATCAGCGCATGGTCTACAACAACGGACCCGTCTTCGTCGGGCCGGGCTCTCTGGGTACAACCCTCTTCGATGTTCAGGAGAATGCCGCTGGTTCACGCGTCATCGGGCTTCACGCCTTTGTCGGCACACCCACCAACGGCGCCCGCACCACAGCCCTCTGGGGAGAGACCAATAACCGAAGAGGCCGCGCCTTGCAGGGGTTCAATTTCGCCACCACAGCCAGCGGCGATATCAACAACCCGGCAGCCGGAATCTGGGCCGAAACGGCCTCGCCCGATGGACAGGGCCTCAGGGCTCGCGCTACCGCCACTACTGGAAATTCGTTTGCTGCGTTCTTCGACAATGCGAGCACGAACGGAATCGGTCTCTATTCCGAAGCAACCAACTCCAGCGGCACCACTCGCGGCGTATGGGGCCACGTCGAGAGTCCGGACGGCTTCGCTGGATATTTTACCGGTGGACGAAACTACTTCGAAGGCCAGGTCGGTATCGGATGGAACCTCCCCACCCCATACATGGTTCATATCGCCACCGGGGGAGACACAGAGTTGGCACTGACGGGCGGACCTGCAATTGGTGGTTCAATTCCCGGTCGCACGTGGACTTTGCAGTCCTCGAATGTGGGTGTCCCAGCAAATGATCCGCTATGCGGTGCATTTCAGATCGTCGATCGGTCTGAGGGGGTGTGTCGCCTTCTCATCACAACGACGGGCAACACATGTGTGAACACAGATACGCCCGCCGGAAACAGCAAATTAACCGTCGTAGGCAACATCAGCGGCACCACCATCGATGCCGCGTTGAAGAATTTCAGGATCGATCACCCGACCGATCCAGACAACAAATACCTGG
>CAYTYD010000036.1:0-17236 GCA_964441555.1 uncultured Phycisphaeraceae bacterium | reverse complement strand
TGCCTTCATTTCTCTTCCACAACCTCATCAGAACCCTTTACTGCCGCATTCGTATATCTCTATGGAGACTCAATATGAAAACAAGAGCACGCATCATGACTGTGACAGCGTTTGGCTGCCTCGCAACGTCGGTGTTCGTTGGCTGCGAGTCTTACCAAAACGGCAAGACCGAGACCAAGACCACACGTGTCGAGGAAACCCCGACGGCAAAGACCACAACTGAAACCAAGACTGAACGCAAAGTGGAAGACCTGCCACGGTAAAGGCGCGGCAGTCGCATCTTGATCGATCCAAGTTCGGCCCTGTTCAACAGACCCATGTGATCTGCACGGTCCGCTTTGGTCGGTCAATCCCGTTCTTACAGGCAAAAGGAGGTCGATATGACCAAGAGCACCAAGCTTGCACTTCGTGGCCTTGAGTTCGGACTTTTCATGGGATCGATGGTTGTTCCAGCGCTCGTGATCACCGGCTGTGAACGCACGGAATCCAGCACGAAGACAAAAACCGAGAAGATTGTGGAAACGCCGGAAGGTCCTAAAAAGGTCACGGAGACGACCGAGACCAAGAAGACCACCGATCCGAAGTGATTCACGCGATTTGCGTGCTGAATTTCTCTTTCTCACACGGCGAACACCAGGTCACCACCTGGTGTTTGCTTCTTACTGAACGCGAATTCAAGCCGCGAGCTTCGCACCGCTCTCTGCCGGTGGCGGCATGACCAGCCCCATCGATTCCACATCGACCTCGGGAATGATCTCGTTGTAACCCAGAACGACCACAGACTTGAGTGAGGGCTCGATCAACTGCCGCACCACACTGCGCACAGGCGGCGAGGCGATGATCACCGGCGGATATCCAGCATTGATCACGCTCTGCAGAGCTTTGATGATGTGGTCGCAATACCGCCGCGCCACGCGGGCGGGCATGGTGATGGTCGTGCCGCCAGCGGAGCGGTCGATGTATCCATTGATTTCATCTTCCAAGGCGGGATCAAGAGTGACACACACCAAGCGCGGTTTGTTCTGCCCCATGGGGTCAGCTTGGGCGTGCAAGTAGCAGATGGTTCGCCGCAGCGCATTGCGGACATACTCGGTGAGCACTTCGACATCCTTGGTCTTGGTACCCCACTCGGAGAGAGTTTCGAGGATGGTCTCCATATCGCGAATGGGAACTCGCTCACGCAGGAGGAGTTGCAGGACCTTCTGCAATTCCAGCGGCTTGACGACTGTGGGAACGGTCTCTTCGACGAGCTTGGGGCTCTTGGCCTTGACCTGCTCGACGAGGTTCGCCACTTCATCGCGGGTGAGGAGTTCATCGGCGTGGCGTTTGACGACTTCGGCCAAGTGAGTGACGAGGACGCTGGTGGGATCGACCACTGTGTAGTTCATCGTCTCAGCGCGGCTGCGCTGCTGGGGCTCAATCCACCACGCGGGCAGGCCGAACGCCGGTTCACGCGTCGCCTCCCCCTGAATGCTGCCGGTGGTCACGCCCGGATCCATGGCGAGCAACTTGCCGGTGCGGATCGCGCCCTGGGCAACCGGAGCGCCGCGCGCCTTGATGCGATATTCGTGTGGCTGCAGCTGCACATTGTCGCGGATGCGTACCGGTGGCATGACAAGACCGAGCTCGACGGCAAGTTGGCGGCGAGTTGCGGAGATGCGATCGAGCAGATCGCCGCCACTGGCAGCATCGACGAGTCCGACCAATCCGACACCGACTTCCAATTCGAGCGTGTCCACCTTGAGGAGGGATTCGACGGGTGCTTCAGGAATGGGTGCCGGCTTGGCAGCGTCGGACTGCGCTTTGACCTCATCACTCTTGATGGAGCGCATCATCTGCAAGGCGACTAGGGACAGCACTCCAGCGGTGGCGAGAAGGGGAATCGCCGGCAAAGGAGTGAACGAGAGCAAGACCAGGAATCCGGAGGTGATGAAGAGGCCCTTGGGCTGACTGGTGAGCTGATCGGTGAACTCGGTGCCGAGTTGTTCCTTGCTGCCCGAGCGCGTGACGATGAGGGCCGAAGCGATGGAGATGATGAGTGCCGGAATTTGGGCGGTGAGGCCGTCGCCAATGGTGAGAAGGGTGAAGACGCGGGCGCTTTCCTCCGCGCTCCAGCCGTGTTGCACCATGCCCACACCGAAACCACCTGCGACATTAATGATGGTGATGATGATGCCAGCGATGGCGTCGCCACGAACGAACTTGGAAGCACCATCCATAGCGCCGAAGAAGTCGGCTTCCTGAGAGATTGCCTCGCGGCGGCGGCGTGCTTCCTTCTCATCGATGGTGCCAGCGTTGACATCGGCATCAATGGCCATCTGCTTACCGGGCATGGCATCGAGGGTGAAGCGCGCTGCAACTTCGGAGATGCGGGTGGCGCCTTTGGTGATCACCATGAACTGGACGACGATGAGAATGAGGAAGATGATGACGCCAACAAACATGGAATCGCCGGCGACGAACTTGCCGAAAGCCATGATGACGTGACCGGCGACGGTCAGCGCCTCTTCGGGACTACCGGCATCGGCGGTGAGGATGAGACGAGTCGAAGCGACGTTGAGCACCAGCCGGTAGAGCGTGGTGGCGAGGAGAAGCGAGGGAAAGACGCTGAAATCCAGCGGCTTTTCCATGTAGATGGTGGTGAGGAGGATGATCACAGCCAAGGCGATATTGGCGGAGATCAGGATGTCCATCGCCCATGGGGGCAGAGGGACGAGCAGGACACCGATGAGCGCGATGAAGGCAAGGGGCACGATGTAGCCGCGATACTTGGACAGAGCCAAGACCCAGGAAGGAAGCGCGGGGAGGTTGGAAGCTGTGCGTGCCATTCAAAAAAGTACTGAGTACTGAGTGCTGAGTGCGGAGGGAAGACCGGGGTGGTTCAGGTTCATGGACTTATGCCGCAGCGGCTTTCTCCAGTTTGTAGACGTAGGCGAGAACTTCGGCGACGGCCTGATAGTGCTCGGGTGAGATCTCCTGACCCACCTCAATGCCTGCGTAGAGAGCGCGGGCGAGGGGGGGACGTTCGACGATGGGAATGGCGTGTGCCGCCGCGATCTGACGGATGCGGAGGGCGAGAAGATCGGCACCTTTGGCGACGACCTTGGGCGCGGCCATGTTGGCCTGGTCGTATTGAATGGCGACGGAAAAGTGCGTGGGATTGGTGACGATGACATCGGCGCGGGGGACATCGCGCTGCATTTGCTGCATGGCGATCTGGCGTGCGATGCGCATGCGGCGTGCCTTGATCTGCGGGTCACCATCCATGGACTTGCGCTCTTCCTTGACCTCTTGCTTGGTCATGCGCAATTGCTTCATCAACTGCATGCGCTGCAGGAAGTAATCGACGATGCCCAGGAGGATGAGCGCGGCCAAGAGCCAGGTGATGAGGCGCACCAGCATCTTGCCGATCTCGAGCATGGCCCCTGCGGCAGTAAGACCGGGAAGACTGACCATGGAAGGCAGTTCGCGCAGGATGATGGCGATGGCCACGATGGACACGAAGATGAGCTTGGCAGTGCCGCCCGCGCCGCGGATCGCTCCCTGGGCACCGAAGAGTTTTTGCAGGCCGTTGACAGGATTGATGCGTGAGAGATCGGGAGTGAGGGGCTTGGTGGTGAAGAGAAAGCCGAATTGCCCTGCGTGCGCCAAATAGCTGGCGACCAGCAGCACGGCCAACACCGGGAGCAGGGCGAGACCGACATCCCAACTTGGGCCTTTGACCATGGCGGGAATGGAGCCAACGGTGGGCGCATCATGATCGTGGCCGAGTGCCAGCAAGCGGGCCATGGTGCCGCCGAGAGTTTGCGTCAGCGATGCGCCGAAGACCAGAAGCCCGAGAAACGCGGCGAGCATCACCACTGCGGAGGCCAGATCCAGAGAGCGGATGACCTGCCCTTTTTCGCGAGCATCCTCAAGACGCTTTGGCGTTGGATCTTCGGTTTTGTCACCCAGGTCTTCAGCCATGGATGCCTCCCGAATGTGGATGAGCCCAGCGGAGCATGCTGCGCAGGGTCACGGTGATCTCTTCGCCGATGGCGATGTTGGTGGTGGAGAGTGAAAGGGCGAGGACAGCGATGGCGGCGATGATCTTGATGGTGAAGCCCAGGTTGATCACGTTGAACTGTGGCATGGTGCGGCCAAGGAATCCGAATGCCGCGAGGAGGAGGAACGTGATGGCCATGACGGGGGCACTGACGCGCAGGGCCAACTCGAAGGCAGAGCCGAGGGTGCCGATGATCAATTCACCGGGCATGATCTGCGCGGACATCGCGCCCATGGGAATGGAGCGAAAGGTGTCGAGGACCGCGCGGAAGGTGGACTCGAGGCCGCCCACGGCGAGAAATGTTGCCGTGGTGAGGAAGGAGAGGAGCTGCGAGAAAGGATCGGATTCGGTGTCGAAGGCGGGGTTGTAGACCTGACCGAGACCCATGCCAACCTGCTGGCCCATGATGACGCCGCCGGCCTGGGCGCCGAGCATGGGGAGTGAGGCGAGAAAGCCGACGACGAATCCGATCATGCTCTCAGTGAAGATCAGGGCGAGCAATTGGGGCACGGTGAGCGTGGCATTGAAGACGGGATGATGAGGGACGGCGGGATAGATCGCGGCGGCGAGCATCAGGATGAGCGCACCCTTGATGCGTGCGGGGATCATGATGCTGGAGAAGAGAGGGGCAAAGAGGCCAAGCCCGGCGAGGCGAAACGCCACCAGCAGGTAGGGAATCAGGTGCTGGATGTAGGGCTCGAGGTTGGGCATTCAGAAGGTTGAAAGACGAGAGGGGAAAGTGAAAGGGAAGACAAGCGGGGCAGGCGTCACTACGGCGACATGGTGAAGAGGGCTCGGGAATATTCGATAAGCCGCGCAACGATCCAGGGGAGGAGGAGTGCCGCGACGACGATCATGGCGACGATCTTGGGGACGAAGGCGAGGGTCTGGTCCTGAATGGAAGTGATGGCCTGAAAGAGGGAGATGATCACGCCGATGATCAAGCCCGCAAGGAGGATGGGAAGTGAGATCTTGAGTGTGACAATCAGCATGTCACGGACCAACTCAACTGTCTGTTCATCAAAGTGCATGAAGTGCTCCCATGAGGGTGTGTGACATGCTGGCCGCGGCGTGCATGATTGAATCTGCGCCAGTGAGCGCACTGGCGAGCGCGTGTGACGCGATCGGTTCGGTATATCGCATCGCCGTTTCGGCAACCGGCTGCATCTGCTCAGTCCTGAATCCGCGCATCAACCCCCCCACCACCAGAGTCCAGCCATCCACCAGCACAAACAGCAGGAGCTTGAAGGGGAGTGAAATCATCACCGGCGGAAGCATCATCATGCTCATGCTGATCAGGAGACTGGAGATGACCATGTCGATGATGAGGAAGGGGAGATAGATGCGGAACCCGAGGAGGAAGGCGGTCTTGAGCTCACTGAGCATGAATGCGGGGATGAGGGAGACCATGTCGACATCGGCGCGGGAGAGTTTTTCGGGCTCGCTGGTGTCGATGCCGCGATAATCGAGGATCATGTAGACGCTGGACCAATTTCCCGTGGCATCAATTTGATCAAACATGAAATCGCGCAGGGGTTGCTTGGCGGCATCCCACAACTGGTCGGGATTGGTGATCTCTCCCTGCTGGTGGGGAATCACAGCTTCGTTGTAGATGCGTTTGGCCGTTGGTGTCATCACCAGCATGGTCATGAATAAGGCGAGCGCGACCGTGACCTGAGGCGGGGGGATGGTGCTGGTTCCGATCGCCTGCTTTAAGAGCCCGAGCACGACGATGATGCGGACGAAGCACGTCGTCATGAGCATGATCGACGGGGCGAGTGACACCACCGTCAGCAGCAGCATGACGTTCAAGGCGGGGGAGAGGCCGGTCGCAGGCGCTCCAGATGCGCTGGAGGAAACGGGAGCGCCACCGGGGAGCGAGCTTCCAGCGGCTTCCAACACGGTGAGGGGGTTGATGCCTGTGAGATCGGGAGCGCCTGAGGGCGTGGTCGGGATGGTGATCACGGGCTTTGGCGGAGTGAGGGGTGGCCCCATGTCGACCTGCGCGAGAGAGCTGGCGGTGATGGACAGCACGGCGATGATGGCCAAGAGGGCACGGATCATGCCGTCACCTTTGCGACTGTCGCATGGGGAGCGACACGTGGAGTGCGACGGGGAGCGAGAGGCGATTGACGCAGATCGACGCAGTCGATCATGCCGCCACGACGTTCGGCGAGGCGTTCGATGCGAGTCTGTTCACGTTCGGCCTGACCGAGGAGGCCCTGGAATCGTTCGTTGGCAGCGCGGGATTCATCGTCCTGCACTTTGATGAGGATGGATGCGACATCTTCAGGGTCGGTGATCTCGGAGAGGGTCTGCATGGTCATTTCGCCGCCCATGCGACCACCAAAGAGGCCAGCGCGGCCTTTGCCGGTCTGAGAGATAAGAAGGATGCGACGATCGACCTTGAGCATGACGAGAGTGCACCCGGCGCTGATGGGGTACCTTCCGAGCACTTCGAGGATGCCCGCAGGAGCACGCCCACCAGCGCCAAGGGCTGACATCAAGGTTCCATTGCGCGAGGCGCGCTTGATGACCCACGCCGTCGCGCCGATCAGTGCGAGGACGAGCACGAGTGAACCGAGGGTGGTCAGGTTGCCGGGATCAGAAAGAGGGGAGGTGGACGTCGCGGTGATCGCCGGATTTGTCTGGGCGCGTGGACGACCAAGAGGCATGGCGTCCTTGCCGGCCGGCTTTGCCGCTTGAGGATGCGCTGCTGGTGAGGCAAACTCCGGGCCTACGAGATGCGGGCCGATCGGCCCCGCGGCGACGACACTCACGCAGGCAGCGCACGCAATGACGCCGGCCAGGGCGGGCCCGAGCACCATCTGCCTGAATGTACGCGTTGTCCTCATGGTCGCCATCCTGGCGAGGCGTGAATTGCTTCACACCCTGATTCACGCGGACTCCGCCGCGCGTTTGCGATTTCACTTAGGCCGCAGTGGTTTTTTCCCCATCGGCGTTGCGCGAGATGACCTCGCTGATGCGAACGCAGAAATTGTCGTTGAGGACCAGCACCTCACCACGGGCGACGTGGCGATCGTTGACGTAGACATCGACCGGATCGCCAGCGAGCTTATCGAGCTCGACCACTGCGCCCTCGGAGAGCTTGAGGACATCCTCGACGAGCATGCGGGTGCGGCCGAGTTCGATCTTCACATTCAGATTGACATCCGAGAGGAAATCCATGCTGGAGCCGGGGAGGGGCATGGAGTTGGCGGGAAAATCGGGCAAAGAAAAGGGCGTGGTTCCATCGCCACCACCGGCTGCCGCGGCGGCTTCCTTGGCCGAGTTCAACGCGGCATCCGCCGCTGCCTGCAGGTCGTCGCCCGAAGATGATTGAGAATTGGCATCCGCCATGCAAGACCCTCCTGGTCATGGTCATGCCCGGCGAGTCACCAAGGCACGACACGGCAGTGCGCATCCTGCGCACTTTCTGCCTGAGTATCGGCATTCAACTGGAATGGCCGACAACTTTCTGCGCTCAGGACTGAGCCAGGCGCAGATTCTGCCCACCAGGTCGTCATGGGAGTTACTCGGTCGGGAATCCCCGGCACTTGGGAATCAGGACGCGTTCGACTCGGGGCGCACCCTCCGGATCGTTTCCGAAGATCTTGGTGGAGAGAGCGGAGAGTTGGCGGGTGATGGTTTCGCGACCGGGCTCTTTGAGGTGGGAGTGCTGGGCCTTGCTGAAGAGGCGCGCGACCTCTTCCTTGATCTCGGCCTCGCGGGCCTTGAGCTGCTCGGTGACGAACTTTTCGTTCTTCTTCTTGACCTTGAGGAAGATGGAAATGTCCCAGACCCAGACCTTGCCGGTCTGCATGTTCTGGAGTTTGTCTTCCACCAGCTTGAGCTCGACTTCGGATTCATCCTCGGTGCCATGACCCTCGACGCCATGGGCTTCGGCGGATTCCGGCTTTTTGCCTGTAGCGCTGACGACGGCGAAGACGCCGACGGCCTCGACGACCATCAATGCCGCGACGATCGCGATGACCTTCATCGGCGGCTTCTTCTTGCCTGCGTCGGGTGCTGCACCCTCGGCCGGTTTGGCTTCCTTGTCGGACATGACATCTCCCTACGCGCCCAAGCGAACAACCCTGATCCATCAGGGTTCATGAGGCACTATCGGCGGTTGTCTGGGGCGGCATCGGGGTGGGTGCGGGGTAAGTGCGCGCCGATGTGGAATGGTGGCACCTGTGCCGCGCGATGGGTGACGCGAGATTGGGTTATCGGCCAGAGAGAAGCGGAATCAAGCGGCGCGGCGGAGCGGGAAGGATGCGGGGGCTTCCTGACTCGCGTTCTGCATGGAAGCGGCTTCATCGGCGGGGAAGAGGGAGATGAGCCGGGCCCGAATCTGGGCGGGTGATTGACACTCGGCCAGGGCGGTGACGCCTTCGAGGATGATGAGACGATTGAGCATTTCGCGTGTGGATGTGGCGGCGGTGCGGACCGCGGGCGTCACGCTTTGAGCCAGCAGGAGCGCGTACAACGTGGCGGCGACCACCAATCCGAGACCTGTGATGGGAGCAACTCCGATGGTTGCGCCCGTGAGCAGAGCACCGGCGCCCACCATGCAGAAAACACCGACGGGAATAGTAACGAGTGGTGAGGAAACTACAGCGACCCACTGAGGAGAGTGGGAAGTGAGCGGGGAGAAGAGCTCGCGCTCCATATAGGCGCGGATCGCGGCAGCGCTAGAGACCTGGGAAATGCTGCGGACTGCGCGAGCGAGGGTCGGGTTGCGCAATCCGCTGGCCTGATCGACGAGGGCCTCGGGGCCGTGCAGATCCTGCACCTGTGCCAGGGAAACGATGTCGTTCATGGTGCGGTAGGGATCAAAGACAGCACCGCCATTGGCCTGAAGGAGGCGATCGGTGCCGAGCCAGCGGGCGACGGGGAATGCGCCAGCCACGGCGATGAGCACGACTGCGGATGCGGTGAAGATGTTCAGAAGATCCATGCGACCCCCGAATGTGGGTGGAGCGTCGACCGACCATCGGAACGACATACTCATCCATCGCAGTTATCGGCGTGTGATCGGGGCGACTGAAGATCAGGTGAGGAAGTCTGAATCAGTTCAGATCGCGGCACACGAATCGGGTGCTGGGATCAACCGGGGCGACGAGGTGAATACGGATGTCGCTATCGAGAAGGCGGCGGGCTTCGCGGGGACGATCGGTGATGAGGTGGAGGATGGGGCGGTGTTCCACATCGTCCAGCTTTACTCCGGCGTGTGCCCGAGCGAGCATCTTGGCGTGCGCCATAGCCCAGGATGCGGCGGTGGTGAGCTCTTCGAGCGCACGGCCCTGGCCACCCGGGTGCCCGGTGTGGTTGTGATTGCAGGTTTGCGCAAGCAGGTGCAGGCGACCATCGGCGGCGATGGCAAACTCCACTGTTTCGGCATACGGACACTGATCGTCGATGGCCAGAAGCTCGTCGACGAACGTGGCCAAGTGAGGATGATCGGAGATCGCCGATTCCTGCGGCGGCAGGGATGAATCGGCTGGAGTATGCGGGATTGATTGCGAAGTTTCGGCAACAGGATCGGCGAAGTGCGCGACGGGCTTGGGCTCCATGAGCCCTGGCGTCAGGCGGGCCGGACTGAGCTTCTCTTCCAGACGCTGAGCGACCTGTTCCCATGCACTTGCGCGAGATGGTCTTGATGACGCAGGTGGCTCGGAGCGCGAGATCGCGGGTGATGGCATTGCTGCCGGGTCGCTATGAGATTCGGCGTGACGCGAGGCCGAGAGTGATGCGTCCGACTCCATCGAGGCGCGAATCAGCGCAATCAGCGCGACCGGCGAAGAGTCGCCATCGAGGGCCACACCACGGAAGAGCGTTTCCGAGGAACCGGCACCGATGCGGCCGGCGGCGTGCGAACCCTGAACTTCACGCGAGAGGAAGTTGGACGCCGCGCGCTGAATGCGGGTGATGGTCTGCTGGGCCCTTTCAGCGGTCGCGCCGAGCACGGCGACCGCGAGAGCCGGAGATGCGGGTGTGGCATGATCTTCGACACGATCCACGGAGAGATCATGGGCCAACTCGTTGCCGATGGTCTTGAGCGTGCGATAGCAGGCGACCATGGCGGCTTCGTCAGCGCCGGTGAGGACGGTGATGCGATCAAGACCTGGAGTGCGCCAGAGGTCGGGCTCGGAAATTTCATCAACCTGCACAAGCACTCGCGCAGCGCAGGCGGATTCGACGGCCTCGGCGAGTGTCGCGTGCTTGGGCAAAGCTGCGGAAGTGGTTGCGTGTGCAGCGAATCGCTCCACTGAAATCTGGCCATGACGAACGCGGATGAGGGCGACAGCGGCACCTGATTCCTGGCTGATGCTGCGCGCGTATTGCGGCACCCATGCGGATGCGAAAATGGGGAGATGGCCCTGCACGATGGCTTCGACGATGACTCGGCCGGGACGGACTGGTGAACTGGCGGGCGCGTGTGACACCTGCGCGGCTTCCAGATCGCCTTGCAGGCCATCACCAACGAGACGCCACACATTTGGTGCGGAGCTGGTTTCCGGTGCGGATGGCAGTGACACAGCAGGGGCGCTGGTGAGGTGAAGGTGGGTAGCAACGGCGACTGGATCGCGGTGCGGATTCACTGTCTGCGTGACCTTCTGAGCTGGCGCAGGTGCTGGCCCCGCGCCAAACGCAGCATCATCCAGAAAGAGATCCGCGAGCGCGTCATACTCATTGCGCGTCACACCCGGTGTGGTGTGAGTGCCCTTGTGTGGCGATCCGAATCCAGACTGATCCATGCGCGGTCTCCAACGTGCGGCGAGCCAAAGTCGAATGAATCACGCCGCGACAGTGACGATGCTGTTGGGCTCGTTGAAGGGGTTGAGCTCGGTGACAGGGTTGTGCGGATCGTTGATCCAGCGTCCATCGACCACGAGGCGATACGCGTGACGGCCTGGGGGCAATTTCACCAAGCACTCAAACACACCTGCATCGCGGTTCAGACGCATGGGTGCAGACTTGGGATTCCAGCCGTTGAATTCACCGGCGATGGCCAGGGTCTGACCCAAACCGGCGGCCTGCAGAAAGAGCACGCCCTGCCGCGTCACGCGGACGCCAAGAGCTGGGAGGAGTGATGTCACAGGCACGGTTGGCGCGGGCGTGGGCGCTGGTGCGGGCTCAAGCACGAGAACAGAGTGTTCACGCGCGGGGGCTGCCGGAACCTGCAGTTCGCTGTAGGCCTCGGCGAGAAGAGCCGCGGTCGAGGAACTGAGCGTCGCCGCGGCCAAGCCCTCCGGAGCGGTCAACGTGGTTGATGTCAATGCAGCAGTGACAGGCGCGACGCCTGTGCTCAGTCCTGTGCTCAGGCCTGTGGCCATCAACGTGTGGCTGGGCGGAGTGATCAGCGTCGAAGCGATACCCGCTGGAGCAATGCTTGTCGAGGGCGAGACCACATCCAGCGTGTTGGGCTTGGCCTCGATCTGCGGCGTATTCAACGCACGCATCGCCAGGGCCCGGGCGCGCTGCGCGAGTTCCTCAGCGCGGCTGATTCCGGGCACCGCCAATGGCGCGGGCAGAGGTGCCGCAGCCGCAACCGGTTTCGATGCGGCATTCGCACGGATATTTGAGGCAATCTCGACGATGGGAGTCGACGGCGTATCCGTTCCCGCACCACTGTCGCCCGACTGGGTTTCGTATGCCGCCGGGGCATCATCGATCGGCAGATCCTCATCCGTCATCGCCGCACGTGACTGCTGCAACAACCAATTGGCTACCGCTGCATAATCCTGCGCGCCTGCAGAGGCCGAGTCAAAATCAATGATCGGCTGCCCGAATGAAACCGCTTCCTTCAAGCGGTTATCGCGGCGGATGACGGTGGGAATGACGCGCTGGCCGAAGCGGCGCTTCATCTCTTCGAGAAGGTCGTTGGCGACCGTGCTGGTGGAATCGTGAATCGTTGCCAGCATCCACACGGGGACGGCGACGCCGAGGCGGCGGGCCAGAGTTCGCACGGTGTTCAACTGCTTGGTCGCGCCCTGCAGAGAGAAGTACCCGGTTTCGACGGGGATCAGGACGGTGGTCGCCGCGGCGAGGGCGTTGAACGTCAAGAGGCCGATCGAAGGGGAGCAATCGATGCAGACCACGTCGTAGTTGTTCTTCTGTCGCGCCAGCACCTGGGCCAGCCGCCGTTCCTTATCTGGCTTATCCGCTAACCCACCCGCTCGCGCTTCCAAGCCAGCGAGCCGCATGCGGCTGGGGGCAAGGTCGAGATTGCGTGCCGCCGGCCAGACCAGACGCGAAAAATCGAACTTGCGTTCCTCACCGGCGAGCAGGGCATCGCCGATGTCGAACTCGAGTCGATTCTCAGGAATGCCCAGCCCCGCGGCGCAGTGCGATTGCGGATCCATATCCACAAGCAAGGTGCGAAGCCCACGACGCGCGTACATGGCGGCGAGGTTGATGGCGGTCGTGGTCTTGCCACAGCCACCCTTTTGATTGATAATGGCGATAATCCGCACGCCCGGTCCCTTCCTTGGGCGCGCCGGGGAACCCCGGCGCTCGGTGCACGTGAAGCGAGACATACCCGCCTGACCGTCGAATATCGGACGATCACCAGTTCATGGTACAAAAACTCAAGCGCCAGCGACACGCCTTTGGGGGTTTAGGGGGTTTACCTGTCATCAATCGCCGGGAGCCCGGATCACGCCCCACCCCGCGGCAATGGCTTCGCGCGGCACATCGGCCATGACCTGAGCCCGGCCAAGACCGGTCGGAAGAATCAGCCGCAACGTGCCACCGCGCACCTTCTTATCCATCGCCATGCGACCAATCAGGGTTTGTGCATCAGGGAGCCCGATCACGCCTGTCGGTAAGCCGGTGGATGCGACCAAGTTGGTGATCTGCTGCTGGTAGCCAAGGTCAATCAGGCCAAGATGATGCGCGGTCGCGGCGGCGGCAATGAGGCCAAGCCCGACGGCCTCGCCGTGCTTCAGGGGAGCTTCGGCAGAGAGGCCGGTGGGTGAAAGGTTTGGCAGTGGCTCGATCGCGTGGGCAAAGGTGTGACCAAGATTGAGGAGAGCTCGCCCCCCCACTTCGTCGGCTGCGGTCTCGCGCTCATCCTGAGCCACGACTGTCGCCTTGATACGCACATTGGCCTCGATCAGGTCTGGCAAGTGCGTGTCGGAAGGTGAGATGGAGCCGAGCGACTGCAAACCAGGGAGCAAGTTCGCCTTGCCCGTGATGGATGCTTCGATCAGCCCGTGCTTGATGACCTCGGCCATCCCGGCGCGGAATTCGCGGACGGGCAGAGTCGTGAGCGTGGCGACATCGGCGACCACTGCGGCGGGTTGGTGAAAGGACCCGGCCATGTTCTTCAACGTGCCGCGGCTTGAGGGAAGATTGATGCCAGTCTTTCCTCCCACACTGGCATCGACCATGGAGAGGAGGGTGGTCGGGCACTGGACAATTGGCACGCCGCGGCGATAGGTGGCGGCGGCAAAGCCGGCGACATCGGTGACGATGCCTCCGCCCAGAGCGACAACGACATCATCGCGATCCAGACGGGCATCGGCGAGAGCGGACCAAAGGTGAGTGAGAGAATCAGCACTCTTGGCGGTTTCGGTCGCGGTCAGCATGGCCTCGGCGACGGCAAAGTCGCTCGCCAGTGCGTGAGCCGCTATCAGGCGAGTCTGGCTGGGCACTCCGACATCCTGCACGAGGAGGACTCGTTTGGCCCGCGGACACGCGGCGTGCACCACTGCCGCCAGATTGGTGAGGACGCCGCGGCCGATATGCACCGGGTAATTCGCGGACGGCAGCTTCACCTGCACGCACGATGAATCTCTGTCGTGGTCGCTGTGGGTTGAATGATTGTGCTGTTCACCAGCCAAGGGGCACCCCTGCTGCGTTCACGATTCGTAGCGCATCACCTGCTCGACCTTGTTCCCCTCGCCCATGATGAGAATTTGGGGCCGGTGACTTGCATATTCCTCATCGGTCATCAGGGCGTAGTGCATGATGATGACCTTGTCGCCGGGCTTGACCAGAAGCGCGGCCGCGCCGTTCAACTCGATCTTGCGGCTGCCTCGCGCCCCTTTGAAGATATAGGTCTCAAAGCGTTCACCGTTATTGCAATTGGCGATGGCAACCATGTCGTTGACGCGCATGCCGGTGGCATCGAGAAAGTCCTCATCGATGGTGATGGACCCGACGTAGTTGGGCAACGCCGCAGTGACGGTGGCCCGGTGAATCTTGCTGTGCAGAACGTTTCGCAGCATGAGGGATGGGGTGGCTCAGGAGTGCAGACCGGCGTAATCGCGCGAGCGCTGATCGGGGCGTTCCCAACTGATGCGGTCGCAATCGCCCCACATCAATTCCAGGTCGTAGTGCGAGCGGGTGTTGGGCTCAAAGAGATGGACCATCACATCGACAAAGTCGGCGAGAATCCAGGTGGTGCGCTCGTCGATTGACGCGCGGACCATGGGGTTTCCGGTCTTGGCACCCAGTTCCTCCACATGGTGCATGACCGCCCGCATCTGCCGATCGGATGTGCCGCTGGCGATGATGATGAAGTCGGTGATTCCCTGCTTTTTGCGGGCATCGAGCACCAACACATCCTCGCACTTGTCATCGCGAACGAGGCGTGCCAACTCAACAGCGAAATCCTTGCCGGACTTGGGACCGGGGTTGTACGACGCGGCACGCTGGCGCTGCAATGACTCCGATGCCTGCGACACCGGGGAGGCCTGCTCAAGCATCTCCCGTTGAGAGACCACTTGAGCCGTGGCCGACGCGATCGGCATGGCAACCTGTTCACTCAATACTTCGGGAGAGACCGTTTCCACGGGTTGGCCCGCCGCCGCTCGCTTGGCCCGGGGGCCGGCGGCCTTGCTGAGCCCCTTTGCCGCGGCGGATGCCGTCACGCGCACACCCTTGCCCACCACACCCTTGCCCAGTTTGGTCCCCTTGGCGATGGGTGCGGTGGAGGCCTTGGTGGGTTTCTTGGAAGCGCGAACCGGAGCATGGTTTTGAGCGGGCTTGGCCTTGGCGGGGCTCTTACCACGGGCGGTGGCAGTCCCCCGGCCAGTCGCCGACTTTGCCGCACCTTTGGATGTGGGCTTGCTGGCCAACTTTGGCTTGGACGCACCCTTGCCCTTGGCAGCCACCTTGCCTTTAGAGGAGCCAGAATTGGCGTTCGATGAGCCGCGACGTGAGGATGTGGAGGTCTTTTTGGCCATGTGTCGGGAGGGTAGGGTTCACAGAAGAGGTTGGCGAGGATTGGGAAGATCGAAGGAGGTCCGGACCCGCGGCAACGGGATCACTTCGCGGGCCCCGGTGGCGGAGTACACGTGTAACGGGCTGAACTTCCGCACCGGGTGGCACTGCGAAGTGACCGGCCCGGGCGGGGGGTCGGGTGGCGGGGCCCCGGACGGGACGGTGGATGGCAACGACCCCTGGTACTGGTTCATCTACAACGAACGCTGGCAGGTGGTCGGGACCTTTAGGGGAGCGATGCCAACCCCAAGGAACGGTTCATTTATCACGGTGCAGGGCTGAGCGGAAAGGGGGGAAGCAGTTATGTTGACGGCATCGTGTGCAACGACCGGGATCTGAGCAACGGCTGGGCGGGCGCTGCGGATGGCACGCTGGAGGCAAGGTTCTACATCAACCAGAACTGGAGAGGAGACGTAGCCGTAGTGACCGATGATGTGGGTGTGATCCAGGAACGCACCGAGTACTCGGCGTACGGGGTGCCTACGTGCCTGGCGAGTGCCGATTATGACGGGAACGGAAGCGTGAGCTCGATGGATCCGTCCTTGCATATGCCCTGAATAATCTGTGGAGAACTGCTATGAACAGCTTGGGCAGGCAGTGGGTGGCACTTCGATATGTATCGATGTTACTTATCGTACTTCTATTACTGTTTCATGTGATTTACTTTTGGGTACTGGGCACATTTATCGGTTGGGTGTGTTTTCTTGGAGGATGGTTCTCATTGACATGGGTTGTGTGTTCGCTCCAAACTCAAGAGATGCGTAGCTCCAAATGGTGGCTTTTAGACTGCATTGTAATCACGTATCCGCTATCGGTTGTCGCCTTGTATTCAATACTTTACTATTCGAGTAAGATGTGACGATCTGTGGAACCTATCCCAGGAACCTATCCCAAGAGCAAGAGACCTATTGTTTTTGGTGGTGCGAATTGAATGACACCAAGTTCCAGGCGGACCTCGCGGCACTCGACCCGTTGTCGGACTTCAACTTTGATGGAGCCACCGACTTCTTTGACTACCTGGACTTCACGGCGGCGTACTCCACCCAGTTGGGTGAGAGCAACGGCCGCGGCGTGCTGAGCAGGAATGCGGTGGGGAACCGCTTCGGCTACGCCGGCTACCAGTGGGACCCGGCGATCGCGGGTGCCGCTGTCATCGGCGGCAAGTGGCACGTCAGGCACCGCGTGCTGGATGCGGAGAGAGGCACGTGGCTGACCAGGGATCCCCTCGGCTACCACGATGGCGAGGATCTCCATGAGTATGTCAGGGGGCGGCCTGTCACGGGAAGAGATCCGAGTGGGCTGATTGCGGTGCCGTGTCCGGGTGGGGGGTGCTATTCGACACAGCCTATTGGTGGCAATGTTTCGGCCGGATATGTTTCACTGTTTCCGCCGTTAAATCCACCGCCACCCACTTTTAAGTGCGATTTTGTTAACTGGTTCTATGAGAATGATGAGCTGGTCAAGGCCATCAAGAAAACGCTCAAGGACCGAGGGTGCAGCGTACCCAACATTGTGTGCAAAGACAACTGCAATGGTGGCGAACACGGCGGATTTACTCCGCCAGATACATTAACGATATGTGCAAATCAGCCACTAGACCAAATTAAAATTACAATACATCACGAGCTAACTCATGCATTGGATAACTGCATTTGGAAAATTGGGCGAGATGGCAGGAATTTGACATGTTTTCATCTGTATTGCACTGAGCTTAGGGCCTACAGTTTGTTTGAATGTAATATCGGCGAATCATACTCTTATGGATGCCCCGATTCTGGAGAACAAGGTGAAGCTGTGATACGAACAGAAGCAGATAGAGATCTGTGTGCAAAAAGAAAGGCGCCGGGTTCAATTTGCTGTGGCCCTGTTCAATCTGAGTGTTGTAAATCAATCAAGGACAGGACGATGCGAGACATTGGTGTGCTAGAATCTTTGTGCTTGAAACGCAAATGGCTC
>CAYTYD010000035.1:0-17386 GCA_964441555.1 uncultured Phycisphaeraceae bacterium | reverse complement strand
GAGTAGGGAGAAACGGTCAATGAAGGATGGGGCATGCCGCGACGTGAGGGGAATTGATCGGACGGGTGAAGGGCGCGGATGAGTTGCACTGACTGATAGAATGAACAAGATCTAGACATAGCAGTCTAGTCAAAATACTTATAGGACGTTGCTGGATACAATATATATGGATAATCAGAGCGCGAAACGCAGGATGGGGGCGGGTCTGGCAGCCGCGGCGATGGGGCTGGGGGCCGGAACGGTTGTGGCGACGGTTCCCTGGCCTGCAGAGTCTTGGTCGGCTTCGGTGAACCTGACGGGGATTGAGGGGGCGGGAACCAACGATTTTTACCAAGACCTTTCGGCGGCGGTGTGGGACAGGGCGAGTGGTCGGATGTGGGTGGCGCGGAATGGACCGACGCCGAACTCGAAGCTGTGGGCACTGCGGCCGAGTGGAGCGACGTGGGTGGTGGATACGCAGGGTGCGCTGCGTGGAGAGTGGACCGGGCTCGGTGATTTGGAGGCGGTGACGTTGTGCCCGGCGACTCCGGATGTGGTGTATTGCGCCAGCGAGGGTGAGCAGGTGATCCGCGCGGTGAGGGTGACGACGTATGGGACGGTGACGATTGTGAGGCAGTGGAATGTGAGCAGTGCGGTGCCAGCGAGTGGTGGCGATGGGATTGAAGGATTGGCTTTTGTGCCCAATTGGGTTCTGGATGAAGCCGGGTTTGCGATGGTGAATGGAGGCGCGCAGACGCGATCGACGCTTGGGCTGGATGGATTGTTCTTTGCGGGCAACCAGGTTGATGGACGGATCTACGTGCTGGATCTGGCGGCAGGAGGTACGACGTTTACATGGCTGGGATCGCTGGCGACGAATTACCCGGAGATTGCCGAGGTGACGTTTGATGCGAGTACGCGGCAACTGATGATTCTGCACGGAGACAACCAGAATCGAATTGAAGTGTGCACGCTGACGGCGACGGGATCGGGCGCAGCACGACGATTGACGGAAGTGCAGACGATTGAGCGTCCCACCGGAAGCGCGACGAACGCGAATATTGAAGGACTTGGCGTGATGAGTGGTGACACGTGCTCGACGGGGAACGGCGCGCACGCGGGGTGGCGAACCCTTTTCCTGACGATCGATGATGGTGGAGCAGATTCACTGCGGTGGTTCAAGCAGTGGCCGTGCGTGTGCGCGGGAGATTTCAATGCGGATGGAGTGATCGATTTCTTTGATTACCTGGACTATGTGAGTGCGTTTTCATCCAGCGCGGCCGGGGCGGACATCAACCAAGATGGGACGATTGATTTCTTTGACTATCTGGATTTTGTGAGTGATTTCTCGGCAGGATGTTGAGAATTCTGCGAACTGGTTGCGAACCGCTGGTAAAAACCCAGTGGAATTGAGCGTGTGGGCAACGGAAAGCGGTGGATTTGTGGTAACGTGAAGACGTTCCGCCGGGGTGTCCGCGCACTCCGATTGAGAAGGAGAGATTCGAGAGACAGGAGATTGAACATGTCACGTCGTGATGCTCGTGCGTTGTCCGCTGCGCAGTTGGCGTTGCTTGCGGGTGGGGTCGTGTCGCTGCTGTGTGGAGTGGCGTTGGGACAGACCAAGCAATGGAATGCTGGAAACGGCGGCTGGTTTGACGCGGCGAAGTGGCTGCCAAACGGAGCGCCCGTTCCCACGGACATCACGTGGATCAACAACGGCGCGACCGTGACCATTGATGACTTCATGGTTGCGCAGTCTCAAGATCTATTGGTGGCTGCCACGGCGGGTGGCGTGCTCACAACTCATGCAGGCTTCCTGCTGCTTCAACGCGACCTGGTGGTCGCTCGCGATGCGGGCTCCTTCGGCGATGTTCGGATGGGAACCGGCGGCGGCTTCTCACTCGTCGACGTCACGCAGGATGTGATCATCGGACGGGCGGGCACCGGAGACATGCGGTTTGGCGGTTCGGGCTCGATGACTGTCGGCCGGTTCATGACGGTGGGAAAAGAGAATGGAGGGAACGGGTATTTCCTGCAGGACATCACGGGTTCGGTGCGCATTGATGGCAACCTGACCGTCGGCGATCAGGCGGGTTCATCGGGCACCTATGACCTGGACCACGGCACCTTGCAGAGTGACCGGACATTCATCGGCCGCGACACGGGCTCGACGGGCCACATGAACATCGGCGCGAACGGAATTCTGGAGATCGGCGGCTTTTCCGGGTTCATGAACATCGGTACGTCGTTCTCGAGCCCGAACGCGACCGTGCGCGTGACGGGAGGCACGATTCGCGCGGTGGGGCCGAATGCCAACAGCGCGGTGGTGGAAGTGTCGGGAGAGAACGCGGAGTTGAGCGGCATCGGACGATACGACATCAAAGTGCGATACAACTCGCAGCAGTTTGCATCACCGGGCATCGGCAGCAACAAGGTGTCGTTGACCTTTGCGCGCGACACGATCGACAAGAGTGCGAAGTTGAACGTGACGCAAGGGTTGACCGAAGGGAATGCGGCTTCGGATCTGGCCAAGCTCGGCCAGATCTCTGCCCAGATGATTCAGGGGACCGAGTTCCACGTGGCGTGGGCGGGATCGAGCGCCACAAACCAAGGCATTTCCTACAACCTGCCGCAGGGGTGGAATGTGCCGGAAGCGCCGGAAATCCGCATGGCATGGGACACCACCCAGGTGACGGGCCCGGCGGGTGATCAGATCGCGGTGCGGGCGCGGCTGTGGCAGTTTGGGCAGCACGGTCGTGGCGAAGTTGCGGCTCCGGCTGGCGGGCCGAGCTTCATCACCACGTTGAATGGTGACAAGGCGAACATGATTCGCAATATCACGACGACGGTGTCGCCGAACTTGTCACTGATTGACGGGAAGACGCCGAACATGGGTGGTGAATTTGATGTGGCGGTGGGGGCCAAGGGCGTCACGCCGACGCATCAGGATCCACGGATCGCGGCATTGCACGCGAGGGGTTTGACAGGGGAAGGTGTGGTGTTTGGGCAGGTGGAGCCGGGGGCACCGTTCCTGACACATGGCGCGTTTGACAACTGGCAGAGCGCGAATCCGAATACACTGCGCGCCCAGTATTCGGGGGCTGCGCCAGCGGCAGGTGCATCGAGCGGACACGCGACGCGTGTGGCCTCGATCATGGTGGGGTATGACCCACTGGGTATTCATGTCGATCATGAGTCACGATTTGAGGATCCGTTGAATCAGATCAACGGCGGGTTTGGGTTCACTGGTGTGGCTCCGAAGGGAACGCTTGTGTCGCGCGGCAGTTCGGGCGTGGCGGATATCACCGCGGTGGCGACGGCGAATTTCGGTGGATCGCCGGTGAAGGTGATGAACATGAGCGCGGGCGTGCCGGGCTCGAGTGCCAATGGTCAGACGCAGAGTGAACGCGCGATTGATCACTTTGTCGAGGCGAACGGCATCATCTTCACCAAGAGCGCGGGCAATGCGGGAAACGCAAGCTCGATCACGACACCTGGTGGCGCATACAACGCGATCGTGGTGGGCAATCTGGAGTATGGACCAGACGTGTCGTATCCGACGGATTTTGATCCGGCCAACGCGAGATTGAACGATGGCTCATCGCGCGGCCCGACGGCGGATGGACGCAGCAAGCCAGACATCACAGCGCAGGGCACGGGAAACTACTCGGCATTCACGATGGAGAATGTGTATCGCACAGGCGTGCCGGGGAACTACTCATATCCGAGTCAATCGGATCCGGCGTATGTCGAATCTGGAAATCGTGGGTTGTACAGCACGCGCTCGCGCCTGGCTGACCGGATCATCGGCGTGCCGGTGGATGGAACTTCGTTCGCAGCGCCGACGGTCGCCGGCGTGGCGGGACTGATGGTGCAGCAGGGGACCATTTCGCACGCCGGTGCGGATCGTGCGGAAGCACACAATCCGCTGTCGATCAAGAGCGTGCTGATGACGACGGCGGACAAGCACGCGTATGGCGCGGACACGTATCGATGGAGCAAGGGCGTGGATGGCGCGGGGGATGACGCCAACACGCGGATTCCACTGAGCTTCCGCTGGGGCGCGGGAATCATGAACCCGATCGGCGCCGTTGATCTGATCTCCACGGGGCCGCAGGAGCACAACGATCACGTCAATTCGACGGGTTGGGATTACAACGCGATGTTGACGAGCACGAGCCACGACACGATCAGCGGCGGTGTGGATGTGGGGCTCGGGCATCTGTATGACGTGCGGTTTGACGCGCCGATGGTCACGACGAACTTCTCCTTTATCGCGACGCTCAATTGGTTCAATCACGTGGGCGTGGCGGATGGTGCGGGAAACTATGCCGCGGGCACGCTGGTGAACCTTGATCTGATTGCGTATCTGTGGGATGGAACCAACGCGCCGGTGGAGATTGCACGCAGTGACAGTGCGATCGACAACGTGGAACATATCTGGATGCGCAACGGGCTGACGATTCCTGGCGATGCCAATGGCGGCATGTCGTTCACGAGTCTGCTCTTGCGTGTGACTGGCAACGGCTGGCGCGGCGCAGCGATCGCGGAGGAGTATGCACTGAGTTGGCGAACCTATTTGATTCCGACGCCAAGTGGCGTGAGCGTGTTGAGCGTCATCGGATTGGTCGCCATTCGCCGTCGCCGATAATCTTGTGCTGAAACGTGCTTCACAGCCCCGGTCATTGACCGGGGCTTTTCATGCACCCTATCTGGGGTGTTCGCCCCAGTTTATTCCCGTTATGTAGAAAATATTTTGCTGTTGGGCAACCTTGCTGCCGATGGGGACGAACGGGCTACCGGCCCTCTCGCGGCGGGACTTTGGTTGATCGTTCCATGACTGAAGCCCCTGAAATCATCTGGCTTGCCTCTTATCCCAAGAGCGGAAACACTTGGCTGCGGTTTCTGCTCGCCAGCTATTTTTTCGGACCTCCGGCGTCGAGTGTTGAGGTTGGTCAGCGAATTCCGGACATTCACAAGGTCAAGATCATTCCGCCGGTGGCCGGACACGATCTGGGGCTGGGAATTTCCACGCCGGGTCGTCGAGTCGTACTTGCCAAAACGCATTTCGCGGCTGCGGTCGGGCACCCTCACTGGAATCAGACCGCCGCGGCCATCGTGGTGGTGCGGAATCCTGCGGATGTGCTGCTGTCAAATTTGAATTTCATGCGTCTGGAAGGAAGTGTTGCCTCGCTGAAAGTGACGGATGAGCAATACGCACGAATCTTTATCCAAATGGGTGGAGATCCCCGGTGGCTGGATACCGGCTTTGGCACATTAGATCTGCATCTGGCGAGCTGGCAGGGCGCGAGCACTTTCCCACGCTTAGCGATTCGCTATGAAGACCTGAAGGGCGATACGGCGGGAACGCTGCGTCGCATTGTGGAGTTTCTGCGACCCGTCGGTGGTGTCGACGAAGAGAAGCTGGCAGCTGCGGTGCAGGCGTCATCGTTTGAGCGCATGCGTGAGATGGAAGTGGAAGAGAAGAAGGCGGGAAAGCGCACGATGTTTGAAGGAAACGCCGTGAAAGCGCGGCGTGGTGAGACGTTTGTGCGTGGCGGTCGGACGGCGCAGACGCTTTCGCACCTGGGTATGGATCTGGATGTGGCGTGCGAGCACCGCTTTGCCAATTTCATGTCCATCACGGGCTATGAGCGGCGTTACGCGAGCAATCCAACTGCTTCGCAGATGTTCAGGTGAAGATTACTGCAACCACAATTTGAGCACGACTGCGACGATGCAGATGATGAGGCCCATGCCGGTCCACCAGATGGCGGATGTGAGCGGGTCTTGATTGCGCGGCCCTGGATCATCGCCTGCGAATGAACTACCCCAGGGCTGATGCCAGGCGTACCACAGGCCGACGATGCCGTCGGAATTCCACCCTTCTTTGAGTCGCCACAGGAAGATCAGTCCCAGTATTCCGGCAAGTACTTTGATGTAGATCAGCGACGGAGCGAGGTCGCCCCACACCCATGCCGCGGCGAGACCGGCGATGATGACGATGACCATCGCGACCATGTGCAAGACGTGAAAGAGCGGGGCCTTTTCCACCACCTTGGGTTTGTGTCGATCGGGATCAAGGTGGAAGGGATCGATGGGCATAGTCCGAGAATACCTTTGTTTCCAGACATCCAGATGAGATTTCTGAAACTTGTGAGTTCCGCGCACAATTTCTTTGGGTATTTGCAGTTGGCGTTGCAAGGTGGGCATCGTTTCTGGCAAGTCTCGGTTGGGTTGTGGTCTTGCGGGCGAAGCGCTGCTGAGGCTGTTTGCTCGCAATGGATTTTCGAGTGAAAGGTTGCTCAATGGCGTCCGGTGCTGTGAGATCGATTGGGTGTGCGGCGCACGTGTGCGTTTCAGCGGCGTGGCTGCTGTGCGTGGGAGGCGCCGCAGCCCAATCGATCACCAGCGTTGGCGTCTTTCCGGGCGGCGGAAGCTCGGTGGTGTATGCGATCGGCAATGGTGGTGTGGGCGCGACGGGATATAGCAATGACGCGTCTAATCGCGATATGACGTTGCGTTGGTTGCAGTCGGGCAAGATGCAAAACATGGGATTGTTGCCGACTGGTGCGACAAGCACCTACGGCCAAGCGATCAGCGCCAGTGGCAATGTCATCGCGGGTTATGGCGATTCGGCTGGAAGCACACGAGCATTTCGTTGGTCGAACTCGGCTGGGTATCAAGTGCTGCCACTGATTCCGGGAACGAGCTTTGCGACGGCACGTGGCATCAACTTCGGCGGATCGCGTGTGGTGGGAACCAGCGGCATCGGCGCGACGGCGCGGGCATTTCTTTGGGAAGATTCTCACCCGACAGTGGTCCTGAACCTGGGCGTGATTCCGGGTCAGCCATCCAGCAGCGCGAATGCGATCAGCGGCGATGGCACCACGATCGTGGGCGCGAGCGGCGTACTTGCATTTCGTTGGACGAGTGGAACGGGGATGGTGAGTTTGGGAAGTTTGCCGGGGCAGACCTCGGCGACAGCGCGGAGTGTGAGTGACACGGGAACGACCGCCGCGGGATTGTGGAGTAATGGCAACGAGCGCGGATTCAAGTGGACTGCGGCGACGGGAATGGTGGATCTGCCATTCATGCCGACGGGAACGGTATTGAGGCCACGAAGCATCAGCGGTGATGGTGCGTTGGTGGTTGGACAGGGAAATGGTTCGATCGGATTGGGCGCGTTTGTGCACAGCGAAGCGATGGGCACTGTCGATTTGGCTTCGCACCTGACAGCCCGGGGAGTGAACCTGGCTGGGTGGCAATTGCTTGACTGCTACGCAGTCGATCACAGCGGCACGGCTTTCGGCGGTTATGGATTCTTCGGTGGCCAATCGGTGGGGTATGTGGTGCGGGGTTTGACGTGCCCGACCGTGACAGGAAGTGTCACGACGGCAATCGGGCGCCCAAGTGACAATGTGACTTTCACCAGTTATGGAGCGGGCGGAGCGACGAGCGGCACCGCGCTGATCTATCGCTGGTATCGCAATGGCGTGTTGATCCAAAGCGGCACACAGCCGGGCGGATCAGTGATCACGAATGCCACGACGGATCCGTTGGTCATTCAGTCACTCACGGCCAGTGATGCGGGGACGTATTGGTGCATCGTGTCGTCACAAGGTGCGTGTCCGGTGCAGGGACCGAGCAAGATGCTGGCGATCAAGGCCCCGGACTCGAGCCGGTACAACCAATCCGCGACGGATGTGAGCGGACTTGGTGGCGGCGGTTCGACAAACCTGTCACGCCGAGACAAGAACTTCAACGATTGCGGGCACTTGGACTTCTTTGATTATTTGGAGTTTGTTTCTGCATTCAGCGGCGACGGGCCGGGACCTGATTTCAACGGCGACACCATGATCGACTTCTTTGATTACCTGGACTTTGTCGCGGCGTTTTCCACGCCTTGTTGAAGCTGATCACAGTGCTTCGAATGTGAGATCGAAACGGGCAAGATACTTTTTGAGGCGGTCGGCATCGTTGCGAACCGCCTTCTTTGTGCGCGATGCGGCAAAGAGTGTGCGGCCAGCTTCAGAGAGTGAGCGACTCTGGCGGCAGATCGTGATGACGTGATCGAGTTGGACGCGGTCGAAGTCATCAAGGTTGGCGGGTAGATGTTGGAAGGTCGATTGAGATGTTGTCGCCGAGCTTGCTGAGTGCTCGGCCAGTCGTGGACTCAATGCCGCGACTGATGACGTTGATACTGCGTTGGGAGCGGTGTGGACGAAAGCCCACTGGCGTTGCAAACGCTGAATCTCGCCCTGCACGGTTTCGACGCTGATGCGTCCGCTGAAGGAAAGTGTGCACAGCCGCGTGATACTGGCGGAAAGGTCGCGGAAGTTGCCCGGCCACGTTGCCGCGGGAGAAAGGGCAAAGTCGAGGTATGCGGAACGTGCCTCGGTATTGAATCGGACCGCACGCGGGGCCCTGCGGGCAAATTGTTCAAGTTCGTACTCCAGATTCGGCTCGATGTCTTCGCGGCGGTCTGCGAGAGAGGGCAGAGTAAACGTCCAGAGATTGATGCGGGCCAGCAGGTCTTCACGAAAGTGACCGGAAGCGACTCGCGCGGAGAGATCGCGATTGGTGCCCGCGATGAGTGTGAATGAGCTCGAGACTTCGGTGTCTGCACCCAAAGGAAGAAACGTCTTGTGCTCGATGGCGCGGAGGAGCATGGCCTGTTCATCCAGCCCGAGTTCACCGATTTCATCGAGAAAGAGCATGCCGCCATCGGCAGCGCGCAACAGGCCAGGACGGTCTGCCGCGGCACCGGTAAAGGCACCTTTACGATGGCCAAAGAGGGTGGACATGGCACCATCGCCGCGGAGAGTGGCGCAGTTCACTTCGACGAGTGGGCCGGTGATGAGGTGCAGGTGATGGCGGAGTTCGTAGATGCGCCGGGCGAGTTGGCTTTTGCCCGCGCCGGTGGGGCCGGTGAGGAGGAGAGGATCGAGAGAGTGTGCCGCGACGTGCTCAATGTCATTGATCAACGCATTGAAGGCGGCGTTGCGGGTATCGATGCCGGACTTCAGACCGGCGACTCGAGACTTCACATCGGCAGCGAATCGTGAAGCCAGGGAGTTGTAGCGAGAGAGATCGAGGTCGATCACTTTGGCATGCCCGCGTGGGTCGGCCGGGGTCTTTGATCCCTTGTTCGGTCGATCGATCCCGGTCTGGACGAGCTTGGCGGGAAAGCGGCGGACCTGCGTCAGAAGAAAGAGACAGATCTGGGCGACGTGCGTGCCGGTGGTGATGTGAACGAGGTAGTCTTCTTTGTCAGGGTCGAAGCGATAGCCACGGGCAAAGTCATCCAGTTTGGTATAGACCTCTTCGAAATCCCACGGGTCTGTGTGATCGTGCTGGTGGAGTCGGACGGCGGTGTGAGGTGACGCGTGCTCGATGTCTTTGGTGATGCGCTCGGCGAGTGGATAGGCGAAGCGCGGATAGAGGAGTTCGAGGCGATCGATCTTGAGTTCTGGCTGCTGACACAGAGAGAGCGTGGGTCGCCAGCGCTGCCAACGCTGCTCGTTCATGACGTTGTCGAGCGTGGTGCCGAGCATCGAGATGGCGACGAGTTTGCGGCGGCGAAGCATATCCGATAGTATAGCTTTATCCCATAATATACTATCATATACAGATCGTGCGACTGGAAGGGTACGGAATGTCCGTTTCTGATCCAAAATCAAGGTTCTGAGCTTTGGCACGGCATGTGCATTACTGGTCTTGCCGCGAACACGTTGTCGCGGCAGGAAGGTGTGTCATGGCGAACTCGTTGCTCTTCAATGTGCTGAACCGTTTCTTTGCGCGGCCCACGGACGCATTCAATGCGGCTGGTGGCGTGGCGTATTCGCTATCGCCCAAGCAGTCGCTGGCGCAGTATGCCGCGACGGGATGCTTCAACGGCACCTTCTACGCGGATGAGCAGTCACAATTGAACGCGGTGCTGGATCTGGCCCAGCGTGTGGAGCCGGAGTTTGTGGCGCGGGTGGCGCTGTATGCGCGGCAGAATCACATGAAGGACACGCCCGCGCTCTTGCTGGCGGTGCTCTCGGTGGTGTCGCCGGGGTTGATGGCGGAGATCTTTGATCGCGTCATTGATTCGCCGCGCATGCTGCGGACGTTTGTGCAGATCATGCGTTCGGGTGTGACTGGTCGGCGGAGCTTGGGAACACTGCCCAAGCGGTGCATTCAGCAGTGGCTGGAAGGGCGCAGCGATGCGCAGATTCTGGCCGGATCGGTGGGTAAGAGCCCGTCGCTGGCTGACATCGTGAAGATGGTGCACCCCAAGCCCCAGGATGCAACGCGTGCCGCGTTGTATGCGTGGTTGATCGGTCGCCCGTACGAAGTGGCGCAGTTGCCGGAGGTGGTGAAGGAGTACCTGGCCTTCAGCGCGAATCCGGAGATGTTCCGCGGTGCGGATACGCCCAAGGTGCCTTTAGAGTTGTTGGCGGGGCTCAACCTGTCACGCCGGCACTGGAAGCAGATGGCGCGGAACCTGTCCTGGCAGGGTCTGCGGATGAATCTGAACACGCTGGCGCGGCACGGAGCGCTCGAGGATGCGTCGCTGGTGCATGATCTGTCGCGGAAGCTGATGGATCCGCATGAGTTGGCGAAGGCGCGGGTGTTGCCCTACCAGATTCTCGCGGCGTACATGTCCTTGAGCGACGAAGTGCCCTTTGCACTGCGTCACGCGTTGCAGGCGGCGATGGAGCAGTCAGTCATGTCTGTATCCAAGACCGCAGGCCAGGTGTGGGTGATGGTGGATGTGTCAGGGTCGATGCAGAGCCCCATCACCGGGTACCGCAAGGGCGCGACGACCGTGATGCGCTGCGTGGATGTGGCGGCACTGATCGCAACCACGATCACGCGGCAGAACTCGCAGGCCAAGGTGCTGGCGTTCTCAGATCGCGTGGAAGAGTTCCACGTGGATCGGCATGCGACCGTGCTGGATCAGGCGGTGAAGCTCGCGGCGTTGCCTTCGGGGGGAACCGATTGCTCCTTGCCTTTGAAGGAGTTGAACCGGCGAAGCGCGAAGGGTGACCTGGTGATCTATGTCTCGGATAACGAGTCATGGATCGACAGTGCGGGAAAGAGTGTGGGAAATGGCTCAACGGGATTGATGGAGGAATGGAAAACATTCCAACGTCGAAACCCCAAGGCCAAATTGGTGTGCCTGGACCTGCAGCCATCTTCGACGACTCAGGCCCATGAGCGCGGCGACATTCTGAACATCGGCGGCTTCTCCGACGCGGTGTTCAACATGATTGCGGAGTTTGGATCCGGCACGATGCACCCTGACCACTGGGTGGGAGAGATCGAGCGGATCAATCTGTAAGTAGGTTCTGTAAGCACGTTCAAACCCCCGGCGCGGCCGCGAGCGGCCACTGTCCGGGATCGAACACCGGTCCGAATGTTTGTCGGGAGTACATTCAAAACTGTAACCTCTCGGCCTAGATCCTTGTCGCTCCGGTGTTCGATCTCGCACAGGTTGTCTTGGTCTACTTCTCATCGAATGCCATCTGGTGTACATTGGCGAAATCTGCCGCGAGGCAGATGAGTGGGTTCGAATCCCACCCCGCCGCGAAAGCGGTGGTGATCTCACTGGGTCAACGATTGTCGATGAGAATGGGCCGGGATATCTGGATCATGCGAGAGAAGGTTGTCGCATCATGAATTACGAGAGCATCATTTCCACTGGTCAGGCCACGGGCATTCTGCCGGTGGATGAGGGGAAGCTGTCGCCCATCACCGTGATTGGTAACGAGGCAATCCGGCCAACTTTCGATGAAGGGTGTATCAAGCAGGCGCTGAATTCGCGGCGTGCGCCGGGGGTGAGCAAGGTGGTGCTGAACCCCGATGCCCACTGCGGTTATGGCGCGCCCGTCGGAAGCGTGCTGGTGTCGCCAACTCACATCTATCCCGGCCCGGTGGGTGTGGATATCAAATGCTCGATGTCGCTCTTGCAGCTCGATCTGCCCGCGGAGGCGGTAGCCGACAAGCGCACGCGGCGTGCCATCATCAATGCGATCATGGATCGTTCACCCACGGGGACGGGTCGTGGTCAGCGCCATGCGAAGAAGGGGCGGCCCGTGTCGCCGCTTGCGGGGCGGGCTGCGCTCACGCAGGGTGTGTCGGCGTGGGTGTGCGATGATCTGGGTATTCCTGAGCATTGGGCCAAGCGCTGCGAAGATGCGTGTCATGTGGGGCACGATGGCTCACAGGGTGCGCTGGAAGCACGCTTGCAGCAGCATGAAGCGGGAGTCTTTAAGGAGAACTTTGGCTTCAAGGTGAACCAGCTTGGTTCTTATGGCGGCGGAAATCACTTTGGCGAGTGCGAGGTGGTGGAGGTGGCCAAGAACCAGCGGGCTCAGCGCGCGGCAGAGGTCTTTGGCCTGCGCGATGGGCACGTAGCGTTTCTGTCGCACTGCGGCAGCCGCGGCATCGGCGCTGCGTTGGCGGATATTCACTTCAAGAGCATGCTCAAGAAGTTTCAGGAATGGAATATTCCGCTGCCTGGAAACGACCGGCAATTGGTCTACGCCCCGCTGGGTTCGCCCGAGGCCGATGCGTATCTGGATGACCTGGCCCTGGGTGCCAACTTTGCAACGGTGAATCACCTGCTCATCAATGCGCTGGTGCTGGAAGCATTTCAGGAAGTGATTCCTGGCATCAAGGGTGATCTGGTGTATTTCATCAGTCACAACATCGCGCGGCAGGAAGTGGTGGACAACACCGTGCAATGGGTGCATCGCAAGGGTGCGACGCGGGCATTCCCGGCGGGGCACCATGCCCTCAAGGAGACACCATTCTTTGACACTGGTCACCCGATCCTCTTGCCCGGCAACCCGCGCGATGGTTCGAGTGTGATGGTGGCAGAGCCAGGTGCCGAGAAATCATGCTACAGCGTGAATCACGGTGCGGGGCGGCGGATGAGCCGCACCGCGGCGACCAAGACGCTGAACCAGACCGAGATCGACACGCGCTTTGCGGAGCAGGACATTCTGACCAATTGCCGCCAGTACCCGATCGATGAAGCCCCCGATGCCTACAAAAACTTCGGCGATGTGCTGGACTCTGTGAAGCAGGCGGGATTGGCGACGGAAGTGGCGAAGCTGCGGGCCCGCTTTGTCATCAAGGATGGTGATAAGGCGGATGATTGAAGAAGTGCTGAGTGCTGAGTGCTGAGTACTGAGTGCTGAGAAGAACGAAGCCCCGGGTGAAAGCTCGGGGCTTTTCGTTTGTTCGGTCCAACGCAGAGGCGCAGAGACACGGAGATCGATCAGAGGAAGAAAGGAGAAGTGGCAGAGTGACGAAGAGGTTGATCACGCCGCTGAGTTCGCGGCCTTTCCACATTCAGGACACGGTGCATCCGTAGCCAATCCCCTGCGGTCATAGCAGCAGTGGGGGCAAAGCCCCGCGCGGCGGGCTCCGAGCTGGCGAGTGATCCTTCGTCCAAGAGCGCGGGCCAGCCAGGCCAGCACGAGAATGAGCACGGCGTAGAACGCGGTGTTGATGAGAATGCCGCTCCAGATCGGGCGGAGGGGCACGCTGAACTGGCGCCCAAAGCGTGTGAACTCCCCATACCAATTGATCTGGCGAGTGGGGCCATTGACAAAGCCGCCCGCCAAGGCGCGGCAGGGGAAGCCCCACGCCTGAAGATTGACAAAGTCGCCCGCCGCGGGCCGTGATTCGGCGATCATCCGGCTCCATGCGTCGTGGGGGAGGAGTAGTGGAAGGTCGTCGCGCAAACGGGGAAGAGGCACCGTCGAGTCACTCGTCGCGGCAGTGAAGGATGCAGGCGATGCTTCCGAGATCGAGAGATTCAGCGCATCCTTGGCCCGTATGCCGCCGGACCACACGCGAAGGTAGATGCGTTGTCCCTCGGCAGTGACGGTGCTGGTTTCATTCAGGCCGCCGGATGAGAAGCCAAAGAGTTCCCAGCGCAATGCGGCGGGGAGTGTGGCACAGATGAGTGCCAGTAAGAACGCGATGATGAAGATCAGGATGAGCCGTGTTGAAGGCATAGCAACTGCTCAGATGGGCGATAGATTCGGGGCATTTGTAGGTTTCATGTGACGGGCTATCATTTATCGGCTGGCCCCGCCTGCCGCGTAAGAAGGCCTAACGCCTCGTCCCGAATGAGGCCTCTGTACCAACCGCGGCAGGCAATGCGAAAGCGAGGGGTTGCATAGGGAGCGAGTGTTGGTGAGCCGGGGCCAGGCCACCATCTGCTGTTGAATCAGCTACTCGCGCGCTCCAGCGGCCAACAGAATCACGGTCACGAAAGTGATCCAACGAAAAGCCCCGAGCATCTTCTTAGAAAGTGCCCGGGGCTCTTTGTTTCTTTGCTTTCATCACTGCCTGCCCCGAGCTTCGTCGAGGGGCCAAGTGCCTAGTGCCTGTTGCCTAGTGCCTCTTTCTTTATCGCGAAACCTTCTTCTTCCCTGTCGCGTTCATGAACGCGGGGAGGCCGTTGCCCTTCTCAAAGAGGTCAGCGAGCTTGAAGCCCTTGCGACCCTTCCACGCCTTGCGGTGATAGGCATCGCTGGCCATGAGCGGGAAGAGGGCGGAGAGTTCACCAAAGACCATCTGCTCATGCACGATATCGACCTTGCCCCAACTGCACGCCTCGCGGAGTGTGGAGCCAGAGAGTGCGCCATCGCGGCTATCAGCGACGGTCATCTGAATGGCGTACTTGTGCATGCCGATGTCGCCGCGGGCCTTGCCGCCCTTGCGCTCGCTCAAGAGCTCCGCCGCGACGACGATGTCCTGGGCAAAGTTCTTGGGCACACCGCCGCCGAGCATGAGGAGCCCGGTGTCTTTGCAGGCGAGCTTGATGTCGGTGAGTTCACGGAAATCCTTGCCGCTATCGATGGCGACCTGGCCACGACCCTCTTCGATCGCCTCGGTCTGCTGCAGCACGATGCCAAAGCCGGCCGAGCAGTCGCTGAAGGCGGGGACGAAGATGGGGACGCGCTTGAGGTAAGCGGTCTTGACCAGCGACTCGTTCTTGGCAAACTTGGGGGTGTTGGCCAGGTACGCGCCCATCGCCTCGATGAATTCGCGGCTGCTGTACGCACCGGGCTCAAAGGCGTTGAAGATCTCGTGCGTGCGGGCATCGCAATCGCGCAGGTCATCCTCGTTGATGTAGGTGTCGTAGATGCGGTCGATCATCAGGTTGCGCAGCGTCATGTCATCGACGGGGGGGGCTTCGGGGGAACCGGGGGCGATGTAGTGCTTGAAGCCCAGGCCTTCGAAGAAGTCCTGATCGACGATGTTGGCACCGGTGGAGACGATCGCATCCACCATGTTGTTCTCAAGCAGCGTGATGATCGCCTTCTTCAGACCAGCGGAGATCAACGACCCCGCGAGGGTGAGGATCACGGCGCAGTCCTTGTCCTTGAGCATCATGCTGTAAATATCGCTGGCCTGAGCCAGCGTGCGGCTGGTGTACGCCATGTCGCGATAGCTGGTGATCACCGGGCGGGCATCAAACGCGGTGATATCGATGTGCTCGATGGGGCGAGAGAGAAGTTCCTTTTTGGTCCACTTGGGGGAGCCGTTTGCCATGGTCAAAAACCTCCGAATGCCGCGCTTCAACTGTTTGATCGTGCTCAAACATGGAATCGCGGCAAGCATGGCCAAGCCCCCCTGGCCGGTCAGGATTGTGTGGTGCCGCGGGGGTGGCGCGGCATGCAGGAAGTATACGGGGGATCAGCCGCCAAGTTCACACTTTCCTGCGGGAGTTATGCGCCGCAAAGGCGGGTCCCGTGGTATGTCACATTCAGGAAACATCAAGACCACGCCGCGAAACCAGCGATCAGGTTACGAGTAGACTGGACATCATGAGCACCCGCACCTGTGCCCCCACTCGTATTCACCGCCCATCTGTTGCTCTTGTGTGCCTCGCCGCCGCGTTGGCGGGGCTTGCTGGTTGCGCGATGAGCAACCAAGGGTCGAGCAAGAGTCCCAAGCCAGCCGTCAGCGCCGATACTGCGGGGACAGGCGTCGCCGGCGCCGGCAGTATCACAACCGAAACGCAGACCATCTACCGCGCCACGCCGGTGGAGGTGGATGGGTTTGAAATCCATCTGGCTTCGTTGCACGCGCAAACGATGTGCACGTTTGCCAGTGAAGACGGGTTTCGAGCTGGCAGCGACGGTTGGAAGATGACGCTGCGCTTGAATCTCAAGGATGAGCAGGATGGCCGTTGGTCGCGTCTTGCCGGCCCCATGCGCATCACCTCAGTCGTCGATGATGAAGGCGTTGATCTGACGGCCAAGTCCAATACCAAATCGCACTACACGCCGCAGAACGTTGCGTTTCTTCGTTCATCGCGGCGTTCCAGCCCGAGCTGGCAATCTCTGGAGATGACGGTGGCTCCGGAACGCCTGCCGCGGCAAATTCGCACACTGCGCGGCGAAGTGCCACTTGAGGTGGTCAGCGAATCCAAAGTCTTCACGCTTCCGCTTACAGAATCTCGCGAAGAGGAACTGGTGCCGGGTGTGAAGGTGAATCTGCGTGTGCAACCCGGCGAAGGCGGCAATGCCGAGCGTTATCGTCGCGTCAGTATGACCGTTGAGATCACTGAGAAGCGCGTGCCGCTGGTGCGATCCGTGCTCTATTCCGGAGCCGATGGACGCAGCCGCGATATTGGCGGGATGAACTTTGAAGATGGCCCGGATGGCATTCGCCGCGCCACATTCACCTTCAGTGCGGATGTGGAAAAGGGTGGGGCAACACCTGCGGTGAAAATCGATTTGGTGCTGGCAATGAGCCCGGTCACCGTGCCATTTGAATTCCGCGGCATTCCGGTGGGTGCGATGGGTAAATGACCATGTCGGCGTGTCCTATTGGGAAATCAGGCCATCGCCAACCGGGATTGCGATTTTTCAATCGCGATGTCGACAGGCCGCACCTGCCGCGTGTAGAGAAGACACAAAATCAAAGCGGAAGGAATCAGGCCAAGTGAGATCGATCCTATCACCGGGAGATCCGCCGATGAGATGGCACCAAGAAGACTGAATGCAGACAGCAGCGTCATCATCCACATCACAACCAAAGCGACATACCACGCAATACGTTTGCGGAGAAACACTCCAACTGATGAAATGCAAAGCAACGTGCCGACAATTGCGCTGAGCAGTACTATCGCCCCCACGATCACCGAGATGGCCCCGACATCCTGCACAAGAGGCGAATCAGCACCAAAATCGGAGACAATCTCTTTCATGCTTGGCAGCACCAGCAACTGAGCCGCAACGGCCACAATGACGAGCAGCAATCCCCACAGGACCAACAGGCCTGAGGTCAGCACCAAGAGCGGATGTCGTGTCGACGTCATGATGGCAGCGTATCACATACGTCAAGATTGAGTTATCAAACGAATATGCCGCAATTTCCCGGCAGA